>NZ_LT838813.1:915000-1220000 GCF_900176595.1 Aquiflexum balticum DSM 16537
ATTCCCTCGTAGTTGGCGCGGTTAATTGCCACATTAATCCCACCGGCACATGCAAGTCGCGCTACCCGTTTTTCTTCCGAACCTGCATCCACTCCCAAATACGATGCGATTTCTTTTCTACCTTCTTCACTGCTTACGGTACATTTTCCGGGCAATGTTTCTTCTTTCACCAATGCTTCCGCAAAAGGCCTGCAACCAGGATAGCCACAGGCACCGCAGTTGGCATGGGGAAGCATTCCTTCCACCACATCAATCCTCGGATCTTCATAGACATAGAGTTTCTTATTGGCAATGATCAGCATCAATGCCAAGAGAAGCGTCAGTCCGCCGAGTGCAAGTAAAGCGATTAGTATTGTCATGGGGAGCCTTGTTTTTTCACTTCGTTATTCTATATTCTTTATTCGGTGTTCGATATTTTTAATGTCCGATGTCGGATGACCGATGACGGATGTTGCGTTATTATTTACATCTGTCCTTCAATTGATTTAACATGACACTTTTTCCATCAATAGAGATTCCCCGAATCCCGATAGCTATCGGGACGGGGCAGGCATTCACTTCGCTATAGAGTTGGTTTTCAATTTCAAACTTTACCAAAGCTCGTTCAGAATGACGCACGCTATTTTCAACCCATTTTTGTAGCTAGCTTCCGTCTCCTGTCTTCTGTCTTCCGTCAAATTAACTTCGGTCATCCGACATCAGACATCGGTCATCGGTCATCTAACATCGGTCTTTCTCAATAAATCACCTCCGCCCACTTCTTCCCCGCTATCAATTCCGCTTTGCGGTTGTCCCATTTTTCTTTTGAACCCATGATGTTGATAAAAGCCTTGTTGAGGTTTTCTTTTACTTTTTCATAGCCCGCAATGTAAATGTAGGTATTGGAATAGTTCAGCAGCTCCAGAATTTCCTCTGCCCTTTCCTCAATGGCAGCATCCAAGGAAATCGGATCTTCCCAATGTGGCCTGGGACTCAAGGCATGAAAAGCTTCAAATGTAGCTTCATCGTAATAATTGGTTAGGTCTCCGTCCTTATCATTGAGATACAGGAGTTCCAATCCGCTTTTGGCCCCATAAAACAACCTGATTTTTCCTTTCCAGTCTCCTACCTCGCTGTAAATGTGCTTGACAAATGCACGGAATGGCGCGATGCCTGTTCCCATGCCTATCAATATCAGGTTGGAGTTTTTATCTTCAGGAACTTTAAATGGCAATTCAAAGGGTCCTGTAATGGTAATTTCATCTCCTACTTGGCGGTCGCAGAGGTAGTTTGAACTCACGCCATGATACAGTTCCCCGCTGAAATCATCCACATAGGAACAGCGTTTGACCAACATGGTGATATTGGCATTGCCGTTTTTGGTTTCAGGTAGATCGGCCACACTGTATAGGCGATGGTGAAACTCGTTGCCAAATTCACTTTTATGTTCCACGAGGACACCAAAACTTTGGTCCACCTTACACTTGAATTCAGGACTTCCAACTTCAAGTACAATCTCGCGTATTTCTTCAGTATTTGCAGGTGTAAGACGCTTGGTTTTTTTCACCTTGGCCTTGTATTGCTGCTTTGTATTGAGGTCTGATAGATAGGACATTGTTGTGCTATTTAGATGTTGATGTTATTTTTTAAGTAATTCTGGTTAGAAGACGGGAGACCGAAGACGGAAGACGGAAGACGGAAGGGGAGACTTTGTGCTATTTTTCCTTTTTGCACACTTTCACACAACCACAGTTGCCACAGCTTCTTCTTTCGGCAAGAACATCCTCATCGGAGATGTTTTCCGAAAATGTTTCCCTCCACCGGGACTGAACCCAGACCCAAGCGAGCATCATGACGACTATCGCCCCGATTCCAATTATATATGTCATTAATGTTTCCATTTCAATGTGTTATTAATATGGTTATACACTTTCTTGCCAGTAGCCTTAAATTCATTTGCAAACGGGACGGAAGACCGAAGTCGGAAGACCGAAGTATCGTCAATTTTAGGATCTTTCCGAGAATTGTTTTGAGTTACCGTTTTACTCCTAAAATTGCTCATATCCATAATTATTAATCCTATTTTGTCAACTTAATTCTTTGGGGTAGAAACCTGACAGGTTTTTACATTTCAATGATTTTACTAATGCTTTCTATTCTTTAAACCTGTCAGGTTTATTTTAACCTAATCCGGAAAATCCCATAAATGTCAGCGACAGTATTCCTGCAATCAGCAATGTAATGGCGGTGCCTTTCACCACATTGGGCACCTCAGCAAATCCCAACTGCTCCCTGATACCTGCCATCAATAGTAGGGCAAGGGTAAAACCTACACCTGCACCAAGGGCATACACCAGACTTTGGGAAAGATCATATCCCTTGTTGGTTTGGAACAAAGCCAAACCCAAAATGGCACAGTTGGTGGTAATCAGTGGAAGGAAAATCCCCAAAGCCCTGAACAAAGCCGGACTCATTTTCTTGATAAACATCTCCACCAATTGTACCGTGGAAGCAATCACGACGATATAGCTGATCAATTGTAGAAATGGGGCATTGATGGCCACCAACAAGGCATGTATGCCATAAGCACAAACCGAACTGATCAGCATCACAAAGGTCACTGCCCCGCCCATTTTGCTGGCAGTTTCCATTTTTCCGGAAACACCCATAAAAGGACAGATGCCCAGGAAATAGGCCAAAACGAAGTTATTGACCAAACTGGCATTGATAAATATGCTCCAATAGGATTCCGTGTTCATGCCTTTGCTTTTTTAATTTTGTAGAAATTGAACAGTACGAGCCAAAGTGCTAAAGTGAAAAACCCTCCAGCTGGTAATATCATGATGATCCATGCCTGAAATGAATCGGGAAAGAGGGATATGTCAAAGAAGGTCCCGTTACCGAGAATTTCACGGACCGCACCCAAGCAAAACAGAGCAAAGACAAAGCCCAGACCCATTCCCAGAGCATCCATAATGGATTTTCCAATGGTATTTTTGGATGCAAAAGCTTCTGCCCTGCTCAAGATCAGGCAGTTGACGACAATCAGGGAAATAAAGGCTCCGAGATTTTTGTGCAAATCCACACTGATGGCCTGAATGGCATAATCCACAACGGTCACAAATGTGGCAATGATCAAAATATAGGAGGCAATACGTACCTGTTTGGGTATGAAATTACGCAAGGATGCCACCAGGACATTCGACATCAGCAGAACAAACGCTGTGGCCAATCCCATGGCAAGGGCATTCATTGCCGTATTGGAAACTGCCAAAACAGGACACATGCCCAACACCTGCACAAAAACAGGATTGTCCCGCCAAAGTCCTTTGATAAATTCATCAGTGGAGCTTGGCACAGCTTTAATTTCCGGATTTTTTGTTATTCCTGCGCTCATTTTTAATCTGTATTGACTTTGAAACTATCCCTTTGATGATAAATCAAGGGAACCATGGTTGCGGTACTTTCACCCAAAATATTCCCGATAGTCCGTGAAGAAATTGTCGCTCCTGTAATTCCTTCCACCTCCCAGGGTTGGGTCTTACCACCTTGTTTGACCGGTATAACTTTATTTTCCAATTGGGTCAAATCAGCATTGAGTTGGACAGCCAATGCTTTGAAATTTGCCAGGAAATTTTCCTCCTTTTCAATCTTATCACCTAATCCGGGTGTCTCTTTACTTTCAAGTACATAAAACCCCACGACTGTTTGCGTAGATGGATCGTATCCATATAAAATGCGGATGACATCCGCATAACCCTGTCCACTTGCTTCAATAGCCACTCCTTTGAAATTATCTTTTTCATCAAAGCCTGCATAAACCACCGTCTTGGTTCGGTCCAAGCCATCCGAAGGAACAAAAGTCCCCTCTGCTGTCAATTCATAAATCCTCGTTTTTGTGATTCCGGGCAGAACATTGAAAACTGCTTTCTCCAATGCTTCCGCTTTGAGGGTATCAATTCTTTCTTTGGTGCCCTCATAAGTCAAAACAATCATTAAAGCACAGAAAACGCCGATCCCTACCATGGCTATCAGCATTTTTTTGCTGCCTCCAGTTGCTTCTGTTTGAATGGTTTTATTGGTACTCATGACATTGCTTTTTTAGTCCCATATACTTTAGGCCTGATCAAACTATCAATCTGTGGCGTAAGGGCATTTCCCAACAAAATGGCGTACATCACCCCTTCCGGAAGACCTCCCCAGATTCGGATGACTACCACCAATACTCCGATAAATATTCCATAAATGACTATTCCCAAAGGTGTGATGGGTGAGCCTACCATATCGGTAGCCATAAACACAGCCCCAAGCATCAGTCCTCCTGAGAAGAGCATGAACGTCGGTGAAGGGTAAATTTGGCTATCAACGAGATACAGGATGCCGCTCAAAACAAAAACCGTCAACAGAATTGTAACCGGAATTCTCCAGTTCATCATTTTCTTATAAATCAGATAAATACCGCCCAAGGCTATCAACCAGGAGCAGGTTTCCCCGGTAGATCCACTGATCAATCCCAAGGCTAGGTCTGCACTGTCTGTAGTGATATGGTCAAACTTGAATGCAGAAAGGGGCGTTGCACCGGAGATTCCGTCCACAACTGGTGTTGCAAAAGGGAATGCCAAAACAGATTTGGAAATGCTGACAAAGCGATCTTCCAAAAAGGCTGGATGCCAAGTGGTGATGGCCACAGGAAATGCGGCCTGCAAGATGGCCCTGCCCACCAAGGCAGGATTAAAGGCATTATAGCCCAAGCCTCCAAAGACAAATTTGCCCAAAGCAATGGCCATGACTCCGCCCAGGAAAGTCATCCAAAGCGGAAATATCGGTGGCAAAGTCAATCCCAATAGAAGTCCGGTAATGATTGCCGACCAATCCGAAACTGTACTTTCCTGATTTGACCACCTGCACAACAGGTGTTCGGTCATCACAGCTGAAATTACTGCGGTAATAATAACCAGCAAGGCATTGATTCCAAAAGCATAGACTGAAAACAAAGCAACAGGTATCAGGGCATAGACCACGTTTTTCATAATCATGTCCGTGGACACACCTTTGTTGATGTGGGGAGAGGTGCTGATATGAAGGGTCTTGCTAAGCATTTGTTTTCGGTTGTTTAGCTGAATTTCTTTTTCTGACTATTCCTTTGGAAAGGCGGAAATACTGCACCAAAGGAATGTTTGAAGGACAGACATAGGAACATGAACCACATTCGAAGCAGTCCATTAAGTTGAATTCCTCCGCCATGGTATCATAGGCTTCAAATTTTGCCAAAATTCCAAGCCTTGATGGATTCAGAAAAATGGGACAGGCATCAACACAAGCACCACATTTGATGCAGGGATAAATTTTATCCACCTTCCGTACCTCATTATCTCCAAAGACAACGATACCTGAAGTTCCTTTCACGATAGAGATATCCAAACTTGATGCGGATACACCCATCATAGGACCTCCCATATATACCTCGCTTATATTTTCTACAGCACCGACCTGTTCCAGCACATAGCGCAATGGTGTTCCAATGGGAATCAGGTAATTGCCTTTTTTCTTGACACCGGGTCCGGTGATGGTAATCACTCTTTCCTGTATGCCCTGTCCATGTGGCAATAGTCTCCCGATTTCGGCAGTTGTCGCGACATTCACCACTACAGCATTGACTTCAATGGGCAATCCTCCCGAAGGAACTTCTTTGCCCAACAAAGCCGTTATCAGCATTTTCTCTGCACCCTGTGGGTATTTCACCGGAACGACCTGTACTTTGACAGGCAAATCGGTAGGGACTTTAGATGAAAGATGATCAGCGGCATCTTGCTTATTGGCCTCAATTCCAATAATGACTTCCTTGGCACCTGTCACTTTCAATAAATACCTGATTCCTGTGAAAATATCATCCGCTTGTTCCAACATAACCCGATGATCTGTAGTCAGATAGGGTTCACATTCAATTCCGTTTATAATAAGGTAGTCACAGGTTTTTCCTTCCGGAATTTTAAGTTTGACATGGGTAGGGAAAGCAGCGCCTCCCAAACCCACAATTCCCGCATCCTGAATACCTTTCAGAATTTCCTCGGGACTTGCGTCTAAGGATATTGGATTGCCTTCCACTACCTCCTGCCCTGAATAAGGAAATGGCTCCAGATAAATTCCCGGGGAAGTTTGGCCGGAAATAAGCGGAACATTACCAATTTTTCTGATTTTACCCGATACCGGGGAATGCATGGGCACAGACATGTATCCATTCGCTTTTGCCAGCAATTGTCCTCGGGATACCTCCTGCCCTTCCCTGACAATAATCTGAGAAGGGTTTCCAATATGTTGCTGCATAGGCAAAATAATAAGAGGGGCAAATGGAAACTGCCTGATGGGCAGTCCATTTGTCTTTTCCTTGTTTTCAGGCGGATGGACACCGTGTTTAAAGGTATTTTTCAGTGAGGTCAGCACGGTATCAGTTGAATTTTTCGCCTCGTTTGATCCACTTATCTATATCAGCTTCACTTTTGTCTGCCGGCAATCCGGGATGTATCACACCTGCTGTACATTTTTCAGCTGCTTTTACCAAATCCTGATATGGTCCAGCATTGGGGTCTTTGATGAAAGCCTTCTTATCGTTGTTGTAGGCAAACATATTGGGATTCAATTTGATGCATTCATCGCACGAGGTACAGAATTCTGTTTCCAACCATGGTGACATGGATTGACCATTGGTTCCAGTGTCGGCTGGTTTGGCTGCTTCCGTTTTTTCTCCATTTAAAGCTAAATCCATAATTCCAGCACCATCATCTCCTGCCATTTTCATCAAACCCTTGGCAATCCTTCCTATCACTTCTGCCCTCACTTTACTTTCAAGATCCTCGACAGGCATTTTGCTTTCAGGTTTTACTCCTGCAATTGCTTTGAGCATGATCCAGAAATCACGTCGCTCTTCGCAGGATTCCACCATCGTCTTGGCAACCAATACGCGGGTGAGGTGCTGCTTTCTGTCAACCGCCCAGATGAACGGGAATTTACCTTCTCTTTCACTCGCTTCCATTTCCAAAAATTCTTCCAGCACCACCATGTTTTCATTCCAAGTGTCACGGGGAGCATTTCGGAAATGCTTTCTGAAACGGGCCTCTGTCAAGGCAAAATCCGCAAATGTCATGGCAACTTCCATCGTTTTTTGACGGTTGTTTTCAATGTATTTGAGTTGGTAGGTCGGCCAGTTTTGATGCATGGCAGGATTACCTTCCAGATCAAAGGCTTCCTCAGGAGTGACTCCTTTGTCGGGATTGTATCGGAATAATGGATAAGCCCTGGACTCCACCGCCAGTTTTGCCTGATGTGCGCCCATGTCATCTGCCACGCCATGTTCAGGTTGACAGGTGGTATAGAGGTTGAACAAAGCAGGGCGCTTGGTCATCAGACCGTCGATAAAGCCTTCAATCATCTGACTGGTATTGGCCAAAGTGCCTTGAAGGACGTAGGTATTTCTATGCGCCATGGCAATCAGTCCTATTTCTTTTCTGGGTTCTGGTTTCCCCTTCCAAACTTTGCCATACTGGGCCATATCAGAAACCTGTCCGATAAATCCCGAGGTACATGCCTGCCCTCCGGTATTGGAATATACCTGGGTATCCACTACTACTACTTTGATCGGCTTACCTGAAGCCATCATACGTGAAAGGTTCTGGAAACCGATATCATACATGGCACCATCCCCGCCTAAGGCGACTACAGGCGGACATAATTTCCATTCTTCGTCGGTAAACTGACCCCAATTGAAGTAGGTGAAGAATTCTTTCTGTTCACGGGCATTATAACTGCCTTTCAGTTCCAATTCCGCTTTACGGATGAGTTTGAAACCATCAGCCATTTTGGACATGTGGCCTTCAAATATACCCATGGCCATGGAGGTGCTGTCCTGAAAGAGGTGGTTGGCCCAAGGGAATGGGTATGGGTTATAGGGGTAAGTACTGCCCCAAACCGAGGTACATCCGGTGGCATTGGTCATACCCATGGTAGAACGGCCTTTTCCGGTGTTTCCTTTGGTGTATTTCCAATGCAGGTGTTTCAGTCCGGTCAGCGTCTGAGAAGTCTCCCTCAGCCATTCTTGGTCTATGGGGGAAGACCCTTTCTCGGATTCCATTCTACTGGCAATTTCTGCCATCGTCAGATCACCGCCCTGCATTTCTGACATAATCTTGGACATCATGTTGGTGTCCAAAATATTGACAGTATTCATGAGTTTCAACTGAATGTGTTTTTCCAGTTTTTCGATCAGTTCTTCAAGATAGGCTATATGTTTTTCTACCCTTGGTATCATCAAAGACTCCACAGTGGCCATAAACAGGTGAACCACTGATTTTTCGGAACAACCCAAGCAGGCACCATCTCCGCTTGCAAAACTTTGGTAAGCATTTTTGTCCAACAAGATGGTTTCCAAAGGACCTATCTTTTCTTCCAAATTATCAACACGGTTGAATTTTTTAGGGGTATTGGGAAGGTCACTCCACACACTCCACTCTTTGCGCAGTCTGTCTACTGACTCGTCCGTCTGCTTCACGATTCTCAATGCATCGTCATCACAGACTGCAATACATTCCATACAGCCTTTGCAGGTATTTGGGTTTACCGTAATGCTGAACAAGCCGCCACTGTTGGGGTTCTTTTTTTCATGCAGGTCATAATAAGGCCTGGTCAAGGCAAATTGAAAATCACCAAGCTCGTCCCTGAACCATCCCAATTCTGTTGAAAGCTGTGAATCTTTTTTCTCCTGGGCAATCACCTCGTCAATGGCTTCATTGATCAGGTTATTGACCGTAACGCCATCATGGGGTTCATTGAAAAGTGTGCGCACCCTGGGCTCTAATTGTTTGACGGTTTTGGGCAAAAACTCGAGCTTATCGTGATTCCTTTTCACCCGCTTCAATACGGTATCCAACACATCTGACAACTCCGTAACCAATCCCGGGATTGCGGTATCAGGACAAACGGTGTAACAGTTACCGCAAGCAGTACAATTTTCGGGCACCCATTCGGGATGCTCAAAACGGATTCCGGTCATGTCCCTGAACAAGGAAGATGCAGCCGGCATTACACTCAATCCAATGAATGGGTCGGTGAGGTTGTCATTGCCCTGACCTGTTTGATAGAAATTCCCGGTCTGTTCCCAGAACCTGTGGATATCACTTAGTTTGGATTCACTCTGCGGGGTTGTTTTGAGAATACTTGGGATGGTTGCTACCAACTGTCCGTTGGTTTTTTCTGTTTGAGCACCAAAGACCTTGTTTTTGATTTCATACACTTCATCAAAACCACGCTTTACTACACGCATGTTGTCATCAACTACGCGTTGGCCTTTGCCGCCAAACTTATGTTGCAATTGGTCTTCGATGGCTTTCAGTAATGCCACATCGGTGAGACCTGCTTTTTCCATCAAAGGTGAAGCCGCAAAGAAAGCGCCTTGGAAGGCAATCCCCTGCATCCTCAATTGTAGTTCAACATCCGATGCCTCTTCTCTGGCAATCTTAAATCCATCTACATAAAATACCCGGATTTCATTGTCAATGATGAGTTTTTGATAATGTTTCGGAATGTCTGCCCAAACTTCATCGGCTGTTTTCCGCTCACTTTGAATGATAAAAGTTCCACCTTTTTTTAAGCCCGCCAAAGCATTGGTATGCTTGAATACATTGGGGTCAGGAGAAAGCACCACATCCACGAAATAGTATTCGCAGTTGATATTGATCGGTTCGGGGGCGGCGGCAAGGTAGTAAGTCGTGGGTTGCCCTTTCTTTTCAGAACCATATTTTGGATTGGCTTTGATGTCATATCCCAACAATTCAAAGAGTGTCATTGCCAGGTTTTTACCTGTTGTAATCGCGCCCCAACCACCTATAGAGTGGAATCTCACCGTGATGGCGCCTTTGGGCATCAGGTTGGGATTTTCAGAACCGTGAAGGGCCAATTCTTTTACCAAAGGATAAGATTCCTGAATGGTTTCCTGATGCGCCCTTTGCTTGGGTGTGAAAGCATTCTCCCGGATAAAATCTATGGACAAATAGAATCTGGTTTTATGCTTTCCATTTGGAAGCATATTCTCTACTGCACCAATGATACCTTCAGGTTGAAGGTCACGGCTACCCATTCCAAATGAACCTGTATACAAGGAAGGCATATCACCGTGAGCGTATGTGGCCAATTCGGGATAGGGTTTGTCTTTTTTAAAGTTCCCGTTTTCAATACATTTTGAAATCACGGCTCGGGTTTCTCTCATAATGGGAGAATCTTCCGCCAATGGCTGATCCAACCTTTCCAGGATGGTCACGCCTTTTCGGCCTTTCAGAATATGGCCCAAAAGATCTGCTGGAAATGGTCGGAACATAACCAAATCCACCACGCCGACTTTAATGCCCCGGGTTTTTCTCAAATAGTCCACCACTGCCTGCGCACTGGGAACGACACTGCCCTGTCCAAGAATCAGATAATCTGCATCTTCGACCTTGTAGGTCATTACCCTTTCATATTTCCGGCCGGTCAGTTTATAGTAATCTTCAAAAGATTGATCTGTCAATTCCCTGATATGGTCAAAGAAAAATGGACGCTGGGCTGCCACACTCTGCATGTAGGAATCCTGGTTTTGGACAATTCCGGCCATCATGGGATTATCAACATCCCAAATCTCAGGAATTCTCCGCCTCATTTCACCATATATCATCCTTTGTGATGGGGTTGGGGTTTTGATGATGTCATCAGGGCGGCCCAGAAATTCCTTGATCAATTCCCGCTCGGGCAACATCAAGGATTCAATCAGGTGTGTGGTCAAAAATCCATCTTGGGCAATTACTCCTGGGTTTAGTGCCAATTCAGCAATACGGTGAGAAATGATATTGAGGTCAGCTACTGCCTGTGCGTTTTTGGCAAACAACTGAAAAAATCCGGTGTCATCAATAGCATGGTAGTCATCATGGCCCGCATGGACGTTGAGCGTGGATTTGGTCATGGCCCGGGCCCCGATGTTGAGAATGTAGGTCAGTCTCTTGCCCACTGCTGCATACAATGATTCGTGCATATAGGCAATCCCCTGACCTGAGGAGAAGTTTGCTGCCCTCAGCCCGGTCATGGAAAGTCCCGCAGTAACTGCTGCCGCAGCATGCTCACCTTCCGGTTCAATAAAAATCAAGGGTCTATCAGAAATATTGAGGTGACCTTTGGCGGCTTCTTCCGCCCAGTATTCTCCCATTTGGGTAGATGGGGTAATGGGATAGGCACCTGCCGCATCTGAGGATTCACGCTCACACATGATGGCAACGGTATTGCCATCGAGGGCTACCCGGGTACCTGGATATTTGAATTGCTTGTTTTTATTTTCCATGACAGTATTTGGATTGTCAGTTTTATTAGTTTTTAAAGAATTGAAGGCTGTTGTATATTTTTCTTACAGGGGTACAAAATCAATTTGGCGTTTGATTGAATAAAGCCAACAAGAAGGAAAAATCCTGGTCAGAATTTCATTGTATGCCCACCAATTTTCGGGTTTTTCCGGCAAGGTTTATAAATTCCTTTGCCGTAGACAAATTGATCATCAGCTTATCTACGTTCTCCGCATCCATTACATAATCGAGGTTCAGATCATTGAATTTGGAATCGATTTTACGGCACTGGATCAAGAGGTCTTGAATTGAATGTGAATTTTGAATCCCAATACCATGGTTGAGTAAAAAACCGGTCATATATTTTTCTATAGCTTTATAGGCATTTTTGCAGGCATTATAATGAACAACATCCTCTTCTGGTCTGCAAAGTTCTTCTTGTGCATTATTGAACATTTCCTCTGCCTCTGTCAGGGTGGTTTTTGATTTTATTTCGTTCATGGCTAAAATTTTAGGGGTTTTATAATCCATCATTTCTGAACAAGGTATCCACATAATCTCTTTAAAAACATGACCTAAATCATTGATTCTCATGATTTGTATCAATGGGGAAGAATCGGTAACAAATTCATTTGAACTCCAAACCTTGTCTATTTGGTTTTGGGTATAAATGCGGATATGCAGAAAGAATCCTCTTGATGAAATTTGGAAAAAGTTTACAAACAGTATAATTGAGATGTAAGGAGATTCTAAAGAGAAGAATGAAATATTCAGCATCATTCAAAGATGTATCCTCTTTCAGTTAAAAACAGACCGGTAGTTTTATTCAAATTGAAAACTTTGCAAGATTTAACTTAAAGCACTGATATCTTTCAATCTTTCAATTTTCAAAACTTCCTTTCACCCATTAAATCCTTAACTTTGAACCATAAGAACCAATCCTAAATTCCCTTATGAACGAAAGGTATATGCAAAGGGGTGTTTCGGCATCCAAAGAAGACGTACACCAGGCAATATCCAAATTGGATAAAGGTCTTTATCCAAAAGCTTTTTGCAAAATAGTAGAGGATACGCTCGGCAACGATCCTGAATATTGCAATATCATGCATGCTGACGGTGCGGGAACAAAGTCTTCGCTCGCCTATATGTATTGGAAAGAAACCGGGGATCTGAGTGTTTGGAAGGGTATTGCCCAAGATGCCATCATCATGAATATCGATGACCTGCTTTGTGTAGGCGCTATCAACAATATACTTGTCTCTTCTACCATAGGTCGAAACAAAAACCTCATCCCTGGCGAGGTTATTTCTGCCATTATCAATGGCACCGAAGAAGTTCTGCAAATGCTCCGTGACCATGGTGTCAATGTGGTTTTGACAGGAGGAGAAACTGCCGATGTAGGAGATTTGGTACGAACCGTTATCGTCGACAGTACTGTGACCTGTAGAATGAGACGGGATGAGGTTATTTCCAATGATAAAATCAAATCCGGTGATGTGGTAGTGGGCTTGGCTTCTCATGGACAGTCAACCTATGAAGACTTTTACAATGGAGGAATGGGATCCAACGGACTTACCTCGGCCAGGCATGATGTATTCAATAAGCTTTTAAAAACAAAATTTCCTGAGAGTTTTGATTCTGCAGTTCCTTCCGATTTGGTTTATACAGGAAAGTATAATCTTACAGATCCCTCTCCTGGATTACCAATCGATATGGGAAAACTGGTCCTTTCTCCCACCAGAACCTATGCCCCGATAATGGTGGATGTGTTAAAATATTTACGGCCAAAGATTCATGGGATTGTCCACTGTAGCGGTGGGGCCCAGACTAAAGTGCTTCATTTTGTAGATAATGTGCATGTCATCAAGGACAACCTTTTTGAAACCCCGCCATTGTTTAAGATCATTCAGGAAGAAAGCGGTACAGATTGGAAAGAAATGTATAAAGTTTTTAATATGGGACACCGAATGGAAATCTACCTGGAGGAAAGGTATGCCGAAGAGGTGGTGGATATAGCAGAAACGTTGGGGGTAGAGGCAAAAATTATCGGTAGGGTTGTCCCTCATGAAGGCAAAAAAGTTACAGTAAGCGGCAAGCATGGAACTTTTGAGTATTGATGATGCAAAGAAAAATCGCCCATAAGGTTTTCAAAACATTTGCATGGATTTTTGGTGTGGTTGTTTTTTTGGCTTTGGTTACATTGACCAAAGTGGATTGGAGAGATTACAGGGATATGGAATATTACGATCAAACCATGTCCCATTTGGATACCTTGAAGTACAAAACCAAAAAAGGTGACATTTGGTTGGCAGGTTGGTCTTCCTTAAATGTGACCCCTGACACTCCGGCAAAGCTCCTGGGTTATAAACCCAGAGGTAAATATCAATTTGTTCAGGACAGCAGTTTTGTCAAATCTTTGGTCATTGGAAATGGAAACTCCACCGTTGCCTTTGTGAATTATGAGCTGATGATAGTCCATCCTTTTCTCCAGGAAAAAATCAACACAGCCATAAAAAAAGAAAATCTACCATTAGACTATGTTTATTTCACTGCTACCCATACCCACAGCGGCATGGGGGGATATATTCCCGGTTTGGTCAGTAAACTAGCTTTGGGCGGAATAGACAAAACGATAGTTTCCCTATTGACAGACAAAACAATTGAGGGCTTAAAAAAAGCAATTTCTGTCAAAGATACCGTCGAAATTTTTTTCCAAAAATCAAGAGCAGATACTCTGGTGGCCAACAGGCTGATCAAAGAAGATCCTGTAGACCCCTATATCCGACAAATCATTTTTGAAAAGAAAAATGGAATGAAAGGATCTTTTATGACTTTCAGTGCCCACCCGACTATTTTGAACTCAAAGTTTATGGGTCTGTCCGGAGATTATCCGCATTATCTCACCAAAATGATGGAGGATAGCGGCTATGATTTTTCACTTTTTGCTGCAGGTACAGTAGGCAGTCATCGGCCTGTGACGAATGGGAAAGCTCCAGAAGATGTGACGGATTATGCCAAAGCGCTTCATTTAAATCTGGAAGGAAACATTGAAAAGACAACAATAATTAACCAAAGTAATATTTCCATGGCCCAATTACCCTTAAACCTCAGAAAGGCACATTTCAGGATTAGGGAAAAAACAAGAGTAAGGCCTTGGATTTTCAATGCACTTCTTGGGGATACCAATCCCCATTTTGACATTATCCAAATCGGGAATGTTTTAATGATCAGTTCCAGTGGGGAAATATCAGGAGTTTTTATGGCAGATTGGGAAGCTTTCGCCAAAGATCGCGGATTGGAATTGATCATCACTTGCTTCAATGGGGGTTATATCGGTTATATTACTCCCGATGAATACTACAACTACCCCTTATATGAAGTCCGGGACATGAATTGGTATGGGCCCTATAACGGTGCCTATTTTGATGAGATCATAAGGAAATTGATCGATAAAGCCGGTTGACCTATTCTTTTTACGTAAAGCTCTAAAAGAACAATAATATCAAGGGTAATATGAATGACGCTTCCAATTTTTGTCTGATGACATCTTTATTGTTTTGATGACTGGAAGAAAACTGAAGGAGGTGGAATAAGACCATAATCAAAAGTAAACTACAATGGATTTTGTAAAAAGAAGGTATCCAGAACAAAAGAATGATCAAAAACCCTGACAGGAAAATTCCCAAAATCCAAACAAGATTGGACAATTGCCTTTTGGAAATAATTACCAAAACAGAACCATACCCATCTATCCTATCCCCTTCCCGATCAAGAAATGAAAGAATCAATAGATTGATGCAGGCCAAAACCGAATAAGCCCCAAAAAAAAGATAGAAAAAATGGTTTAAATATTCTTTTGGGGCCAAAAGCACAGGGACCAAAACAATACCTGCCACATAAAATACCGCAGTGGAAATTTCCTTCAGCCAAGAGGCCCTTTCACCTATCCATCTTATTAATCCCATCCAAAAAATCATCATCAAAGCTAAAACCGATCCCGGTAAAACTATAAATTGGATTTGAGGAAAAAACATCAATAAACACACGCCAAACAAAATCAGGAGTAACCAGATGATAATTATGGATTTAAAATATTGTTGATGAAAGCGGTGCCTTTTGGAAATCGCAGTTCTCCCGGTAAATTTTGCATCCAATAAATGATCAAAAGTATAAATCCCCCAAACGGCCAAGCCTAAAAGAACATAAGTCAAAAACGGACTTTTGACATCCAATAAATCGGAAAAAAAATACATACCCGCACAAGCCCCTAGCACCACGTCTAGAGATAAAAGATTGATGGCAAGTAAAAAATATTTGATCTTTTTCATGGCGACGAATCGAGGAAGTTCCCAAATTTAATTCCTCTTTTGTTTTTCATCCATCTGTATTTTATATATTGAAGCAATCATGGCAGCAGAAGTTGCAAAAGCCATTAAATGAAAAAAGCCACCTATTGGCAGCTTTTAACTTGGTTTATTGTTTTAATATCAATTACCTTCCAACGCATTTGCACCAGCAACAATCTCAAGGATTTCATTGGTGATAGCAGCTTGTCGGGATCTGTTGTATAATAATTTGAGTTCTTTCAACAATTCTCCTGCATTTTCAGTAGCCTTGTCCATAGAGGTCATCCTGGCCCCGTGTTCTGAAGCATTGCTTTCAAGAACAGCTTTATAAAGCTGCGTTTTCAAAGCCGTTGGAACCAAATCCTGAACCACATATTCCTTGGAAGGTTCAAGGATATAATCGGTACTTACTTCTTTCTTTTCTGAGGCATCAACACCCATAGGAAGGAATTGTTCGACAGTGACGTCCTGAGTAGCTACATTTCTGAAATGGTTGTACACCATAGCTACATGATCGAATTTCCCTGATTCAAAACCTTTCATGGCATAAAGTGCAATTTCCCTGACTTCATCGTATTTCACATCTGCGAAAATTCCATAATAATCAGAATTGATTTGGTATCCTCTTTTTGAAAAATATTCAAAAGCCTTTTTTCCTAGGGGAAGTATCGTGACGTCGGCGGCTTTAAATCTATTTTCCAATAAGTAAACAGCTGCTTTAATAGCATTGGAATTGAAAGCTCCGCATAGGCCTTTATCAGAGGTCATGACTACCAACAAGACACTTTTGACTTCTCTCTGTTGTGCATAGACCACATCCAACTCACCTCCCATTCCGGATATGACATCATTGAGAATAGAGGTAAGTTTTTGAGAATAGGGACGCATTTTCAATATCCTATCCTGGGCCCTTCTCAGCTTTGCTGCAGCTACCATTTTCATGGCTCTGGTAATCTGCTGGGTAGAAGTGACCGAGGTGATCCTTTGCTTTACTTCCTTAAGGTTGGCCATAAGATATTATTGTAAGAAAAGAAATATTTTGTAAATAAATCCGGAGAAAACGGGTTGTCTCCGGATTGATTGGTTAAATTATTGTTTGGCATACTTGGCAGACAAATCCTTGGCTGCTTGTTCCAGGATTTTTCCGGCCGCATCGATATCATTCTTAAGGATCAATTTCAAAGCCTCAGGATGACTGCTTCTCAGGAGATTGAAAAACTCTGCTTCGAACTGTCTTGCTTTCTCAACCGGGATGCTATCCATAAATCCTTTGGTGGATACATAAATAATCGCAACTTGGTATTCAACCGGAACCGGAGCATATTGTGGTTGCTTAAGAATTTCCTGATTTCTTCTTCCCCTTTCAATAATTCTCTTAGTTGATGCATCAAGATCAGAACCAAACTTGGAGAAAGCTTCCAATTCACGGAACTGTGCCTGATCAAGTTTTAGTGTACCGGCCACTTTTTTCATAGACTTGATCTGCGCATTACCCCCAACCCTCGATACAGAAATACCCACGTTGATAGCAGGACGGATACCGGAGTTGAAAAGGTTGGTTTCCAAGAAAATCTGACCATCAGTGATGGAAATAACGTTAGTTGGAATATAAGCAGATACGTCACCACCTTGGGTCTCAATGATCGGTAAAGCTGTCAATGAACCTCCACCTTTTACCAAGTGCTTGATGGATTCAGGTAGGTCGTTCATTTGCCTTGCAATTTCATCAGAATCATTGATTTTGGCGGCTCTTTCCAATAATCTTGAGTGCAGGTAGAATACATCACCCGGATAAGCTTCACGTCCCGGAGGTCTTCTCAATAATAAGGAAACTTCGCGGTAAGCAACTGCTTGCTTGGAAAGATCATCAAAAATAATCAAAGCGGGTCTACCTGTATCTCTTACAAATTCACCTATACAAGCTCCTGTAAATGGTGCATAGAACTGCATTGGCGCCGGATCTGATGCTGATGCTGATACGACTACTGAATATGGAAGTGCGCCGCCTTTTTCCAAAGCTGATACTATACCTGCTACTGTTGAAGCTTTTTGACCGATAGCTACATAGATACAGAATACGGGCTCGCCTCTTTCGTAGAATTCTCTTTGATTCAAAATAGTATCAATGGCCACAGCGGTTTTACCGGTCTGACGGTCACCAATGATGAGTTCACGCTGTCCTCTTCCGATCGGAATCATGGAGTCAATCGCTTTGATACCGGTTTGAAGTGGTTCGGTTACCGGCTGACGGTAGATTACACCGGGAGCCTTTCGTTCCAAAGGCATTTCGTACAAATCACCTTCCAATGGCCCTTTTCCATCAATGGGATTGCCCAAGGTATCCACTACCCTGCCCAACATACCGTTACCCACCTTGATAGAGGCAATTTTCTTAGTTCTTTTTACATTGTCACCTTCTTTGACCAATTTGGAATCACCAAAAAGTACCGCACCAACATTGTCTTCTTCCAAGTTGAGAACCATGGCCTTAAGACCATTGTCGAACTCCAACAATTCACCGGCTTGGGCTTTGGTAAGTCCATATATACGTGCTACACCATCCCCAACTTGGAGGACGGTACCCACTTCTTCAAGTTCAGTATCAGTCTTTGCATTAGAGAGTTGTTCTCTCAAAATGGCTGAAACTTCATCAGGTCTTATTTGTGCCATTGTATTTTTGTATTAATATTTTTCTTGATTACTAGTATAATTTAACGAAATATCTCTGTGCAAACTTCATCCTTGCCTTTCTCAATTTGCCACTGATAGAATCATCCCAAAGTTTATCACCTACCTTGAGAACAAATCCTCCAATGAGGTCTTTGTCGATCTTTTCAACCAATTCTACCTTTTCCAGACCTGAAATTTCCTTGACAAGATTGATTATTTCTTCTCTTAGATCTTCTGTCAAGGGCAAGGTCGTGGTAATTTCAGCCACTTGAATATTCTTATAGACATTATATTGTCTTAAAAATTCCTTCGCGGTGGAAACCAAAACATTGGATCTTTTTTTTCTGGTGACAAGGTCAAAAAAGCTAATGGTCAATTTATTGGCTGATTTTCCGAGCAACAATTTTAAGATATTAAACTTTTTATCATAATTGATCACCGGACTATCCAAAGCTAATCCAACTGACCTGTTCTCATCAACAATGGATAAAAATGTCTTGAAATCTCCTTTAACTGCCTCAAGCACGTTATGCTCTTCAGCAAGTTCGAGAAGTGATTTGGCGTATCGGGATGCAACTCTGATATTCGACATATTAATTTAGCTTGATATCCTTCACCAATTCCTCAACCAGTTTTTGCTGGGAAGCATCAGAAGTAAAGTTTCTTTTCAATAATTTCTCTGCCACTGCCAATGATAAGATACCTACCTGGACTTTTAACTCTTCCAAGGCGGCAAGTTTTTCTGTCTCGATGGCAGCTTTTGCCTTTTCAAGCATCAATTGTCCTTCTTTTGCAGCCAGATCTTTTGCTTCTTCTACCATTTGTTTGGAAGTTTCGCTGGCCTGAAGCAACATTTTATCTCTTTCAATCTTGGCTTCATGAATTATTCTTTCATTTTCCGCTTTAAGATTGGCCATTTCATTTCTGGCAATTTCTGCTGATTTCAGTGCTTCTTCAATGCTTTTTTCCCTTTCGTCCAATGCCGCAAGAATTGGTTTCCAGGCATACTTCGAAAGCAGGAAAAGAACGATCAAAAATCCAAGGGCGGACCAGAATATCAATCCCAATCCAGGTGTAATGAGTCCCATATTGATTTAATTTATTAGATTAACTGCGCTTGTTCAATAAATAAAAAGAGAGGGATTGGCCTAGCGCCAATCCCATAACTTTCTTTAGAAAGTGTAATCTCCCAATGCGATAAGTAGACAAACTACTACCGCAAACAAAGAAACCACCTCAATAAGAGCTGCAATGATCAACATGGCAGTCTGGATTTTTCCAGCTGCTTCAGGCTGACGGGCAATGCCCTCCATTGCTTGACCACCGATTCTACCAATACCCAGACCTGCGCCTATTGCGACAATTCCGGCTCCGATACCAGCACCCATCAGTGCAAATCCGGCAGTTAATAAGATTGAAGTTAACATACGTGTTTGATTTATAAATTGAACAAAGTAATTACAGATTAATGATGATCATGTTCCGCCACTGCCAAACCAATATACATAGCAGAAAACAGGGTAAATACATAGGCTTGTATGGTGGCGACCAATATTTCTATAAAATTGATAAATACTACCATTATAGTACTTGCAACTCCAACAGCCAATGATTCGAATACAAATATCAGGGCAATGAAACTCAGGATAACAATGTGGCCTGCGGTGATCGCAACAAAAAGTCGGACCATCAAGGCAAAGGGCTTGGTAAACAAACCAATGATTTCTACAGGAACGATGATCAACAATAATGGAACCGGTACTCCGGGTGTTGCAAAGACGTGTTTCCAGTAATCTTTATTTCCATTGACGTTTGTAATAATAAAAGTAAAAATGGCAAGAGTGAAAGTTAAGGCAATATTTCCGGTGAAGTTTGCCGCTTCAGGAAATAGGCCCAAAAGGTTTCCTACCCAGATAAAGAAAAACAAAGTCAATAGATATGGTGTAAATTTCAGGTATTTTTTATGGCCAATATTCGGCAATGCGATTTCATCCCTCACAAAAATGACTATTGGTTCAATGAATGAAGCAATTCCTTTTGGTGCAGTACCTGGATTTTTCTTGTAAAATTTAGCTGAATTAAGCATTAGAAAAAGCAATACAGCAATCACAATAAACATCATGGTCACGTTCTTTGTGATCGAAAAATCGTAAAAAGTCCTTGACTCATCTAAAGCACCCAATTGATAATTCTCATCAATATAGTAGCCGCTGACTCCGTATTCTTTACCGAACTTATGTGTTTCGTGATTCTGAAAATTTGAAGAAAGGAAGAATTCCAAACCTTGATCCGGGGAATAGATAATAACTGGTAGAGGAAGGGTAATATGGGTATGCCCAATTGTAGCAAAATGCCACTCATAATTATCCATTACGTGGGGTAGGATAAAACCTGTCTTACTCTCTTCATCACCTGCCGCCGAAACGACATTTGAAAAACCTAGCCAAAATACTGATATTAAAATACTTAGGCAAAGAAATTTACGGACCATCAAATAATTATTAAGTACCTAATCTGAATTCGGGCGCAAATTACTTATTAAGGTGTATATATCAAACAATAAGTAAAAGAAATAAATGATGAAGAAATTGACCACAAACAAAATTAAATTCTCAACTCCCATGAATAGAAGGATCGCAACAAAACCAACGCTTGCCAAAAACCTGATTCCGATACCTCCCAAAATGATACTTACAGAATTTTCTTTGCTGAGCTCAAGTAAATAATGGGTAAACATTCCAGTCAGCCAGGTCAGAATAACAAAAAAAGACAAGATGATCCACATCGTTTCATGCACCCATTCAGGCTTTATGAATTCCTGTAGCAAATAGATGATGCCTGCAATAAGCAAAGAAAAAACCAGTAATTTCAGGGTGAGTATTTTGATGGCTTTCATAATTAAACTTGACAGGACGCAAAACTATTACTTTTTATGTTCATCCTCTGGTTTTTGATCGTTTTTCATTGTGATGTATAAATGGTAAAAAGCTACTATTATTGAGAGTAAGCAAAACAATAAAAGCCAGATGGGAAATTTCATCTGGCTTTTCTGTTGCACATACCAACCAAACCAAGTACCTAGACCTATTACCGTAAAAAGCTGAAAGGATAGACCTATGTACTTGAGGTAAGCATTAGAGTGAGGCGATTTGTTTTTTTGGCTCTCCGTCACTTTGATTGGATTTGGATACGACCATGGATTGAGAGGATGTTGTAATCTGACATTTGCCGTTGAAAACAGCACCATTTTCAACAATCAGTTTTTGGGTAGTAATGTTACCTGTGACCACAGCGGTTTTATTCAGATACAAGCTGCCGGTGCAAAAAACTTCTCCTTCTACTTTGCCTGAGATTTCTGCATCAGGGGCTGAAATATTCCCTTTAATGATTGCAGATTCTCCGATAACAATCTTTGTTTTGGATTGAACAATTCCTTCAAGTTGTCCCTCAATGCGGATATTGCCTGCCGCATCGATATCTCCCACGATTCTGGTTTCCTTTGAAATTACATTGGTGGAATTGACCATCTCTACGGCAGATTTTTTTTCGGTTGTTGTTGTTTTGTTGTTGAACATAGCTAATCGAATGTTATGAATTTTTGGGGATTAAGTGGGGTACCTTTGTACCAAAGTTCAAAGTGAAGATGCTGTCCTGAGGTCAATTCTCCTGTATTTCCAATGATGGAAATGATTTCTCCTCCACGGACCACATCACCAATCTTCTTCAATAATACCGAATTATGTTTATAAATAGAAATCAATTCGTTTGAATGTTGGATGCTGATGATATATCCAGTCTCTAATGTCCATGTAGCCAGAATTACTGTTCCATCCGTTATGGCCTTTACCGGTTCATTTTCTTTGGCTACGATATCCACTCCATAGTGGTTGTTTTGGGGATCAAAACCGGCAGTCAACACCCCTTTGATGGGTGAAAAGAAAAAAGTCTCCGTAAAGGTATTGGTAGAAGTTTCTATTTGGCCGGAAAAATCCAATGGTACACCTTCAAACTCCTTCAAAATACTTATAGTGGCTTCACTGGGTTCAAAGTTATTTTCCCTTTTACTCCCTGCCAGATTTAGTGAATCCTCTGTTTCCATGAATTCGAAGTCACTTTCTCCTGCAATCACCTTTTGTAAATTGGCCAAATATAGATCCTTTTGACGAACAGCCAGAGAAAGAGAGTCAACGATATCAGACAAAACAATTATTTTGGCCGTGTTTTCAGACTCAATAAATACAGGATCAAACCATTGTCTCAGAATAGTTTTGGACATCAACAAAGAAAGTCCGAATATGATAATGAACAAAAAAGAAAAGAGTAATATGATTCTTCCAAAAGATATATTGAAAGATCCTAAAACAGAAAAATCCTGTTCTTTTCTGATGACAAAAAGATACTTTGCCGTCAACCAGTTTGCTATTTTTTTCTTTAGACTCAATCTTTTACGATTTGTTTGGGGATTCAAAAATATAATAATAATCCAAAGCGTTTACTAATTTACATCAATTAGAGTAATTTGGCAGAATTATGCCCAATGCTTCAGCATGAACAGAACCAAAAACATCTTCTATTTCTTTTTTGCCCTTGTGGTAATATCCTGTTCCTCCGAGCGGAATACTTTTACCAATAGATTATATCACAATACAACGGCCAAGTATAATGCTTATTTCTATGCAAATGCTAAAATTGAGGAATTGGAAGAAGGAATTCGCCTTAATCACCGAGAAGACTTCAGTCAGGTGCTGCCTGTTTTTTATACCGTAGACAGTGCATTTATTGAACAGAACGAGGAACTGTTAACTGAAGTAAAGGATTTTGCCTCCAAAGCAATAGACTGGCATAGGATTTCCAAATGGAAAGATCCCAGTTATTTTTTAATAGGGATGGCAGACTATTACAATGCTAAATTTGATGATGCTTCCAATACATTCAGGTACCTGAATGTCAACAGTAAGAATAAAAAAATAAGGCATCAAAGTCTGATTCAGTTGATGCATTTGTTTACTGACCTCAAAAATTTTGATGATGCGACCTATGTGATTGATTATCTTTCAAAGGAATCAGGGATAAGTAGGGAAAATAAATTTCAACTCTATAAAACCCTGGCCTATTATTATGACAGCCGAGAAGATGTCAATGGCAAAGTGGGCTCATTGGACATGGCTCTTGGTTTCACAAAAGACAAAAAGGAAAAATCCAGAATCAATTTCATACTGGCCCAACTTTATCAAAGAGAGGGAATGGATGCTTTGGCATACGACTTTTATCAGGAGTCTCTAAAAGGAAACCCTCCTTATGAAAGAAGCTTTTTTGCCCTGCTTTATGCGCAGCAAGTAGCTGAATTGAACAAAACCAAAGATATCAAACGCGTAAGGAGTTACTTTGATGACTTATACAATGACAGTAAAAACAAAGATCTTAAAGATGTTATCCTATATGAAAAAGCCCTTTTTGAATTAAAGCAAAATGAATTGGAATTGGCCGAAGCTCTTTTGATCAGAGCTGCAAAGGAAGAAGGCAGTAATCCAATCCAAAAAGGCTATATCTATGAGAAGCTTGCCGAAATCAGTTTTGATGTCAAAAATGACTTCAGAGCGGCAAAATTTTACCTTGACAGTGCCATGGTTCATTTTAGGCCCACCGACCCCCCTTATGACTTTATTGTGGCGAGAAAAGAAATCCTTGACAGGTATGTAGAGCATTATGATATAGTCACCAAATATGACAGCCTTATTCAACTCAGTGGAATGAGCAGGGAAGAACAGGAAATGATTGCCGAAGCGTTTATCAAAAAAGAAGAAGAAAGACTACTCAATGAAGCCACTGAAAAAGATAAATCAAAAAGCAGCACGGGCATTTTCGATAATTTACTTGCATTTACAGGAAGAGGTTCCGGAGAATCATTTTATTTTGATAATGCCCAGGCACTCCAACAGGGCTCAATTGATTTTTACAGGAATTGGGGAAACAGAACATTACAGGACAATTGGCGTAGAAATGTCCAAAATTTCCAATCCACCGCTACTGCGCCAAATAATGTTCAGATCAATGAAACGGATGGGGAATTAACTGATGAGGAGACTGATGAAAACCCTTTACTTTCGCAGATTCCGGAAATAGAAACACTTCTTGCTGCAATACCCAGTGATCCTGAAAAAATCAACAGCATGAAACTTGATTTGGAAAAGGCTTATTTTGAGGTTGGTAAAATCCTGTTTTTTGACTTGAAAGTACCTGACATCAGTATTGAATATCTGGAAAGCCTTATTACCAAATATCCAAACACCATCAAAAAACCTGAAGCTTACTATATACTTTATCTGGCAAACAAAGAATCCGGAGGAAATTCAGAAATATTTGTCCAACGGTTAAATCGGGAATTCCCGGAGTCACCTTTCACCATGGCAGTGAACAATCCTGATGGAAGTACCGGAAATCAGGCATATCTTGAATCTTCCAGGAATTATAAGGAAGCTTATGAATTGTATTATAATAATCAGTACTCAGAATCCAGAAAAATTATCCGTACCACTCTGGAAGCTCATCCACTGACCAAAAACACAGATAAATTGATGCTCCTCGATATAATGATTTCCGGAAAAATAGATGATACCAACAGATATAAGGAAAGGTTGGAAAATTATATCCAAACTGTAGAAAACAATGATTTAACAAATATGGCAAGAAATATGCTTGCTGCATTGACAGGTGAAAATCTCCAAACGGATGAGTCAGATACTGCGGACCTAGTCGATGAACTCGAAGAGGAAACAACAAAAGAGGAAGACGCGGCACTCGAAGAAACCGAAGAGGAAGATTCTCCCTACGAGGTTAATCCTAACCAAACACATATATTTGTGATTGTCTTGGAAGCTGAAAAAGCAAAAGATTCAAAAAATCTATTGGCAGATCTGGAAAGTTTCCACAGTCAAAATTTTGCAAGTTCACGATTACGGACCGGTAATATGAACTTAAGCAGAGAAAATGTCATTTTCATAGTAAGCCCATTCAATAATGCCGAAAGAGGTATTGCCTATCTTGAAAAATTTGTAAATGATTTTCAGACACCTTCAATTTCGGCTGACGATAAAGCCAATAGTTTCCTTATTTCCATTGAGAATTTTCAGGAACTCAACAAAAGAAAAAATCTTGATGAATACAGAAATTTCTATAAAAAAGCCTATCAATAATATTCCGCAATCCCTAATTCCAGAATTTAAATGACCCAAAAAATAATAAGAACAATTTGGATAATCTTTGCTGCAGGACTCATAGGGTTTATCCTGTTTGTAATGGCAGTCAGTGCAAATTTTTTGGGGCTTTTTGGTGAATTGCCCAATTTCAAGGAATTGGAAAACCCCCAATCCGAATTGGCCTCAGAATTATATTCTTCAGATGGATTGCTTTTGGGAAATTACTTCAGAGAAAACCGTACTCCGGTGACTTATTCCGAACTCGCCCCAAACCTTGTACAGGCATTGATTGCGACTGAAGATGTCAGGTTTGAAAAACATTCAGGAATTGACCTTCAGAGTATGGGGAGAGTGTTGTTTAAATCACTGATACTAAGGCAATCAGCAGGCGGAGGAAGTACACTCAGCCAACAAACCGCTAAAAACCTGTTCAAAACCCGGAATATGGAATCGCAGGGCGTTTTGAGTAAAGTACCCGGATTAAAAATGCTGATTATCAAAACAAAAGAATGGATAGTGGCCGCCAAGTTGGAGAAATCATACACCAAAGATGAGATTCTTACCTTGTATTTAAATACCTCTGAGTTTGGAAGCAACGCCTATGGAATCAAAACAGCTTCAAAAACATTTTTCAACAAAGAACCTTCTGAACTGAGTGTTCAGGAATCCGCTACGCTTGTGGGGCTTTTCAAAGCACCTTCCTACTACAGTCCGGTTTTCAATCCTGAAAATTCTCTGCGCAGGAGAAATACAGTTTTAGGCCAAATGGAAAAGTATGGTATGTTAAGTAAAATGGAATATGACTCCATTTCAAACCTTCCTTTGGAGCTTGACTACAAAGTGGAAAACCAAAATCAAGGATTGGCCACTTATTTCAGAGAAGTGTTGAAGGCAGATTTGATCAAGTGGACCAAGGAAAACCTAAAAGCCGATGGAACTCCCTATGATCTTTTTGGGGATGGTTTAAAAATATACACCACCATTGACAGTAGGATGCAGCGCTATGCCGAAGAATCGGTACAGGAACATATGCGTGAATTGCAGAAGAAATTTGAAAAGGAAATGGGTAACAGAGACCCATGGCTTGACAACAATGGTCAGGTAATTCCAAATTTCCTTGAAACACAGGTTAAACGGACCGAAGCTTACCGTAATTTGGTGAAAAGATATGGTACATCGACTGATTCTATCAACATCAAACTCAATGAGAAAAAAAGGATGAAAGTTTTCTCATGGGAGTTTGGAGAGTTAGATACATTGATGAGCACCATGGATTCTTTGAGACATTATAAGAAACATCTTCAAACCGGATTTGTCTCCATGGACCCGAAAACAGGACACATCAAGGCTTGGGTAGGAGGGATAAACCACAAACATTTCAAATTTGATCATGTCAAACAGAGTAAAAGGCAGCCGGGCTCAACCTTCAAAGCCTTTGTTTATGCAGCGGCCATCGAAAATGGATATAGCCCCTGCTACACCGTAATAGATCAGCCTATCGAAATCAATATCCCTGGTCAGCCAACCTGGACGCCTAAAAATGCAGATGGTAAATTCTCCTATGAAAAAATGTCTATCAGATTGGCAATGGCCCAATCAGTAAACTCCGTCTCAGCTTACATGATGAAAAAGCTTGGACCAAGAATCGTTGTGGAAACAGCACATAGAATAGGAATTGTGAGTGATCTTGAAGAAGTACCTGCCCTGGCATTGGGAACGAGTGATGTATCCGTACTTGAAATGGTGGGCGCCATGGGCACCTTCGTAAATGAAGGCGAGCATATCGTTCCTTTTTATATTGACCGCATTGAAGATAAAAACGGTAACCTGCTACAACAATTTACCCCTAAGAAAAAACCTGCTATGAGCAAAGAACATGCTTATCTAATGATCCACATGTTAAAAGGTGGATTTGAAGAAGAAAGAGGTACAAGCCAAGGTGTCCCATGGACACTTAGGGATGAAGGTAATGAGTTAGGCGGAAAAACGGGAACAACACAAAATGCATCGGATGGCTGGTATATGGGATTAAGCAAAGACTTGGTTTCAGGTGCCTGGGTTGGCGGTGATGATAGGGCCATCCACTTCCGAAGCTGGACACTCGGACAGGGCGGACAAACTGCAAGACCCATTTGGGTCAAATTCATGTCAAAAGTTTATGCCGATAAAACCTTAGGAATTACAAAAGGTCCATTCCCAAGACCAGATAGACCATTGAGTGTCGAAATTGATTGCGAAAAATATCAACTTGAAAGCAGTAGGTTCACAGACTTTGAGTATGATCAAAGCAAGAACGATTTTTAAATAGGAATTTATATGAATTGATAAAAAACAGCCTTCTAAAGGGCTGTTTTTTTATATTTGTCAATTATGCAGGCCTCATCTTATTCCATTGAAGAGTATCATTCCCTCCCTGACTTGCCCGGGGTCTACAAGTATTTCAACAGCGAAAATGAATTGATTTATGTTGGAAAAGCCAAAAGCCTCAAAAAAAGAGTAAGTAGCTATTTTGTCAAAAGTCTGGGTCTGAATTACAAGACCAAAAGAATGGTGAAAGAAATCCGGAAGATTGAAATCACCATCGTAGATAATGAGTTTGATGCATTGTTACTTGAAAATAACCTCATTAAAAAAACCCAACCAAAATATAATATCCTATTAAAGGATGACAAAACCTATCCTTATCTGCTGCTGACCAATGAACCTTTTCCCCGCATTTATCAAACCCGGAAATTGATCCCGGGAAAAGGCAATTTCTTCGGTCCTTTTGCGAGTGTCAAAGCTATGAACAATGTTTTGGACCTGATCAGAAATATTTTTACTGTACGTACCTGCAGGCTTGACCTCAGCCCTTCCAAAATCAAAGAACAAAAGTATAAAGTTTGTCTGGAATACCATTTGGGAAATTGTCTTGGCCCCTGTGAAGGATTGCAATCCGAGGCGGATTATCTCGTTGAGATTGAGCAGGCAAAGAATATCCTGAAAGGAAACATGACTATTGCAAAAGCTTACTTTAAAAAGCAGATGCAGGAAGCAGCGGAAAATCTGGCATTTGAAAAAGCCCATTATTTCAAAAACAAACTGGAATTATTGGAGAAATATCATGCCAAATCCCTTATCACCACTCCTACTATAACCAACCTCGATGTCTTTGGCATAGAAACAGACGAAAAAACAGCCTATGTTAATTACCTGAAAATCAAAAATGGATCTGTCATTATTACCAAGACGGTTGAACTCAGAAAAAAATTAGACGAATCAGAAGCTGAACTTTTGTTGACGGCTATCATCAGGCTTAGAGATCAGTTTAACAGTGATGCCCAGGAGATAATTGCCAATATCCCTCTGGAGGAAGAATTTGAGGGGTTAAATTTTGCGGTTCCAAAAATCGGTGACAAAAAGAAATTGATTGACCTTTCATTAAAAAATGCCAGGTATTATAAAAAAGAAAAGCTCTTAGCTTCCGGTGATGTCAGTGATAAAAAATTCAGGGTATTGAAGCAGCTTCAATCTGACTTATCTCTCAAAGACATGCCGGATCACATTGAGTGTTTTGATAATTCCAATATTCAAGGGACAAACCCTGTAGCCAGCATGGTTTGTTTCCTCAACGGCAAGCCGGCCGTCAAAGAATACAGGCATTATCATATTAAAACGGTGGAAGGCCCAAATGATTTTGCCAGCATGACGGAAGTAGTGGGAAGACGATATCGAAGAATCATCGAAGAAGAGAAACCATTACCAAAGCTTATTGTAATCGATGGAGGCAAAGGCCAGCTATCCTCGGCAGTGGAAGCCCTGAAAGAACTGGACATTTATGGCCAAGTGCCTATTATCGGAATAGCCAAAAGGCTGGAAGAAATATATTTCCCTGAGGACCAATTCCCGTTACATATAGACAAAAAATCCGAATCTTTACGATTGATCCAAAGAATCAGAGATGAAGCCCACAGGTTTGCGATCACATTTCATCGTCAGGTGAGGAGTAAAAATGCTTTCGGTTCCATTTTGACAGATATCGATGGAATTGGAGATAATACTGCGGAGAAGTTGTTGAGTAAATTCAAATCTCTCAAGAAAATCAGGGAAGCAACGCTTGAAGAAATTTCAAGTATTGTAGGGAATGATAAAGCAGAAAAAGTTTACAATGCCTTGAAAGAAAAAAAGAGCGGATAATTCCGCTCTTTTATTTTTTTACCATTCCCAAAGTCCGTTTTCGAAATCGAGAAGTTTATATTCAAATTCAAGTGAATTCAAAAAGGCCTGCAATTCAGGATTAGGGTGACCTGGTTTTACCAAATCAGCAATATAGGCGTTGTCCGGATTCGTATATCTTCTGACAACTGACCTGAACAGTCTTTGGTCAAATACCTGATCGTAAGTCAAGACTTTAGCCGTATTCTGGAAAATCAACCATTTGGCTTCAGGATGATCCATAAAGTGGTTATAGAAGTCTTTGAACCTGATAAAACCAATGGTTTTTTGACCTGCATTGGCATTGGTCTGTGAAGGCATTACCAACTCAATGTACTTGACATCAAATTTGATTTGTGAATGATGCTTGTCAAATACAAAATCCTCCATAAAATCAAGGTAATACAGTTGCTTCACAAAGATGCTGTCACCATTTGCTGCAATCCAGAAATTCTCCTGAAATTCTGAAATGGATAGAGGTCTCGTGAATTTATCATCACCAAACACTTCCAGAGCATTGTCTTCTACAATTGCTTTGTAAATATGGTTGACGATACCATCATTTTTGGTATCTCCAGAACCATATAGTGGTTGGTTGTATTTTTCACGAAGATCTATTCTCCTCCAGACTGACAATTGATACATTTTATCGTCTTCTCTTATTGGATGAGCAGAGAAAATAGTATCCATTTTGAATTGTCTGTCGCCAGTGGCCGAAGGGGTTACACTGGTAGCTCCCTGCCCTTTGGCGTCCATCCCAAGGATGACCACACAAAGTGATAGAAGACCAATAAATTTAGTATGAAGTTTCATATTCATTTTATTTTGGAACAATACAAACAGCATTGTTCATCCATTATTTAATCGTTATACTGTAAATTTCAGGCTGTGTATTCCTGATTTTATTACCCCTGAAGTTGGTTCTTGTCACTTCAGTAACCCTGACAACAAGTCTGTCACCACTTCTTGAAGAAGCCAATAAACTCCTGATAGCAACATTTTTGCCCGAAATATTTACCTTTTCCCGAGGGACTTCATTTCTAAGAAGAATTACCTCGCCACCTGTAACCTCGAAGTTTGCGTCTCTTGCCATAGTTCTACCGAAAGTAGGTTCCGGAATTGCTTCTACTATCAAAGTAGATGGACCTGGGGCAGGATAAGCAACACTCAGGTCTATCTGACCTCTGGCATCATAGAGTCTGACAGTTGGAGCAGGTACCGGTTTAATATCATACGATACATCTCCGATTTTATTGCCCCCACTACTTACTCCGATATTTACTTTTCCAGAACTGCCTGGAATAACGGTCAACTGACCTGGTTTGCTACCTTGGATAGAAGTACCATTGGACACAGTAAATGATGGTGCATAGGAATTTCCCAATGCCGGGACATCAATCATCAGGTCATTGGCACAATCCGCATACAACTGATTGACTACCTCAGAAGTGACCTTAATGATCGGCTGAGCTACGAAATATTCATAGTCAACAGACAACAAAGAGTCTTTTCCTGCAATATTAACTGTGATTTCACCTTTTAGAACTCTCCTGGCCAATCCCCTGTCATCATACTGACTTGCAGGCGGTACAGTAAAACTGATTTCACCAAAACCGTCTACTACCGGAACCTGTCTGCCATCAACAGTCATCAAAGGCTGTGCAGAAGATGAGGAAGAGGCTATAAACAGATTCCCTTCAAACTTTGTACCGGCAGCCACTACATTGGAAGTAGCTGCAACACTTGCTTTGAATACATCGGATTTGAAATAGAAGGATCCAATTGAACCTGTAATTGCCGCTAGGGACTCACTTTCAATATTCAAAACTTCATTCTGATATTGTGAAATCAGGGCCATAACCGCACCTACCGGAGATTTTACAAAATTAAGATTCACAAAATTCTTATTTCTTGCTTCAGAATCATTTTGGAAGATCTCTATGTCTTTGGCATCCTTTGCAATATCTTCGAATGTTAAATCCAATCCAATCTCCTTCAAAATAGCTGAAATCTGTACAGGATATGCATTAAGCTTTTCCTGCATTTCAAATCCCTTTCTATTATTATTGAAGATATTTCCCGGAACATCAGTGTTTTTCAGCGAAGAATTCCTGTATTGTCCCTGCTCATCTCTTGCATTGGATGTTTCTATCAACTCCTGTTTCAAATCTTCCAAATAACTGAATATTTCAGAAGTTAATTTTCTGACTTCTCTCGAAGCTTCTACCTTAGGAACATCACGGGCATTATTTCCCTGCTGTTCGACAGTACTTGCAATAGATGATACCGTAAACTCATTCTTGTTGATATAGTTTTTGGAAGTTCTTTCCAAACCATCATTCAACAATACAAACTTTTGAAGGATCTGATTACTTACCTGCAAAGCCAGCAATGCTGTCAATACCAGGTACATCATACCGATCATCCGTTGTCTTGGGGTTTCTTTTCCTCCAGCCATTTTATTTCATAAAAAGATTAAACATTAATTTAACTAGGCTTAACCTTTCATGGCTGTTAGCATACCGCCATATATTTTATTGAGTGAACTCACGTTTTGATTGAGTTTTGCCAATTCGTTTTTGAACTGCTCTGTTTCTTTTCCGGCCTCATTGAGACCTTCCATTGCTGTAGAAACATTGGCGTAGAATTTATTCAATGTTTTTAAATGCGTTTGTGCATCCAACAGCTCCATTTCATACACATTGTTAAGTGCAGAAAGATTCTTGGTGACAGTCACCACCTGACTGTGGTATTCCTTGGCATCGTTTGAAGCATTGGAAAGTTCGGAAAGTGCCATGGCGGTTTTACCATAAGATTGGTTGATATCCACCAGTGTTTTGGAGGCTGTTTTAACATTGGCTGCGTAATCATTGGTAGCTACTGCCGCATCAGCAAGTGTGCCCATCTTTTCGGCTGAAGTAGCAAGATTTTGAATTCCTTTGCCTAAGCTATCCAATAAATCGGGACCGATTTTAGCATTGGAAAGCATATCATCAAATTTCTGAGTGATATTATCTTTTGATTCTTTTTTGGTGGTTTTAGCCGAAGCAGGTTCATCACCTGACAATTCGGGATAAACTTTTGACCAGTCAATTTCTTCATGCTTTGGTTCAAAAGCAGAAAGGAAAAATATGAGGGCTTCAGTTGTAAGACCCACACCAATCATTAAACTGGCGCCTTGCCAATCTAAGATTTTGAACATCGCACCTAGAATAACGATAGACGCACCTATACCATAAATCATCGGCATGATGTTACCGTAAAATTTGTGTTTAAATGAATTGTTCTTTGCCATAATAATAAAAGTAAAGAGTTTAGAGTGATTAAGTTTAGAGTTATTAATTAGTTATTTTTTTCTTCTTCTGTTGTTGTTAACATTCATGGAACCTGATCTTCCAAGATAAGTCATTGTTGTTCTGAAGCCGATGTGTGCAGTTTTCACATCTTGAAATTCATAAGTTCTTGTACTCGTTTCCAAGTAGTGGGCAATGTCTTTCCAAGATCCGCCTCTTACTACTTTTCTTTTTTCATTGGGATTGTCATACTTCGGATCAAGATCCCAAGTCAACGCTCCACCAACTGGACTGTAAGCGTCCAATACCCATTCGGCTACATTGCCTGACATATTGTAGAGACCAAATCCATTCGGAGCGAAAACATCCACGGGTGCAGTATATGCAAAACCGTCATCGATGTAATTTCCTCTTCCGGGTTTAAAGTTGGCCATCAGACAACCTCTTTTGTTTTTGAGGTAAGGACCTCCCCAGGGATATTTGGCAACTTCTTTACCTCCCTTAGCAGCATACTCCCATTCTGCTTCGGTAGGCAATCTGAATTCCGGATAATCGAAATCAGATTTGTCATTGGCATTTAAATGATAAGTCCTCCACTCACAATACATATGAGCTTGTTCCCAACTTACTCCGACAACGGGATAGTTATCAAAAGCGGGATGATCAAAATAGAACTCCATCAGCGGATCTCCATAATGGAATGTAAAGCTTGTGTTCCAAACAGTCGAGTCAGGCAACACCTCATCCAAATTGAAAGTGGGTGGGTCTTTCAAAGTAGAAGGAGTGGTGTAGCTGTACTCACCTAATCTGACCGCCTCTACAAATTGCCTGTACTTGTTGTTGGACACCTCGTACTTGTCCATGTAGAATTCCGAGATTGTGATTTGTTTGTTCAATGCAGATTGAGTAAAAGCAATATCCTCATCTGATTGCCCCATCCAAAAAGTCCCTGCTTTGATGGGTACCATGTCGCTAGGCAAATTCTGCTGCCAGATTACCCTCTTAGGAACACCAGTTACTTCACCCCTTCGGTTGTCTTTTTCACTGGCTGAACCCTTCTTGCCTAAAAGTCCACAACTTGGTAGAACTGCTCCTACCAATAGGGCTAAAATCAAGGTGAAAATGCGTGAATTCATTTTTCTAGACATAAATTACATATAATAGTTTATTAAATATCTTGTCTATTTTTCAATAAGAACAAGAGCGAAAAGTAAAGTAAATTCTTAGAAATACACAAATTTAATTTACCTAATTCCAATATTTTTTTTAAAACCTGAATCTGGGAGTTCGCTGGATTGTCCTTTGAAACTCTCTGGTAACATCCGGTAAAACATAAGAAAGCATGAACTCATGACTTGCCGGAGCCTTGGCTTCTATACCTCCAACCACCAGGTCAAATGCATATCCTATCCTCAGTGAATTATCCCTTAGCAAACTATATCCCATCAGGAGGGACACAGATTCTTCACCTCTGAAAGCAAGACCTCCACTTATTTTCTGATTATATGTGGCTATAACGCTTACATCATAAGAAAAATTATTAAATGAAACAGTTTTCAGTAAAATACTTGGCTCAAATTCCCAAAGTGCAAAAGTTTTGATCCGGTATCCTGCCATAAGGTAAGAATGGTTTTTTAATTGATTTTCCAATGAGCCCTCTCCAAAATCAAAAACAGGTTCGTTGATATGACGGCTGCTCAATGCCAGATAATATTTACCTCTGTCATAGATTGCCCCGGCTCCAAAATTAATTGTCATCTGGGTTTCTCTACCGGTGGATGGAAAATTTGGTTCTTCATTGACAAACTCCAAATCATCGTAATTGATGGTAGTGGAGAAAATACCCCCCATGGCACCGATGCTCAAAACTCCCATTCGAAGCTTTTTATGGTAAGCCATGGACAGGTTGACTTCCTGATTGGTGGTGGGGCCGATGACGTCATTGACAAAATTCAGTCCCATCCCAAGTTTTAACTTATCTATTGATCCTGATGCCGAGACCAATTGAGTTGTAGGTGCAGGTCCGTTATTACCGGAATAATTCAGCCATTGGGACCTATGTAAAGCTGAAAATCTATACCCCCCTTCTTTACCGGCAAAAGCTGGATTGAAGTAATGGGTATTGTACATGTATTGGGTAAATTGGGCGTCTTGTTGGCCATTGACTTCCAAAATGAAAAAACTGCTCGATATCAGTATCAGTAGAACCTTTAAATAAATAAAATCAAGCTTGCCCATGCATAATCGTTAATCTATCAAAACTCTATTATACACCTTTAAACTCATTATTACGATAAAAGATTGGAAGAATTACAAATTATTTGCCTTTTTTATATATAATTCCAAAGCTCCTGTCATACTTGGTGCATTTGGCATAGGAGCTTCAATGTCCAAAATCAAGCCATGATCCCGAACCTCTTGGGCAGTAGTAGGCCCAAATGCAGCAATTCTGGTATTATTCTGTTGAAAATCAGGGAAATTATGTTTGAGGGATTTGATACCCGAAGGACTGAAAAATGCCAGTATATCATACTTGATATCCCTGAGGTCATTTAGATCTGCCGCAACCGTGTGATAAATAATTGCCTCTGTAAAGGCAATGTTGGCTTTGGTCATATAATCCGGAATTTCAGCCTTTCTAATATCGGAACAGGGAAACAGGTATTTTTCGGATTTATGCTTTTTGAAATAATCAAAAAGATCTGAGGCTGTTTTTTGTCCTACAAACAGTTTTCTCTTCCTGATGACTATATATTTTTGGAGATAATGCGCTGTCTGATCAGAAATACAGAAATATTTCATGTCCACCGGCATTTCTATTTTTAACTCCTTACATATAGTAAAGAAATAGTCAATGGCATTTCTGCTTGTAAAAATTATGGCCGTATGTTTCAGAATATCTATTTTCTGCTTTCTAAAATCCTTTACAGAAACAGGCTCTACTTGAATAAATGGCCTAAAATCAATCTTTAAATTGTATTTTTCAGCCAATTGGAAGTAAGGAGACTTATCGTCTGACGGCTTTGGTTGTGAAACTAATATACTCCGTACCGGGTTTAATCTGTCTTTGGTAGATTTAGTCATAGTCTTAATCTTCTCCTGTTGATTACTTTTCTCTTTCTTTCACCCAATGATAACCTTTGTCAATATCAAAAAGGGGACTATTTCCGCGCTGCAAATGTAAACAAATAAATGGTAATTTTTAAATGACAACCTATTAGACATAATTATAAATAACATCCCCACTCCAAATAGATATATCCCAAAAAAGCCATATAAGAGATATTTGATAGATTGCTCAAATTCCAAATAGTCATTCAAGACCAAAAAACTAACTATAAAAGCCATCCCGAATATTAAAATGGAAATAATCCTGAGAAGGTAAAAAAAATGTGCCGTCACAATTTTACCCAATTCAAATACAAAGGCGATTATTCTTAAAAAAACAAACTTTAAAACTGATATAAGGACCAATATACCTGAACCAAACAGCCAATTCAAGAATAGCTGATTCAAATCCCCATTTACAAGGTCAACCCAATTTCCTGTCCCCAGATTTTTAATAAAAATCATCGACAAAAGAAAAACCAGCATATTGACTATCAATAAATAGAATAAAATATCAATGGAAAAAAATTTCTGAAGGGAATTGGACTCGGAAAAATCCTCAGCTGAAAATACGGCTGAAGGGGTAAGTATCAGTTTGAGCACCAAAGGATAAATCATCTTATATACAGCCAGCAAAAACAAAACTGTCACCACAGCAAAAAAGAAAAAATCATTGAAATTTGAAACTTCTCTTTTTTCTGGGGAAAACTCACCTTTGGTTTCTTCCCTGCTTATACCCATTTGATTATCGAAGAATCCTTTTTCAACTGAAATATCGCTTGGACTTATTCCATTTTTGAACACCCCCAGTAAAATTTCTTCTTTGTTGGCCTCAGCCACTAAATCCTTAAGATCGGCCAAAGAGATTATCAATGTGGTATCTTTTTGTGTGTAGACCCAAAGCTTTTCGCCCAAAAACAAGGTGGATTCTTCTGGAATGCTCAGCCTGTATTCGCTTTGAGGGAAATTTTTGATATCAATATTGACTTGAATGGCGGAGTTGTTTTTGCTTTTTCTATTTGGATATAACTCTTGAATTCTATTGTTATAATTCTCCAAGACCTGGGAATTGGAGTCCAATGAAATCTCAAAAAATGAAATAAATAAAAACAGCATAAACAGTTCTGCACGCATCTTTAAAACCTCCCTGTAAATCCAAAATGAATTTTTGATTGGTTGAGCGCAAAGTTCTGAACGTTTGATCCCCCCAATCCATAGATGAAATTGAAAATACCGTTACCCGTCTCCAAACTTAAACCTAGTCCAGCAGAAAAAGTGTTGTCTACCTTTAATCCTTGTATGTTGTTCTCAATCCTTCCCATGTCGGCAAAAATCATAAAATAAGAGTAGGTATCAAAATAAAATCTTGGCTCCAAATTAATATATAGGTATCTATCGGCAAAAAAGAAGTTTTCATTAAATCCTCTGATGCTTTGGAGACCTCCCAACCTGAACAAATCATTCAGAAGAAGATTATCGTTTTGAACCAAACCTCCGCTAAGTCTTGAAAACAATCCCCATTGTGTATTAAAATAAAAATGTTTTTCGATTCTTCCCTCCAAATAATACTGCAGGGTTTTGAACATAACATCTTCATATAAAGACGGTGGAATGGCTGTATTCTGGATAATGTTTTTATTTCCTACCGCAAATTCCATTTCGGCAAAAACTCCCCTTCTTGGAAAAAAAACATCATCTACCCAATAATGCGAATAATTGATACCATAATTGTTGAATCTAAAATCCCCCGCTTCAGGCAATTCGGTTAGCTCCCCCAAACCCGCTGAACTCAATAAATCACCTGCCTGCCTCCTTGAAAAAAACTTCAAATATCCATCTGAATTGAATCTATACCCAAAACTAAGGCGAAAATCCCTGTTTAAGAAAGTGGTGTCTTCCTTTAAAAGGGAAAAAGAAATTCCCAAATCAATCGATGAACCAAATAACAAGGGTTCGAAAGCTGCAATTTTAAGATTTTGGGAAAATTGATTGAACCGTTGCCAATGGAGTTCGTAATTACGGCCCGTACCCCCCAAATTATACAACATGACATCAAATTGCCCGGTGACCAATAATTTGCCTCCTTCGAGTTCATTGGGAAGAAAACCAATGATGCCATCCACTGAATTGATTTTTCTATCATTGATGGGCAGATACAATGTCGCCTCTTCATTTTGAAAACTCAACTCCGGTTCTCCTGCCAATCTGATATAAGGAAGGTTTCTGACTTGTTGAAACCCATCTGTTACTTTCTTTTGTGAAAAGGGTTCGCCGGGCCTTATCTGAAGAAATTTGGTGAGAAATTTTGGTTTTGTCTTGGTATCACCGGTCAGTTTTAACGTATCAAAAACGATAAATGGACCCAAATCCAAATTCAACGCAGCAGCAAACCCATTTTTAATCCTTTCCAGACTATCTAGCCTGATTGAAGCAAATGGATAACCTTTGTTTTCAGATTCCCTTACCACCGATTCAAACAAGCGGGAAACCTGCCTGAAATCAAAAGGCCTATTACTGAATCTTCTCAAGTCAACTCCCGCTTTGACCAGTATTACTGACTCAACATTTCCTTGCCTGAGCTCAACCCATTCAAATTTAACCCCTGGCTCCACGGATATCCAAAGGGAATCCTTGGACGATTTGATCAATTTCTGCTGTGGATCCAAATAACCCAATTGATGCAGTTCCTGAAATTTTGTTTTGATAAAACTATTCCTTGCTAAAGAATCCCTGAAAACCTGTTCTTCCGTACTGTTTAAATCTCCTTTAAAATCCAACCTGAGCCATTTATCCGATTGGGAAAATGAATTCAGGGATACCAAAAAAAATACCGGTAGAAGTAATAGTAGGGTACTTTTCAATTTTGAGCAATTGGTTTAACTATCTTTGAAGGCTAAAAGTAAACAATTTGTCCGGTATCTACATCCATATTCCTTTTTGTAAGCAGGCCTGTCATTACTGCGATTTTCACTTCAGTACCAATACCAATAGTACTGTTGAAATGATCGAAATGATTTGCCGGGAACTGGAATTGCGCAAAAATTACCTGGGCTCAGATAATCCGGTGGAAAGTATCTATTTTGGCGGGGGAACTCCCTCACTTATTCCCTCCCCCCAAATAGAAAAGATTCTCGATCAGATTCACAAACATTTTACCTTGAATATCAAAGAAGTAACCCTAGAAGCTAATCCCGATGACTTAAACCACGTAAAGCTCCAGGAATTAAAGGCTTTGGGCGTAGATAGACTAAGTATAGGAATCCAGACTTTTGATGCAGGAATTCTCCAATTTTACAACAGGGCACATTCGGCTCAAGAATCTTTGAATGCTATCGCATTGGCCAAAGCTGCCGGATTCCAGAAACTTTCTATAGATCTGATTTATGGATTCCCGTCGGAAAACCATGATATCTGGATAAAAGATCTTGAAATTGCTTTGGCCCAGGATCCCGGACATATCAGCAGCTACTGCCTCACCGTGGAGCCAAAGACTGCCTTGGGCAACTGGGAAAAAAAAGGAATTTACACCCCCTCCACAGATGACTTTGCCGCAGAACAGTTTGAAATGCTTATGGAGTCAATGGGCAAGGCTGGATATGTCCAATACGAAATCTCCAATTTTGGACGACCAGGACAGTTTGCTATTCATAATACCAATTATTGGCTTGGAGTGCCTTATCTGGGAGTAGGGCCCAGTGCACACTCATTCGATGGGAAAATCAGGGGAGCCAATATTTCGAATAATGCCCTTTATATCAAAAATCTGCAAAGAAACGAACTTACCTTTTCTGAAGAAGCAAGCTCAACCATTGACACCGCGAATGACTACATCCTCACTTCACTCAGAACCATTTGGGGACTGGATTTGGGATACCTTCGTGGAAATCTTGGGTTTGATCTCCTTCGATTAAAAAGAAAAGAAACAGAATTACTTTTCAATGAAAATCTGCTCCTAAAGGAAAACAACAGATTGTTATTGACTGCCAGAGGCAAACTCCTTGCAGATAGTATAGCTGCCTCCCTATTTTTGGAATAATTACCATAACTTTGCGCTTCCATGACAAACAACAGATACAATTCCGGTCGGAAAAAAGATGCGGCACCTTTGGAAGAAGCTTTCAATGAATTATTGAAAGCTTACAGGCTCAAAGACAAATTTGATGAACGACTTCTGATGCAAGCATGGCCGGAAATGATGGGCAAAACAGTAGCCACCAGAACTTCCGGATTGTATATCAAAGACAAGAGGCTTTTTGTAAAAATTACCTCCGGTCCCGTAAAGTCCGAACTGAACATGAACCGGACCAAAGTATTGGATTTGATAGCTTCAAAATTCGGAAAAGGAATCATTGAAGAACTGGTAATCCTCTGAACTAATCCTGGGCAGCAAAGACCTTTTTCATTAAATCAGAAGTTCTTTGCAAGGGGTTTTCCCTGATATTTTTTTCCTCCTCGGCTATCAGGATAAACAATCCATCAATTGCTTTCTGGGTAACATAAGCATTAAGATCAGGATCAATTTTTTGTTTGGAAAAAGGGATTTTGTTATAAGAAGAAGCCAAATCTGCATAGTATTTTGTGGCACCGACTTCATCCAAAGATGCCTGGATTTTGGGTTTGAAAAGTTCTACCAGTTGGGTATTTGTTGTCCTTCTCAAAAAATCAGTCGCTGCGGATTGCTCCCCTTTCAATATTCCAATGGCATCCGTTATATTCATTTGCTTAATGGCATTTATAAAGATAGGCTTTGCCTCAATGGCAGCACTTTCTGCACCTCTGTTGATGGCCATCAAGGCTCTGTCAACTTCTCCTCCCAATCCCATCTGACGGAGGGTTCTTTCTACTTTTTTTGCATCTTCAGGCAGCATTATCTTGATGAGTTCATTTTTGAAATAGCCATCTGTCATGGAGGCTAGGTCGGTCCCTTTTACAATTCCCTGTTCCAGGGCTTCTTTCAAACCTGCTGCAACCTGTTCCTGAGAAAGGGGAATCTGTCCTGACGTGACATCTTTGAGCAGTTTATTGATCTGCGCTGTAGAGCAACCATAAAAAAAGACAAAAAGCACCACCAAAGGAAATTTAAAATAACGCATAGAATTTTTTAACATTAATTTAGAGTTATGCCCGTTAACGCAATCAGGATATTTAAGTTTGTTTCTGTAATATTGTGTTTGATTTTCTAAAATGCTTAATATCCCAAGACCATATATCGGAAAAGTAAGTGTTTTGGTAGCCGTCTTAGCATGGTTGGCTTTACTTTTTGTAGATATCACAAGAATTTTTGAAACAGTAAACCGTCTGGAACCTAATATGGCTCCCGAGGTCTCTTATATTTTGGAGATCCTATTCTTTATTACTGTTTATTTATTTTACAATTATTCCATCAACAAAAATGAGGATAGGGATTTCCTCAACCTGATTTGGCGCGGGGCTTCAACAGGACTTCTGGCCGCAGCAGTGGCTCTTTTGATCAATCTTTTTTATCAGATGCTTGGTGAAGGGCGATTGGCATCCGATCCTCTTTTGAAAAATTTCTTTTATCACGTCAATTTTGCGTTGATTACAATGTTCCTGATTTCTTGCACGCTGCTTTGGAAGCATTTGATTCTGTATCAAAAAACCAAAAGAGTGGTACAACAATGGCAGGCATTCGAAATATTACTGCTGATCTGTATGTTTTTCATTTTCTTCAATGAAAACAACCTTGATTACAGCTTTTTATTTGGATTGACATTTCTGACTTTTTTCTCTGCCTCTTTATCCATCAACTTAAAATGGATTCCTTATCTCACCTTTAAAGAAAAATGGAAGTCTATCCTCTTTCTGGCTATTATTTTGGCCTCTACCTCCTACCTGTTTTTCGAGGTAATTTCTTACAGTGGCAGTAACCTTACATTTGTAAATCTGACGGACAACCTGTTTTTAATGGGTCTTTTTGCATTCGTGTTGATTTATTCGCTATTCAGTTTTTTGGTCACGCTTTTCAATTTACCCACCTCCTCGGTTTTTGAACAGAAACTGGTTGAGGCCATTAATTTTCAACGTCTAAGTCAATCTATCAAACCCGGTCAGGACGAAACACAGGTTTTGGATGTTTTGATCGATTCAAGCATGAGTGCAGCTTACGCCGATGGGGGATGGCTTGAATTGTTGGACAGCGAGCAAAGTCCACAATTTATTCAGGAAAGATTTATCAATGAGGAAATACGGAACGAGTTGTATGAGCTCATCAAAAATACCAAACCGTTTTCTGAATTTAAATGGGATTCCTCAGAAAATGAATCCAGGATTTACCAGGGAAAAATCCCCCATAATATCTTTAAATCCGCTTTGATGATACCTTTACTGGTAAATAAAATAACTATTGGCCGGTTGTTTTTGATCAAAGAAGTGAAGGATGGTTTCAATAAAGAGATGGTCAATATCATAAACACCTTTGTAGGACAGGCCTGTATTTCGGTCGAAAATTACAGACTGCTGAATGAGGCCATCAAAAATGAACGCTACAAGGAAGAACTTAAAATTGCCCAAAGGGTTCAGAGAAGTTTACTTCCTACAGAACTACATCATAATGAGACATTTGAAATAAGTGGTTTTTCAGAAGCTGCGGATGAAGTAGGGGGCGATTATTACGAAACAAAAGAAATTGCCAAAAACCTGTTTGCAATCATCATTGGTGATGTCTCTGGAAAAGGTACCTCAGCTGCATTTAATATGTCCCAGATGAAAGGGATTTTTCATAGCTTGGTTCAGCTGAATCCCAGTCCGGGAGAATTTCTCGCCAAAGCCAATATTGCACTAAGTCAATGTCTGGAGAGGAACCATTTTATTACCACTTCTTATTTTTTGGTAGATACCCAAAATAAAAAAATAAAATACAGCAGGGCGGGACATTGCCCTACTCTGTTCTATGACGCCAGTTTGGATACCTGTGAATACCTGAACTCAGACGGTTTGGGTCTGGGAATCGTCCGTAATTCTCTGTATGAAAATTACATTCATGAGTCCGATTTTGATTTCGAAAAAGATGATGTGCTTGTGTTATTTACTGATGGCATCATTGAAGCCAAAAATAAATCAGGAGAAGAGTTCGGATATGAAAGACTGAAGAAAACGCTCAATAAGCTTCATAGTTTTGCCAGCAATGAAATTCAAAAGCGGATAATGGAGGAAATTTATCGGTTTGTTGGCCAAAACAATTTGCCTGATGATGATTTTTCATTATTGGTCATCAAATTCAAATTATAACCATCACCCCTATAAAGCGTATAAAAAATGATGTTAAAAATAGAAAAGAACGTTGAGAATGACCACTCTATCCTTAGTTTGAACGGGGAAATTGATGCCAGTAATTCCGTAGATTTGGATCAGGTGATCAAAGAAATTATTCAGGGCGGTGCCAAAAATATTTTGGTGGATTGTTCAGGTCTGGAATATATTTCCTCAGCAGGGCTCGGTGTATTTATGTCATATCTGGAAGAATTTCATGAGAAAAATATCAGGTTTGTGATTTTTGGATTACAGGAGAAAGTATTTCAGGTTTTCAATATTTTGGGATTGGATCAGCTCATGACTATCAAGCCCAATAAACAAGAGGCTTTGGAGGAAATAGTATGACTCATAAATTGAAGCTATATTGCGATACCAACAGATTGGCGGAGCTGAGGACTTTTCTTGACGCTATCCTTCAAAAAACCAGCCTTTCCGAAATTGAACAACATCAGGTAATCCTGGCTGTGGAGGAAGTTTGCTCTAATCTGATCATCCATTCCCACGATTGCAATCCGATTGAATTCATTGATTTGGAAGTCTCCCTTGAGGAAACGCTCTTGAAATTTGAAATCCGGGATTTTGGGGCGGGATTCAATATCCTTGAATATCAGGAACCTGAAATTTCCCACGTCGTCAAAACCAAAAGAAAAGGCGGACTTGGAATAATTCTGGTCAAAAGGATTATGGACAAAATAGAATTTGAAACAAAAAACAACGTCAATATCTGCAGATTATACAAAAATCTGAAATCCAAATAATTGTTAATTAACACATCATAAAACCGAAGGCCGCCCGTATTTTTCAATTTAATTTGTAACATTGCAGCATAATTCCAGAATACCGTTTATGATGAATTCAAATCACCTTAAGCTTTTATTATTGGTTTTGGTCTTTTCATGTAGTCCTAAATCTACTATCAAAACACCGGACCAAATACCCGATGCAAGGCTACCGCTCCTAGTTATTGGAGATGAGGAAATCTTTGGTGATGAATTCTTTTATATGCTCAAGAAAAACAGGGAATTCAAAAACCCTGAAAACAAAATCAGTCCCGAGGAATTTGATGAGAATCTTCAACTTTTTGTCAATTATAAACTCAAAGTCAAAGAAGCCGAATCCATGGGTCTGGATCAAACGGATGAGTTTTTGAAAGAGTATGAGATGTTCAAAGATGATCTCACACAACCATTTTTAATCAAAAACTCACTTCAGGAAGGAGAACTGATGAAAGCTTACAACAGGATGAAAGAGGTCATCCGGGCCAGTCATATTCTTTTACAATTTCCCCCAAATGCCAGTCAGGCAGATACGATTTCTGTATTGAGAATGGCACAAAAATTAAAAGCCGATGCTGAACAAGGTGCCGACTTCAATGAACTGGCGTTTGAACATTCTGACGATCCTTCCGCAAAAAACAATAAAGGAAGCTTGGGTTATTTTACTGCACTTCAGATGGTATCTCCTTTTGAGGATGCCGCCTATGGATTGCAAGTGGGAGAGATTTCAGAGCCGGTTTTGACCAATTTTGGCTACCACATTATCAGACTGGAAGATAAAAAACCCAATCCCGGTGAAATCCGCGTATCCCATATCCTTATTAGAAGTCAGGAAAATGAACCTGTTTCTGAAGAAAGGGCTTTGAGAATGGTCCGGGAAATATATGCTGAGCTTCAAAAACCTGAAAGGGAATGGGAGGAAATCTGTCAAATGTATTCCGAAGATCCTGCAACCAAGAATACAGGGGGAAATTTACCTTGGATTGGCCTCGGTTCGGTTATTCCGGAATTTGAAAGAGCCGCATTTTCACTCACTGAGGAAGGAGAAATCTCTCCTCCTGTCAAAACCCCTTATGGCTATCATATCATCCGGTTGGAAGAAAAAAAACCTCTTGGAAGCTACGAAGAAATGGAGCAAATGATCAAATCCAGGGTTCTAAGAGATAGTAGGTCGACACTGATACAATCCCAAGTAGTAGCTATCCAAAAATCCAGATACGGATTTGAAGAAAATGAAAGAAATGTCGGAGAAGTCGAAACTATTTTTTCCCAAAACCCAAGATCTGATGTCCCAAAGATAATTCAGGAAAAAAATCTTACCGACTCTGTATTGTTCAGCATCAACACCTCCCCCAAAAATGTGGGAGATTTTCTTGAGTTTATAAATTCAGGAAATGAGATCGTCCGAGGTAATCCGCAGAATTATTTTGCCAATTGGTACGATAAATATGTAGAAGTCAGCCTTCTTGAAGCCGAAATTGAAGACCTTACCAATAACAATCAGGAGTATAGGTTATTGATTCAGGAATACAGAGACGGTATTTTGCTATTCTCTCTGATGAATGACCAGGTCTGGCAAAAGGCAATAGAAGATAGTATTGGTCAGGTAAAGTATTATGAGGAAAATGTAGACAAATACCAATGGAATGAGCGTGCAAATGCCCTTATCATTACCATTGGCAAAGAAGAAAGCATTCCTTCCGTAAGAAGATTCCTTGCAGGTAAAAAATATCAATCAAATCTGGCTGACCGATTGGAAAATACGTTCTTATTGGATGATCCTTTGGCATTTACACTGACTGATGGCCTTTTTGAAATAAATTCCCATCCCATATTGAAAGCTGTCGATATTTCCAAACCAAACCAGGAACTAAGATTGGACAACAAAACTTATTTTGTGGTGATTGGAGAAATACTTCCTCCCGGACCCAAAAAATTTGAAGAAACACGAGGTAAAATAATTCAGGATTACCAGGAACACCTGGATAAAGCACTTATAGCTTTTCTTAAAGAAAAATACTTAATCCAAATCAATGAAAGTGAGAAACAGAAAATATTCGATGTTACGGTCGATAAATAATTGGCTGTTTCTATTCTTACTGGCCGGAATTTCATCCTGTGATTTATTTAAGTTCAAATCATCAGAAGATCAGGAAGATGATCCCATATTGGCATCTGTTGGGAACCAAAACCTGCGAAAATCAGAACTAAGTTTTATTACAGGAGGAAGCAACAGTTCCGAAGACAGTGCAAACATAGCTGCAAGCTATCTTCAGTCCTGGGTCAGAAAACAACTTATGATCAAAGAAGCGGGAAAATCAATGACCTTTGATGAGGGAGAAATCAACAGAAAGCTTCTGGATTACAAATATGCCCTTATGGTATATGAATTCGAAAAAAAATATGTAGAGGATAACCTTTCCAATGAAATATCCCAAGACGAGATAGAGGAATACTATCAGGCCAATCAATCCAACTTCAGCCTCAAAGAAATTATTGTCAAAACAAATTTTCTGAAGATGGAAAAAGAGGCCTCGGCACAGAACAGAAACATGGAAAGGTTATTGAAATCCAACAAAAAATCAGATATCGATAACCTAAAGGAATTGGCCTCCAAACAGGCCTCCAACTATTTTCTGGAAGATTCCACTTGGGTCAAATTTGAAGACATCATCATCAATACCCCACTTTCCAATCATCCGAACAAAGTTCAGTTGCTGAAAAACAACAGCCTGATTGTAACCGAAGATGAAAGATATCGGTATTATTTTAAAATACTGGAATACAAATTGCAGGATCAGATACCTCCGAGAGAATTTGTACAAGATGAAATCACAAAGATCCTATTGAATAAAAAAAGGATAGAACTTGTGGACAAATTGAATAAAGAAATATACGCAAGAGCACTGGAAAATAATGAATTTATTATTTATGAATAGTTTGAAGTATTTATTGATCCTTTCCCTGATAATGATTTCGGCCACTGTAGGATTTTCACAAACCGAATCAGATGCTGAAACCGAAAAACCTTCAGGTCAGGTGTTGGACAAAATCGTTGCCAAGGTAAACAACTATATCTTACTCGAATCTGATGTTCAAAAGGCTTACATGGAGGCTTTGGCACAATCCCAACAGGGATTTGAAGCACCTTCAAGGTGTGATGTATTTGAATCACTCCTGATCAACAAACTGATGGTAGCCAAAGCAGAGATCGATTCGGTCCTGGTCACAGATTCAGAAGTATTGATTCAGGCAGACCAGAGGTTCAACATGGTCATGCAGCAATTCGGCGGTGATGAAAACATGTTATTGGAAGTTTATGGAAAATCCTCTGACCAACTGAAAAAAGAAATAGAAGAAATGCTCAAGGAGCAGTTGATCGTACAAAAAATGCAAGGCAAAATCACGGAGGGATTAACAGTTTCTCCTGCTGAAGTTAGAAAGTTTTATTCTTCCATACCCAGAGATTCACTTCCGTTTTTCTCAGCCGAGGTGATGGTAGGACAAATAGTCAAGAAACCAGAAGTAAACCGCGCCACAAAAGACAGTTTAGCCAATCAGCTTTCAATTTTCAAGGAGATGATCAATGACGGCTCTTCTGATTTTCAGACCCTTGCGACCAAATATTCCCAAGATCCGGGTTCAGCGATTCAAGGTGGAGAATTGGGATTTTTCCGAAGAGGAGAACTGGCGCCTGAATATGAAGCTACTGCTCTTGGACTGAAGCTGGGAGAAATAAGCGATCCAGTTGAAACTATGTTCGGATTTCACATGATCCAGCTTTTGGAAAGAAGGGGAAACACCTTTAATACCCGTCATATTCTTTTAAGACCCGAACCAACAGAAAATGACATCAGAATCGCTGAAAGATTCCTGGACAGTCTCAGGACACTTATCGTGGACGAAAAAATTGACTTCGCCAAAGCCGCTAAAGATAATTCTGATGACCGAGCGACCTCTGATAATGGCGGCTTTTTTACTGACCCTGCTACAGGTTCCAATAGACTTACTTTAAGAACCTTGGAGGATCCCATTTTATATTTCACTCTTGACAGTATGGAAGTGGGCAACGTAACCAAACCGTTGAGGTTTGAAAATGAAAGGGAAGGAACTCAGGTTCGGATTTTATATTACAAAGAAAAATTTCCTGCCCATCGTGCTAACTTGGATGATGACTATGAGAAACTAAAAGCAGCAACTAAGAGAAAAAAAGAGGAAGGTCTTTTGGGAAGATGGTTTGTTACAGCCAAAGAGGATGTTTATATTGACCTAGACCCATTTTACGACCGATGTGATGCTCTCAAAGACCGTTAACATCCCGCTGTTTTGTATCGGGGTTATGTAGGTCTTTGTATTATGAATAAATCTGGCGATTTGGGAATAACTTCTGCTGCGGCAGCTGTTTTGACCCCGCCTGATGAATGGCAGGGTCAAAACCTGAAATGAAGAGACTTGATTTCTACTGCAAGATTTTATCTCCCCGCTTCAGCAGAATTTCTGATACTTGACCTGTAGCTTCGCTTAGACCTTATCCAAAGCCTGACTGATATCCCATATTATATCAGAATAATGCTCTACACCAATAGATAGTCGGACTAACCTTTCACTGATCCCAAGTCTTTTTCTGTCTTCTTCAGAAACATCCAAATGCGTCATGGTAGCGGGATGCTCTGCAAGTGATTCCGTACTTCCCAATGAAACAGCCAACTTGATCAGCTTGAGATTGTTCAGGAACAGAAAGGCTTCTTTTTCACCACCCTTAATATCAAATGAAAGCATTGCCCCGGCACAGGTATGTTGTTTTTTGAAAATGATATATTGGGGATCTCCTTCCTGTAAATGACCAAGATAGTACACCTTTTCTACCTTGGGGTGGTTTTTCAGAAAATCCGCCACCTCCAATGCATTTTTGGCCTGTTGGGTCATCCTGACCTTCAAAGTCTCCAAACTTCGCATCAGCAGCCAACCTGTCCAAGGACCTGCCATATTTCCCAAAAAAGTCCTTAAAGTCCTCACCCTTTTCATATATTTTGTTTTTCCCAGTACAGCGCCAGCTATTAGGTCAGAGTGTCCGCCAATGTATTTTGTAGCCGAATACACCACCAAATCGACTCCCAGCTGCAATGGATTTTGCCATAGCGGACCCATGTAAGTATTATCGACACATACCACCACTTCCTTTTCTCCATAGGAAAGCCGATCAGCTACAATCCTGCAGACAGAAAGATCAAAAAGCGCATTGGTAGGATTGGCAGGAGTTTCGACATAGACCATTTTCACCTTATCAGATAAGCCAAGGGATTGAATATGATCGAGAATTTCTTCAGTGGTTTGGTCACTTGTAAAGCCTACACCTTGAATATTGTATTGTGGCAAAACCTTGTTGATAAAATGATCTGTTCCGCCATATACCGGCATGCTGTACAGCATCATGTCTCCCGGTCTCAAAAACTCCAACATAACCGTTGAGATGGCAGACATCCCACTTTCAAAAACTGCACACTCGTCTGCCTTATCCCATAAGCAGAGCCTTTCTTCCAGAATCTGTAAATCCGGGTTGTTCAGTCTACTGTAAATCAACCCCAGTTCCTCGTTTGGTTCTTTTTCTCTTTTTCCATAAGCCACCTGGAAAAAAGCCTTCCCTTCTTCGGCATTTTTAAAGACAAAAGTACTGGTCTGGAATATTGGGCATTTAATAGCCCCTTCTGACAATTCTGGCTTGTAGCCATGGGTCATCATCAAACTTTCAGGCTGGAAATATCTCTCTAACATTATATTTGGGTTTATGCAGGCAAATGACAGTAAAATCCCGCATATTGTCAAAGGGAGATTTAAAATATTATTTTGAAATTGAAACCAATACTTTATAAATGTTCTTTAAATTTAGAATAAAACCCTTTAATTTAAATTTTTTAAAAAATATAATTTGGAAAAATGATTTTTTCTAAGGCTTCTCTTAATTAAAATAGCGGAAGCTTCAATGCAAAAATAATTGTATTCAGTTTAAAAGGGAACAGTATTCTTTTTATTGAAATGGGAAGTAAAAACGCATAAGCATTTGGTTAGGCATGTGGTTGGTCTTTTCGTGGAATCCGCCACCCCCTTTACCTTACCAACAACTTTCTGTTATATTCTCTTTCCCTACTTCTTATATTGACAATATATAATCCTTTGGGAAGTCCTTGGAATTCTATGGTATCAACACCCATAGAAGGAACAATATGACGGATTTCATTTCCCATGGCATCTGTGATTTTTACAGCATTCACTCTGTTGATTCCTTTGAAAGACACCGTGACCATTCCGAAAGATGGGTTTGGATAAACCCCGATTTCCTCTGAGCTTATCTCCCTGTTGATGCTTGTAATCAGATTGATATTGACTGCAAGGGTGCTCGAACTTCCGGAATTACAACTGTTCATAGGAGTAACTGTAAGTATAAAATCCCCTTCTTTTTCCCACTGAACCCTTACTTTATTGGTTCCCTGACCACTGATTACTTTTCCTGCATTTCCACTTATAGTCCACTGAAAATTGACATTGGCCACATTAGTGACTTCATATTCCTCTTCAGTCAGGCCTACAGTATCAGGGCCGGTTATTTCCGATGGTTTTTCCGGCGGTGTCAATACCTGAATGGGTTTAGTATATGTAGTCCCCTGTCCGCAGGGATTATTTGGCGTGATTTTCAATTGTTGCTGACCCAATGAAGTCCACTGAACAGTCACATTAGGGGTTCCCTGACCTGCAGTAATCAATCCACCTGTCACTTCCCATACAAAAATTGTCCCGGGAATTTCATTGACTGAATATTCCATAAAATTATTCAGACAGCCAACGCCTTCTCCTTCAATATTGGTAATTGCTTGGGGTTGGGTAGAAACAAGAACTTCCAATCCCTTGGTTTTACCATTTCCGCAGTTGTTTTTTCCTCTCACCAAAACAGCATTTCTACCAGGTATATCCCATCGGACTTCTATGCGGTTAGTTCCCTGTCCTTCCAGGATGGTACCTCCATCCACCCTCCATTCGAATTCTACATCAGGTCCCTCATTATTCTGAACAGTATAGACCTGTTGGGATAAACAGATATTGTTTTCACCAAAAATCACCGTTGCTTCTTCCGGAACCTGGCAGCTGTAATTGAACAAAGAGCCCTTTTCACCTACTGCGAACCCACTGCTTAAGTCCCCAAAGCTTATGCCTGTAAAATCCTGAAAGGTTCCAGTAGGCATTGGGGTCCAGCTATCTCCCCCATCTCTTGTCACCATAATCAGACCTCCTTGGCCTGTTACGAAACCCACCGATTCATCCAGAAAATCCAGGGCATTTAGATCCTGACTTATTCCTGCATTGATCTTGACCCATGTCTTACCCCTATCTGTAGACTTGAGGATAGTTCCGGCATTTCCGATGACAACTGCTGTTTGCTCATCCAAAATTTTTATTCCTTTCAGATTTTCCGTTGTGGTTGAGTTAACGGCTTGCCAATTTTCCCCGTCTTCCGTCCTTGCCATAAAACCACCGTTGCCAATCAGAATCCCTGTTGAGGTATCAAAAAAATTCAAGTCGATCAAAGTATTGTTGGGACTGTTTAGGGAAATTGCTGTCCAAGTCACCCCTGAATCTACTGTACGTGAAATAAACCCATTGTCACCTACAATATAGCCTGTGGTATTATTGAAAAAATATAACCCATTGATGGATTCAGTTGTACCCGGAGTCAGGGAGGTCCAATTCCCGCCGGAATTGGTTGTCCTTAATAATATCCCCTCATCACCGGCGATATAGCCGAAAGCATTTGTTGTAAATGCAAGGTCATTGAAAGTCACAGATAAAGGTCTGGAACGGTCCACGAGGGAATTTCCACCATTGGAAGTAGATAGCACCAAACCTTCAACGCCGATGATATAGCCAAGATTGGCAGTTCTGAACTGTGTTCCCGTATAATCCTTATCTCTTCCGGAAAGCCGCACACCCCAGCTTCCGCCAGAATTATTTGAGAAAATCACAAAGCCGTCTTCGCCTACGGCAAATACCATATTGGAAGCTCTTCTAAAACTTACCGAAAGGTAATTCTGTGTATTGTTGATATTGATACCATCTATGGTGGTACCGGCATTAACCGTTCTTAATATAGTAGCATTTTCCCCCAATATCACCCCAATGTTGGGATTGGTTCTATTGAAAGACAGGGTATTGAGATTTCTTTCAGTACCGCTGTTCAAAAGAGTCCATGTGGAACCTGCGTCTGTCGTTTTGACGATTGTTCCCTGCTGCCCTACTGCGAATCCGGTTTGACCGGAGGTAAAGTGAATGCCGTTAAGACTGTTGTTCTGACCGGTATTTTGAATATTCCAATTGTTGCCCCCGTTAAAAGTCCTGATAACCTGACCTTGGGCGGTGGCAATATAACCTGTATCCTGATTGACAAAATAAAGACTGTTCAGGTGGGCAGCAGTCCCTACGGATTGTCTGGCCCAAGATTGGCCTCCGTTGGAGGAACGGAATACCTGACCATTATCCCCGACAGCATAAACCCTGCTTTCTGTCAGAAACCAAACACTTCTCAGGGTTTCTGCTGTGCCCGCATTGGTGAGTTGCCAGTTTTGGCCTCCATCAGTAGTCCAAAACACTGCACCCCCTTCACCTACAATAGTCCCCAAATTCTCATTAAAGAATGCCATTCCCCACATTTTGTTCTTTGAGGGAGCTTTTTGTTCTGTCCAACTAAGACCGCCGTCTATGGTTTTTAAAATCACCTGATCACCGGCAATAAAGCCCGTTTCATCACTTGCCCAAGTCACTTCAGTAAGCTGATTACCCCAACCACCAACCCTTCTCCAGGTTTGAGAGTAAGAAATGCTACTGATTAAAATAAAAATAAGAATGGGTATTAAGCGCTTCATCATCTACATTTGAACTACTACTAACTTTACAAAAATAGGATTAAATCCCATAAATGAAATATTTTGGCCAAGCCAGAAAGGGCAATAAACTATACAATTAGGTGTTATTGCGCACAAACAGCAATAATGTCTTTAGAAACTCATCATTTACATCTACTTTTGTACAGAGGAATTTGAAAAATTATGAAAAATTTATTTCAATTCATTTTGATATCAGGGCTTTTAATCTCCTGTAACTCAAAAGAAAGAGTGAGCAAAGAAGTTTTTGATGAAGTGAACAAAAGCATGGAAGTCAAAAAACTCAGCGAAGCAGACATCATCCAAGCTGCTATGGTCTGGGGAGAAGAGATCAGTGGTGAAGCACAAAAGCAACTGATTACTGCCCTACAAGAAGCTATCGCCAATGACGGTGTCCCCGCAGCCATTCAATTCTGCCAGGTGAATGCCCTACCTATTCTCCAAGAAGTATCAGAAAAATACCAAGTTGAAATCCGAAGAGTATCCAATGATTACAGAAATCCTGCTGATAAACCCTTGGACTACGAGGAAGGAATACTGGATACCTACGTGTACAACAAGGAAAATAACCTTCCCAATGAACCCAATATTCAGAAAATTGAAGGGGGTGAAGTATTGCTGTTTACCAAAGCTATTATGATTCCCAATGCCCTCTGTCTCAACTGTCATGGCCAACCTGATAAGGAAATCAGTCCTGAAACCCAAAAAGTCCTCAAAGAACTCTACCCCGATGACAAGGCTACAGGCCATCAAATAGGGGATTTAAGAGGAATGTGGAGTATCCGGCTTCCCAAAAAAGAAGTCGTCAAAAATATGTGATTGTACCAAACCACCAAACTATGAATATTGATCTGTCTTTTCCTAAGATTACCCGTTTTTTGATCCTTCCAATCGCCTTTCTGTTTTTGGCCAATTCAGCCCCTGCTGCTTCCGTGTCAGTGTCTCCAAGCGTAACTTTTCCGGATATTGTACCCTTTGAACAACAAGTACAAACCTCAAATCATTATCCTACCCAAATTTGTCAAGAAGGTCTTTTGCCAAAAAAGAAAAAACGCAGAAAGCAGGATGAAGGTGGAGACGCTCAAAAAAAAGAAAATTGTGTAAATGAAGTAAACACTTCTGAATCTGAAGAAGGTATACATCCGGTCAAATCCTATCAGCAGCTCAAAGGAATCCTGGAAGAAGTGGATATGATGGTAAGTGGCTGGGTGTAAGACTAAAAAGATTTGAGATAGCTTTTTCGACGAGTCGGTTGAGATTTGAGCAGGGTCCGGTTTACTAAACTTTGCCTCAAAGTCTGCTTTAAAATGTTTTGGTATGACCATCATTCCTACTTTACCATTCTTTTAAACCAAAGCTTTTTTTTAATTCAGGTATTTGGAGTATTTTTCTTTTTCTCTTTCAAAAAGACCTTCAAAATGACCTCTCAACATTTAAAATACGGGATTTCTTTTTCCCTAGTCTTTGTATCTATTTTTTTGGCAGTTTCATGGATATTTATTCCTCAGGAAGCCTTTGAGCCCTATACCCAGAAAATCCCCGATTCCCCACAAAGTTTTGGTATGACTCCCATTCCCGGGGGTAAATTCATGATGGGCAGTTCGGGTGGAGAAGAAGATGAAAGACCTGTTCATCAGGTGGAAATCTCCCCTTTTTGGATGGGAACACATGAAATCACCTGGGATATCTTCGAGATGTTTTTGGATAAGAATTACGAGGAAGCCATTTCTGAAAAACCACTACCGGGTATAGTGGACGGACTCACCCGACCAAGTATTCCTTATCTCGATATGACATTTGGGATGGGTAAGGAAAACAAACCCGCTATCGGTATGACCCAATATGGAGCGATCCAATTCTGCAAATGGCTATACCTGAAAACCGGTGTATTTTACAGACTTCCCACTGAAGCAGAATGGGAATATGCGGCAAAAGCCGGTTCGGACAGCAAGTATTTTTTTGGGGATGATGAAAGCCTGCTGACAGATTATGCCTGGTTTGAAAAAAACAGTGAAGGGGAAACCCATACTATCGGCCTCAAAAAACCAAATTCCTGGGGACTTTATGATATTCTGGGCAATGTCATGGAATGGACTTCTGACCAATACGAATCCAATACCTACCACAGCAGGACAGATGCTATTCAAAAAGATCCTAAAATACCCATTCAAAAACTCTATCCCGGAGCTATCCGGGGTGGAAATTATAAAAGCCCTGCTTTAGATCTCAGGAGTTCCAAAAGGTTCTATTCCAAAGCCGACTGGAAGCGGATTGATCCGCAAATACCCAAAAGCCAATGGTGGTTTCCGGAAGCTCCCTTCCTGGGATTAAGGGTGGTAAGACCCCTACATCCCCCAAGCGAGTCCGAAATCAAAGCCTATTATGACAGGGCGCCGATAGCGGATTATTGATGGGTGCTGTCCGGTGACCGATGTCGGATGACCGATGACGGATGTTGGCATAAATCTATATTTAAACTTCTCTCTGGTTAGAAAACTGTGTATACTGGAAAGAATCTGAATATTCAAAAATATAATTGAATTTAAAAAATTAACACCTAGTGCATAACCAAAATATAAAAAAGAAAGATTTGAATTCATTTAAAATTACAAACAACATCAAATTTCAGAATGCCGGGGTCATCGGACATCCGTCATCGGTCATCGGGCATCGGGCAAAATAAAAATCGACAAAAGGGACAAAAGAAAACAAAAGGTTATGAATAGAACAACGTACAGGATCTCCTTTGCTTCCCTACCTTCGGCAAGCAAGCGCCTACTTTCTTCCTTTAATAAAGATTACTTAAAGTCATGAACAGACTGGCTAAACACTCCCGCCAAAAGACCGATAGGCAGGGAGCATCGGACATCGGACATCGGTCATCCGACATAAAAAAACAATAAACTCATGAATAACCAAAACCAAAAACCAAGGAGAGATTTTCTCAAAACTTCCGCGATACTCGCAGGAGGGATGATGATACAGCCTTTCTCCATTCCCGGTGCTTATGCAGCCGGCACAGATGAAATCAAACTGGCCGTCATAGGCTGTGGCGGTAGAGGAACAGGTGCTGTTTTCCAGGCATTCGAAACCGGCTATAATATCAAGCTTGTGGCCATGGCAGATGCCTTCAGGGACAGGATAGACAAAAGCTATACACCCATCATGGACAAATATGGCAGTGACAAAGTCGACGTCCCCGAAGAAAGGAAGTTTGTAGGATTCGAAGGATATAAAGAAGCCATCAAACTGGCAGATGTGGTGATATTGGCCTCGCCTCCCGGTTTCAGGCCTGACCATTTTGAAGAAGCGGTCAAGCAGGGAAAACAGGTTTTTATGGAAAAACCCGTTGCCATTGACGCTATTGGAATCCGAAGGGTACTTGCTGCCGCTGAGGAAGCCAAAAAGAAAAAGCTCAACGTCGTGGTCGGCCTCCAAAGGCATTATCAGGACAATTACAGGGAAACCATCAAACGCATTCATGACGGTGCAATAGGAGATATTGTAGGAGGACAGGTCTATTGGAATGATGGCGGTGTATGGGTCAACCCACGACAGGAAGGGCAGACTGAAATGGAATATCAGATGCGCAATTGGTATTATTTCAACTGGCTTTGCGGAGACCATATCAACGAACAACATGTCCACAATATAGACGTGGCCAACTGGGTCAAAAACTCCTATCCTGTTCAAGCCTATGGTACAGGTGGCAGACAGGTCCGCACAGGCAAAGAACATGGTGAAATATTTGACCACCATTCCATCACCTTTACCTATGCAGACGGTACGGTGATTTTCAGCGAATGCCGACATTTCCCCGGAGCAGCCAACAGGGTAGATGAATCCTTTCAGGGAACCAAAGGAAAAGTCTTTCTCAGTGCCGGTAACCATGGCAACCTGACAGACTATAAAGGCAACGCCCTTTATACCCATAACAGAGAAGACAACCCCAATCCCTATCAGGTAGAACACAATGAGCTTTTTGCGGCCATTGTAGCCGGGGAGTATAAGTTTGCCGATGCCGAGAACGCAGCAAAAAGCACCATGACAGCCATCATGGGCAGATACTCCACTTACTCAGGCAAAGTAGTGACCTGGGACGAAGCTTTGAATTCCAATGTGAATCTGATGCCGGACAAACTGGCCTGGGATGCCATGCCAAAGGTCCTTCCCAATGCTGACGGCTATTATCCATTTGCCATCCCCGGAAAAACCAAAGTGATATGAGCATGCAAAGAAGAAATTTCATCAAAAACCTGAGCCTTGGAGGCGCAGCTGCCTCTTTGGTTGGCGGTAGTAGTTTGGCTGCTTATGCCAATGAATCAAGGGCAGGGCAACCATTCAACCTGGATTATGCGCCTCATTTCGGCATGTTCAAAAACCATGGGGGAGACGGATTGGTAGATCAGCTGAAATTTATGGCAGATCAGGGTTTCCGCTCCTTGGAAGACAATGGCCTCTTGGGCAGACCGGTAGAAGATCAAAATCTGATCGGCAGAACCTTGGAACAGCTTGGCATGCGCATGGGGGTATTCGTCGTAGACGGTGGTGACAATTGGAAAGTATCACTGACCACTGGCAAGCAGGAGTTTATCGACAATTTCGTGAATACCTGCAAAAAATCCGTAGAGGCCGCCAAGAGGGTCAATGCCAAATGGGCGACAGTGGTGCCTGGTTATTTCGAAAGGAAATTGCCCATTGGAATTCAGACAGGCCATGTGATTGAGGCACTCAAACGCGGGGCAGAAGTATTTGAACCGCATGGACTGGCTATGGTGCTGGAGCCGCTCAGTGACAACCCTGACCTTTTTCTGAGATTTTCGGACCAAAGCTATGCCATCTGCAAAGCTGTGGACAGCCCATCCTGCAAGATCCTTTATGATATCTACCATATGCAGCGCAACGAAGGCAACCTGATAGCCATGATGGACCTGGCATGGGATGAAATCGCCTATATCCAAATCGGCGACAATCCCGGCAGAAAAGAACCCGGTACAGGAGAGATCAATTACCTGAATGTATTCAAACATATCGATGCCAAAGGCTTTAAAGGCATCTGCGGTATGGAACATGGCAATGCTTTGCCAGGAAAAGAAGGGGAAACTGCGTTGATTGCGGCTTATAGGAAGGCGGATGGGTTTAAATGAGATATGAGACGTGAGACGTGAGATTTGAGACGTGACTTGAGACATGAGATTTGAGATGGCATTTTGGTAGAGAATGAGATTTGGGACCGAAGACGGAGAAGGATTATCTTGTGTTAGACTGAGAATAGTGAGATAAGAGTCAGGTTGGCAAAAAATGTCCAAGATACTAACAAAGCCTCTCCTTGTCACTTCGACTACAGGTCTTGTCCGCCGAGGCGGAAGAAGTCTGGTCCATGCTGGAAGGGAATGTGAGGTTAAATTTGAAAACCTCTCCCATGTGAGTGTCTCCTCTCCCATGGACGAAAGAGACTCCTCCGCCGATGTGAGTGTCACTCACATGGGCGAAGGGGGATGAACGAAAGTTTTTGGTTTCAGGAATAATTTTTTATTTTAGAGATGTTTTTAGCTGATTTTTTATGAAGAAGATTTTTGTCAAAAATGGAACAATCGATAAAACCCAGATGGTTTTTCTGGAGTTTCCCTATGATTTTGAATTGAAGGAATTGGTCAAGACATTTCCCGGAATGGATTGGAACAAAAAACTCAAAGTATGGTATATCCCCTATTCAGACCAAAGGCTAACAGAACTTATTCAATTTTTTAAGGGAAAGGTTTGGCTGGATTATTCCCAATTTAAGAAAGTGTCCATACCTGTTGAAAAAATCAGGAATGATCTGAGTCCCCTTGATTCAGGGATAGGTGAGGAAATCATAAAATTTGAGCAATGGATGCGGAACAAAAGGTACAGTGAAAGCAGCATCAAAACTTATAGGGATGCATTATCAGTATTTTTCCGGTTTTTGGAAAACAAGCCTATAACAGAAGTTGAAAGCTCAGACTTAGAAAAATTCAATACGGAATATATCATCGCAAAGAGGTATTCGAGTTCATACCAGAACCAATTTGTCAACGCCGTCAAATTGTTTTTGGTCAATAGCCATAATAAAAAGTTAAACCCCGAAATTATCTCAAGACCAAAAAAAGAGAAATTATTGCCCAATGTACTGAGCAAAGAGGAGGTGAAGATGATATTGGAAGCTCACAAAAATATAAAACACAAGGCTATGTTGTCTTTAATTTATGCATGCGGACTAAGGAGGAGCGAACTATTAAATTTGAAAATCAAGGATGTCGATTCCAAAAGAAGATTATTGATTGTCCGACAGTCCAAAGGAAAGAAAGACCGTATCGTTCCCATATCGGATAAAATCATAGAACTCTTGAGGAAGTATTACAAAGAATTTATTCCAAAATGTTATTTGTTTGAAGGTAAAATTATGGGAGGAATGTATAGTGAAAAAAGCTTAGAAAGTGTGTTGAAGCAGGCATTGACAAAATCCGGGATTAGTAAGCCTGTTACTTTACATTGGCTTAGGCACTCCTATGCAACTCACTTATTAGAAAGCGGAACCGATTTAAGATTCATACAGGAAATTTTGGGACATAAAAGCAGCAAGACTACAGAGATTTACACCCATGTAAGTACCAAGAGTCTTCAAAATATCAAATCCCCTTTTGATGATCTTTAAAGAAAAAATAGTTATTATTAAATCCTGATAAAAAAGAAAATTTATCAGGGTTATTCCTCTAAAACAAGTGGAGTATCCCTGACCACATCAGGGGTATAAACAAGTTGAACTAAACCTCCTTCGTCGGTAGTTTTTCTGTATTCCATCATAAAGGCCTGATTTTTAACAATATGTATTAAATTTATTCCATGTTCAATCTTTAACTAATTTAATCATGGAAAAAAAAGTTTGCGCCAGAGGATGTATGAGGAGATGTCCTACAGACATTATTCTCCCAGAAGCATCAAGACCTATCTTAGCCTGGTATCTGTAGTATCAGCTCATTTTGGAAAAAGTCCGGATCTGATCAGTATCCCCGAATTAAAGGACTACCTTTTTAAAAGGATCAGTTTGGACGGACTTTCGGTATCAAGCATCAACCAGACAATCAGTGCCTTTAAAATACTTTTCAAAGACGTGCTTGAAAGAGATTGGGATACTATCAGGATCAAACGGCCAAGACGTCCCAAGCTGCTTCCGGTTGTATTCTCAAAGGAAGAAGTGTCGCTTATCCTTAAGAGTATCAGGAACAGAAAGCACTATTGCCTGATAGCCCTTACCTACGCCTCGGGGCTCAGGCTTGGTGAGGTGATCAGTCTCAAGCCCGGCGATATAGACAGTGACAGGATGCAGCTTAAAGTGAGGGGAGGCAAGGGATACAAGGACAGGTATACCCTTCTGCCCCATAAGTTACTGGTACAGCTTCGGGATTACTTCAAAAGCTACCGTCCGGTTACTTATCTCTTTGAAGGGCAGGTGCCGGGAAAGCCATACAGCGAAAAAAGCGCACAGTCTGTTCTGAAAAAGGCCATGGAATGTGCCGGAATAACAAAGCATGCCTCTTTCCATACCCTGCGGCATTCCTTCGCCACGCACCTGCTCGAGCAGGGGACCAATGTCAGGATAATCCAGGAACTCCTGGGACACAGATCCCTTAAGACCACTACGGTCTACCTGCATATCTGCAATCTGGATCCGGCCCTGATCAAAAGTCCCCTGGATGAGCTTTGATGGATGCTGTCAACAAGAGGAATGGTGGGGCCGAACTCTCAACAGTCCTGGATTCCCAAAAGGAGGTCTTCCTGTCGCAGAAGCATCTGTGCCCTGATCAGAGAAAGGCCTTTAACGACATCCTCCATTGCCGGACATCACAAATGGGCTCACACAGTCTCTGTTGTGACTCCTGCGGTACGGTCAAAGTCTGCTATAACAGCTGCAGGAACCGTCACTGTCCGAAGTGCCAGTACATCAAGCAGCAGTTGTGGGTGGAAAAGCTAAAGTGCAGGCTTCTGCCTGTCAGGTACTTTCACGCCGTGTTTACGGTTCCTGAGTTTCTCAATCCATTGTTCTACATCAACCAGAGGTTCTGTTACAACCTGCTCTTTGAATGTTCCGCAAAAGCAGTAAAGAAGACTGCCCTGAACCCGGCATTTCTGGGAGTCGAAAGCGGCTGTCTGTCGGTACTCCACACTTGGGGCCAATCCCTGAACTACCACCCCCACATCCATATGCTGGTTCCTGCAGGAGGGCTTGACAGTGACGGGATGCAGTGGCTGTATGCCGGCAAAAAGTTCTTCGTTCCGGTAAAGGCCCTTTCGGCTGTGTTCCGGGGACTGTTCATGGAAAGGCTTCTGGGAGCACTGGAGGATAACCTTCTCAGGATACCCGAAGGTCAAAAAGAGCTGTTTGCCGATATCAATAGTCTGAAAAGGGAATCTTACGCAAAGATGTGGAATGTCTATATCAAGAAGACCTTCAGGGGGGCGGGCCAGGTGGTCAGCTACCTTGGCAGGTACACCCACAGGGTAGCGATCAGCAACAGCCGTATTCTGGATACAGATGGTGAAACCGTAAAATTCAGGTGGAAGGATTACAGGGACAACAAAACCAAAACCATGTTGCTTGCCTGTTCCGAGTTTGTCAGAAGATTTATGCAACATGTACTGCCAACAGGCTTCTACAAAATCCGCTATTACGGCATCTTGGCCTCGGCCAACAGCAACACCAAAATGAATGAATGTTTCAGGCTGTTGAACATAACAAGGGAGGTGTCATTTTACCATGGGCTGAGCACCTACGAGGTGATGGAGGAGATTTTCGGAGAAGAGATGTTCAGGTGTAGCTGCTGCAAGAACGGAAGGATGGTCTTTGCCACGCCCGAAGGAAAAGCAAATGGTCCCTGAATGAAAAAGCAGGGATGAAGTTCTTTGAAAAGCTGAAAGAAAAACAAAACAGAGGTTCTGTTACAGGGAAAGGTATGCCCGGTCCCAAACAAAATTTCCGGGTAAAAAAGCGGAATCCGTCCAAAACTTCAGGACAATGGTCCAAAACCAGACAAAACCTTCAAAGCAAAGCAGATAAATACCCATAGGTGTAGCACGGCTTAGTCCAACTATGTTTTAAACGCAATCTTGAAACGCCAATTTATTTTGGCTATTTTTTTGGCTAGATTGCGTCTAAAACACTTTACGTTATGCCCAAGCGTAAAAAGACAGTGCAACCCTGAAAGTGACGACTGAAAAACGGAGACTTTGCAACCTGACAATTTAAGCGGACTGACTTAAAAGCGTTCTTTAACAAACTGACACGGTAAGACCAAGCCGACACGCAAACCGACCCGAATGTTTTTAAAATTTTTCCCACCGCACATTTTAAAAAATAATTTTAGCCAGCCGCACATTGGCACATTTGCAAAACCGCACCAGCCGACCCACAACCCAAGTTTTGCAAAAGAGCCAATTTTGCCCACCCGCCTGACAATGATAATCTGTTGAAAACTTTGGAGACTTTTTCAGATGGTTTTCCAAAGAAGTTTGTATTTTTGACAAAATCATTCAAAATAGAATTGTTCAAAATGGACAGCTTAGGCGAAACGATAAGAAAACTACGGGAAGAGAAGGAATTGCCTCTGCGGACAGTTGCGGCATTCCTTGACATTGACCAAGCAATTTTAAGCAAAATTGAAAGAGGACAACGCAATGCAAACCGTGAACAGGTAGTAAAACTTGCCGAGTTTTTTAAGATTAAAGAAAATGACTTGCTTGTGTCTTGGCTGTCTGACAAGTTGGTGTATGAGGTAGCGGACGAAGATGTGGCATTGAAAGCATTACAAGTAGCAGAAGAAAAAGTTAAGTATCAGAAAAAGAATAAGAAATGAGCTATAAATACATTTACCAAAAAGAAGAAAAAGAGTTGGAATTTAATGCCTCCAAGCCAATGGAGAGCACAGCTCAAATACGTAATGAAATAATGTCAAAATTCTTTTTGGCAGACAATCTCAATTTCTTAATGAGTAATGGTTGCTCATATTATGCAGGTTCGGAGGCAATTAATGAAGAAAATGAAAAAGCTGATTATGCCAAAATTTTATCTGAACATAAATTCAAAACAAAAATAGATGAAGCCATTCAAAAAAGAGTAAATGAATTAGCAAAAGAAAGACCTGAATTAGCCCTTGATAAATTATTTGAATTAAAATTATTTTTTGAAAGCACATTACCCAACAAAGAAATTGCAGTAGAAATAGTTGAGTTAATTGAATCTTTCAAAGAGGCATTCATAAAACAGTTTGTCTTAAGTATTGATTATCGTAAAAACCAATTACATAAATCATTTCTTAAAAGGCTTTTGTCGAGAGATAGCAAACTTTCAAAGCCCAACATTTTTACATTAAACTATGATTTATTGTTTGAAATGACTGCTGAAAAGCTTGGAATCTTTGTAAATAATGGGTTCACAGGATTTCACGAAAGAGCATTTTATCCATCTGCATATCAAATCGATTATCACCTAAAAAATCCAGAAGGTGCTAAACGCATTAACAAGAGTGTAAACCTATTTAAACTACACGGTTCATTAAGTTGGTATGCTGACGAAAACAAACCACCGTATGGTATTGGGGAACGACAAGTTATTCCAGTTGATGGGAAAATTGAATATGACCAAATTAAAGAAGGAACAATAATATACCCTGTTCAATCAAAGAAAAAGCATTCTCTTGATTTGCCATACAGCGAGATGCTAAGGCAGTTTGTTGAAACTCTAAATAAACACAATTCTGTTTTAATCATTGCGGGTTACAGCTTTTTAGATGAACACGTAAATGATATAATTGCAAACGCAATAGCAAACCCTGATTTTAACCTTTTGATTTTTTCATACGAAGATGAGCCTCAAAACAACAAATCAAACTTTCTTAAACAACTTTATGAAGATGCCAAAAATGACACAAGAATAACAATGTTTTACGGAAAGTATTTTGGTGATTTTGAAAATATTGTAAACTTTTTAATGCCATTCCCTGAAATGCATAACCCTATGGAAGATATTTTCAGTGTATTTCAAAAACTTAAAAAAGCAACAAACTAATGTTACAGGAAAATATAGGCATAGGTAAAATTGTAAAGATTGATGGTTTAAACATTACAATCGAGATTGCCCGTGAGCAAGACATTAGAAAAATATTATTGCAATGGAACATCAAAGATTATTTGGTATCTATTCATAAATATGTTTTTGCTTTTCTTCCGAACAACAAAAAAATAATTGCACGAATAACGAAAGTATTTGACAAAGACCTTTTTAAGACGGATAACATTTATGATAAAGAACATCCAAAATACTTAATTGAAGCCAACTTAACTGCTATTTATGACGACTTCACCGACAAGTTAGATACAGGCATAAATACTTTCCCTATTATCGGAACAGAAGTTTTTGTCCTTGACAATAAAGTATATAAACAGTTGCTTACTGTAACATCTGATTATAAACTTGAAATCGGGCAAAGTTTTGTTGACGATAGTTTAAAAGTAACGGCAAACCCCGATATTCTTTTTGGTAAACATCTTGGAGTTTTTGGAAATACAGGAACAGGAAAAAGTTGCACGGTTGCTTCAATTATTCAGGGTTTAAAACGTAGAGTTTATGATAAGAATAACGCCAAAATTTCTGTAAATCCTAAAGTAATAATCTTTGATGCTAATAATGAATATAGAAAAGCATTTGAAAACACAGAGTTCACAGTAAAATACATATCAAAAACCGAAATAAAGCTACCTCACAGTGCTTTAAGTATGAGTGAATATATCCAATTCTTTGAAGCTTCATCAGGAGTTCAAGCCCCAGTTTTAACAGAAGCAATAGAGGGTTTGAAAGGCAAAAAAGATTTTTTCGATTTAGATAAGTTATGCCCTAAAATTGAAAACATAGTAACGGAAAAAGCTGAGGGAAATAATTTTAGCTATTCACAATGGAGAGGTTGGGTATCGACAATGCTTAACAGAATTAATCGAGTTACTGCAAATGTAGAGCTACAAGACATTATTAATTCAGAAGAAAATATTGTAGATAACATCCTTGACAGTGATGACGAAATAACCATCATTGAAGCAGATTTTGACCGCAAGGAATTAGATATTTTAATTTTCATTTTCAGCAAGTTATTATACAGACGAGCAGTAAGAGATAAAGGGAAAAAGAATATAGTTGTTGTATTTGAGGAAGCTCATAGGTATATCAATGAAAGTGATACAGAGGACTATTCATTAGGAAATTACTACATTGAAAGACTTGCAAGAGAAGGAAGAAAATTTTGTTTAAGTCTTATTATTTCCAGTCAACGTCCATCAGAATTGTCAAAAACAGTTCTATCACAATGCAATTCTTTTATAATTCATAGGATTACCAATAGGAACGATTTAGAATTTGTGAGTAAGGTTGTAAGGGCTGATAATGTGGAACTTTTAAAAGTTATACCCGGACTTGAAAGACAATACGCAATTACAACAGGAGAAGCATTTAGTTATTCTGACATTGTTAAAATTGCAAATGCAGACCCTGTAACTGATAGTAAAGACCCTGAAGTAATTGGAAATTGGTCAACTCCTGAAAATATTGTTGCTGAAGCAACACAAAAAATAATTGTAAACGAATAGAAATTAAGATATGCCAACACTCCATTTCAAAGGAAAAACTTTTGTGCAGAACCACCATTTGGCGGTGAAGTATCACCAATTGGTGCCGAAAAAAGAATTTAGCCTGACTAATAAAGTTTCCTTGCACGATAACCTGATTATTCAAGGCGATAATCTGAAAGCCTTGAAGGCATTACTTCCAACTTATGCAGGGAAAGTAAAATGTATTTACATTGATGTTCCTTATAATACAGGCAACGAAAATTGGGTTTATAACGACAATGTAAACAGCCCAATGATTCAAGAATGGTTAGGAAAAGCCGTTGATATTGAAGATTTGACAAGGCACGATAAATGGCTTTGTATGATGATGCCTCGCTTAAAACTATTGCGTGAACTTTTAAGCGAAGATGGCGTAATTTTCATTTCTTGTGATGACAATGAACTTGCTAATTTACGTGTGTTGTTAAATGAAATTTTTGGTGAAAATAATTTTTACAGTCAGGTAATTGTAAGGGCAAATAGCAGGGGGCAAACTTATAATCAAATTGCAAAGACCCACGAATATTTAATTGTTTATACCAAAAATCCCGAAACTGAATTGTTTGAACTTGAAAAGGACAGTGAATCAAATGATTTAAACCTTAATGACGAAATAGGTGCATTTAATGTTCGAGAACTTAGAAATCGAAACCCGAAATTCGGAAAACATAATCGTCCAAACTTGTTTTATCCAATTTACATAAACCCAAAATCAAGTGATAAAGACGGATTTTGCTTGGTCTCATTAACAGAAAGTAAAGAGTTTTCCGAAATGGTTGAACCTTTCAATTCTCAAATGAAGGAAAGTTGTTGGAGATGGGGAAAAGATAAGGTTACAAAAAACGTATCTGCAAAAACAACCACAAGCAACTTGGTTGCTAAAAAGAAAAATGATGGCTCTTATGGAATTTACGAGAAATATCGTAAAACTACTTTTAAGCCAAAATCCATTTGGGACGACAATTCATTTTTGAATGAAACAGGAACAATTGAGTTAAGGGAATTGGGATTAGAAAATAAATTTGATTTTCCAAAACCGAAATCTTTGGTAAAACAATGTATTGCCCTTGCTACAAGTGAAGGAGATATTGTTCTTGACAGTTTTTCGGGTTCAGGAACAACTGCCCAAGCAGTTTTGGAACTTAATGAGGAAAGCGGAATTGAAAGAAATTTCATCTTGGTTGAAATGGAGAGTTACGCAAATGAATTGACAGCAGAAAGAACAAGACGTGTTATCAAAGGCGTAAAAACTGCCAAAAGCGAATTGCTCAAAAAAGGAACAGGCGGTTCATTCAGTTACTTTGAATTGGGCGACACTATTGAAATGGAAAGTTTACTTAGAGGCAAAAATCTTCCTTCGTTTACAGAGTTTGCCCGATACCTTTTCTACACCGCTACAGGCGAAGAATTTAACGAAAAGTCAATCAACGAAAAAACAGGGTTTATAGGAGAAAGCAAAAACTACGAAGCGTATTTGTTTTACAAAGCAGATATTGAATGGCTCAAGAAAAATGCTTTGACTTTGGAACTTTGCAAAGGTTTACCAAAATTCAAAAACAAACAACGCTTGATATTTGCCCCTGCAAAATATGTTGACGACCATACTTTGTTGGATTACCGAATTGATTTTTGCCAGTTGCCTTACGAAATTTATAGAATACAAAGATGAGACTAAAGCACTATCAAGAAAAAGTTTTAAAGGAACTCAAAGAATATTTGAGTGCTTTGGCTGATGCTAAAAAAGAGTTTGAGGAAATTGCCGAACTCAAACCGCATTTGGCAAAGCATATTAATTTTCCGAAAGAGGCTTGGGAAAAATCAACAGGTCGTTTGGTTTACAGTTCTAAAACCAACGGATTAGACGAGCCATTGCCCGATATTTATTTCAAAGTGCCAACAGGTGGAGGTAAAACATTGGTGGCTTGCCACGCTATTGATAATATCCAAAAAACATATCTCAACAAGCAAACAGGATTGATTTTGTGGATTGTTCCCTCTACACAAATTTATCGTCAAACCATTTCTGCATTAAAAAACCGAGAGCATCCATACCGTCAGGTTTTGGATATTTCAAGCGGTGGCAGAACGCTTATCAAGGAAAAAACAGAGATATTTAATCGCCTTGATGTTGAAGAAAACTTGGTGGTTTTAATGCTGATGCTTCCTTCTGCCAACCGTCAAAACAAAGAAACGCTAAAGGTTTTCAGAGACCAAGGCGGATTTACTGACTTTTTCCCTCGTGAAGATGATTTTGAAGGACACAAGAAATTAAAAGAATTGATTCCGAATTTGGATTGCTTCACTACTGAAATGGAAGTATTCGGAACGCAAATAAAAACTTCTCTTGGAAACACATTAAAAGTATTGCGTCCGCTTGTGGTAATTGACGAAGGACACAGGGCTTATGGAGAATTGGCAAGAAATACCGTTAGAAATTTCAATCCTTCATTTATTCTTGAATTATCGGCAACACCCCCACCCAACAGCAACGAGTTGGTAAAAATTACAGGTCGGGAACTGCACGAAGAAGAAATGATAAAGTTGGATATTCACCTAACCAACAAAACAAGTTTAGATTGGCAAGACACTTTATTGGCAAGTTTTGAAAAGCGAAACGATTTAGAGAAAAAAGCCAAAGAATACGAAGGAAACACAGGTGAATATATTCGTCCAATTTGCTTGATTCAGGTTGAAAGAACAGGAAAAGACCAAAAAGATAAAAAGTTTATTCACGCAGAAGATGCCAAAGAATATTTAATCAAAAAATGCAATGTTCCCGAAAGCCATATTGCGATAAAGTCAAGTGAAAAAGACGATATTGAAGGTATTGACTTATTCGCAAATGATTGTGAGATACGTTATATCATAACCAAACAGGCATTACAAGAGGGTTGGGATTGTTCTTTTGCTTATGTGCTTACAGTGCTTACCAATCCGTCATCAGCAACAGGAATTACACAATTAGTCGGAAGGATTTTAAGACAGCCCTTTGCACGAAAAACCAAAATCAAAGATTTGGACGAGTGTTATGTTTATACTTTCAGACAAAATGCCAAATCCTTGGTAAGTGAAATTAAAAAAGGGTTGGAAGATGAAGGATTGGGCGATATAGCAGGCAGAATTGTAAGTGATGATGCAGGAACAGACACAGGCGGTTTAAAAGACCGTGTAATGCAATATCGTTCGGGCTTTAAAAAGTTTGAAGGAAAAATATACTTGCCAAAATTCGTCATTCAGGAAAAAGAAAGTTGGCGGGATATGAATTTTGAAATTGATATTCTCAGCGAAATTGATTGGGAAAGTATCAATATTGATGAAATCAAAAATCTTTCACTTCAAAATAAGCGAAACAAAGAACAGGAAATTGCTTTAGGCTTGAGTGATGAAGAAAAGGAGTTGCTAAAAGAAACGGGCAGAGAAGAAAAATCAGGCACATTAGAAATTGACGAAGTATTTCTGACAAGACAGATAACGGAAATCATTCCTAATCCTTGGCATTGTTTTCAAATCGGAGAAAAGGCTATTAAACTTCTTTTGGAAAAATACGAGCGTGAAATAGTTGCAGCCAATTTTGTTTTCATCATTGAAGAACTCAAAAAGATTTTAGAGAAAGAACGAAACCGTTTATCAGAACAGGTTTTCAGAAAAATGGTTGCCGACAAAAAATTATGTTTCTTCCTGATTACAGATAAAGGAGGTTTTGAATTACCATCAAGAATAAAAGTAAAGAGCAACAAACAGTTGGTGCGTAATGACAATACACCAATTCAAAAATCATTGTTCGACTATGTTCCCGAAGAAAACATCAACGACCTTGAAAAATCGGTTGCCATTTACCTTGACGAGCAAGAAAAATTATTGTGGTGGTATCGCAATATGAGCCGACAGGACTACCACATTCAAGGTTGGAAACGAAACAAAATCTATCCTGACTTTCTTGCAGCAGACAAGCAAGAAGAAAAAGACGATTACGGAACTGTGTATGTTTTGGAAACAAAAGGAATCCACCTTAAAAATGAGGACACCAAATACAAACAAGACGTATTTGCACTTTGCAATGAATTGGGAGCAAAGAAAGCTTGGAAAGAACTCTTTGATGAATTTCCAGACCACGACTTTGAATTTCAAGTAGTATTTGAGGACGAGTGGCAAAATAAGATTAACGAACTAATGGAATAAGCCAATGCACAGGTGTAAGCACATACCACAGCCCCTCAAAGCCGACCCACAAGCCAAAGCTGTGGTAAGAGCTTCCACCTCTCCCACCCGAGAAAAATTATTTTTTAAAATCTCCTTCCCTTCTAAAAATTTTAAAAACGCCAACACACAACCCGACAGAAAAACATTCGGACAGTTGGTTGCAAAACTCAATATTGACAAGGGTTTCGAGACACGGACGACAAGAACGCCAGGGCATAACAGCACCTATAAGAAATTGGCGGCTCAGTGGTTAAATGAAGTTCAGTTTTTCAATCAAACTTTCGTGCAGGTTGACAGTTTTGTGCTTCGAAATCGCCAACTTCTTATAGCTGCAAACCGTTGAACTAAACCTCCTTCGTCGGTAGTTTTTCTGTATTCCATCATAAAGGCCTGATTTTTAACAATATGTATTAAATTTATTCCATGTTCAATCTTTAACTAATTTAATCATGGAAAAAAAAGTTTGCGCCAGAGGATGTATGAGGAGATGTCCTACAGACATTATTCTCCCAGAAGCATCAAGACCTATCTTAGCCTGGTATCTGTAGTATCAGCTCATTTTGGAAAAAGTCCGGATCTGATCAGTATCCCCGAATTAAAGGACTACCTTTTTAAAAGGATCAGTTTGGACGGACTTTCGGTATCAAGCATAAACCAGACAATCAGTGCCTTTAAAATACTTTTCAAAGACGTGCTTGAAAGAGATTGGGATACTATCAGGATCAAACGGCCAAGACGTCCCAAGCTGCTTCCGGTTGTATTCTCAAAGGAAGAAGTGTCGCATATCCTTAAGAGTATCAGGAACAGAAAGCACTATTGCCTGATAGCCCTTACCTACGCCTCGGGGCTCAGGCTTGGTGAGGTGATCAGTCTCAAGCCCGGCGATATAGACAGTGACAGGATGCAGCTTAAAGTGAGGGGAGGCAAGGGATACAAGGACAGGTATACCCTTCTGCCCCATAAGTTACTGGTACAGCTTCGGGATTACTTCAAAAGCTACCGTCCGGTTACTTATCTCTTTGAAGGGCAGGTGCCGGGAAAGCCATACAGCGAAAAAAGCGCACAGTCTGTTCTGAAAAAGGCCATGGAATGTGCCGGAATAACAAAGCATGCCTCTTTCCATACCCTGCGGCATTCCTTCGCCACGCACCTGCTCGAGCAGGGGACCAATGTCAGGATAATCCAGGAACTCCTGGGACACAGATCCCTTAAGACCACTACGGTCTACCTGCATATCTGCAATCTGGATCCGGCCCTGATCAAAAGTCCCCTGGATGAGCTTTGATGGATGCTGTCAACAAGAGGAATGGTGGGGCCGAACTCTCAACAGTCCTGGATTCCCAAAAGGAGGTCTTCCTGTCGCAGAAGCATCTGTGCCCTGATCAGAGAAAGGCCTTTAACGACATCCTCCATTGCCGGACATCACAAATGGGCTCACACAGTCTCTGTTGTGACTCCTGCGGTAGGGTCAAAGTCTGCTATAACAGCTGCAGGAACCGCCACTGTCCGAAGTGCCAGTACATCAAGCAGCAGCTTTGGGTGGAAAAGCTAAAGTGCAGGCTTCTGCCTGTCAGGTACTTTCACGCCGTGTTTACGGTTCCTGAGTTTCTCAATCCATTGTTCTACATCAACCAGAGGTTCTGTTACAACCTGCTCTTTGAATGTTCTGCAAAAGCAGTAAAGAAGACGGCCCTGAACCCGGCATTTCTGGGAGTCGAAAGCGGCTGTCTGTCGGTACTCCACACTTGGGGCCAATCCCTGAACTACCACCCCCACATCCATATGCTGGTTCCTGCAGGAGGCCTTGACAGTGACGGGATGCAGTGGCTGTATGCCGGTAAAAAGTTCTTCGTTCCGGTAAAGGCCCTTTCGTCCGTGTTCCGGGGACTGTTCATGGAAAGGCTTTTGGGCGCACTGGAGGATAACCTTCTCAGGATACCCGAAGGTCAAAAAGAGCTGTTTGCCGATATCAATAGTCTGAAAAAGGAATCTTACGCAAAGATGTGGAATGTCTATATCAAGAAGACTTTCAGGGGGGCGGGCCAGGTGGTCAGCTACCTTGGCAGGTATACCCACAGGGTAGCGATCAGCAACAGCCGTATTCTGGATACAGATGGTGAAACCGTAAAATTCAGGTGGAAGGATTACAGGGACAACAAAACCAAAACCATGTTGCTTGCCTGTTCCGAGTTTGTCAGAAGATTTATGCAACATGTACTGCCAACAGGCTTCTACAAAATCCGCTATTACGGCATCTTGGCCTCGGCCAACAGCAACACCAAAATGAATGAATGTTTCAGGCTGTTGAACATAACAAGGGAGGTGTCATTTTACCATGGGCTGAGCACCTACGAGGTGATGGAGGAGATTTTCGGAGAAGAGATGTTCAGGTGTACCTGCTGCAAGAACGGAAGGATGGTCTTTGCCCCGCCCGGGGAAAAAGGAAACGGTCCCTGAATGAAAAAGCAGGGATGAAGTTCTTTGAAAAGCTGAAAGAAAAACAAAACAGAGGTTCTGTTACAGGGAAAGGTATGCCCGGTCCCAAACAAAATTTCCGAGGAAAAAAGCGGAATCCGTCCAAAACTTCAGGACAATGGTCCAAAACCAGACAAAACCTTCAAAGCAAAGCAGATAAATACCCATAGGTGTAGCACGGCTTAGTCCAACTATGTTTTAAACGCAATCTTGAAACGCCAATTTATTTTGGCTATTTTTTTGGCTAGATTGCGTCTAAAACACTTTACGTTACCTGCAAGCAAAAAAAACACAACTATGCTAAAATTTAAATTGACCCTATTCAGTTGTTTCTTTCTAATTAATGTGTTCGGTCAAAAAATGGAAGTTGTCTTCTTGGACCAAACTGACTCAACACGAAATAATTACACAATTATTTATCCAGATAATAAACCTATTACTGGATTAATTTTTATAATTCCTGGATTTGGACAGTCTGCGGAAAGAACCTTAGAACAAACTGATTTGCCTATTAAAACTGCCGAAAAAGGGTTGCTAACAATAATCCCAACATTACAAGATGGTGTTCAATCATTTGGAGTTGATGACCTAAGCCAAGAGTCGTTGAATAATATAATTCAAGATGTAACAAATAAGCATAAGTTATCAGGGCTTCCATTTTTTATTGGAGGATTTTCTATTGGTGGAAGTTGTGCAATAAAATACGCACAGAATGCAAAAGTTAAACCGGTCGCAGTATTTGCCGTTGACCCCCCTTTGGATTTTGAACGGTTTTATAATTCCAGTAAAAGAGATATTAGACTTTCTCTTGATAGAGAACCTAGTCAAGAAAATGTATATATGGTGGAAAGGATTGAGAAAGAATTCAATGGTACACCTGAAACATCATTATCAAATTTTTATGCAATTTCTCCATATTCATTCTCTGACCACAATCAAACAGCGGTGAAAAGGTTTGGAAATATTCCTTTGAGAATTTATACAGAGCCTGATGTAGATTGGTGGCTTAAAGAAAGGGATTTTGATTTTTCCAATATCAACGGACCTGATTGTTCAGCAATGATAAACGAGCTTAACAGACTTGGAAATAACAAAGCAGAATTAATAGTAACGAATAACAAGGGATATAGAAAACCTTATAATAATAGACATCCTCATTCATGGAGTATTGTGGATAATGATGATTTGTTGATTTGGTTAATTGAGCAAAAAGAAGCCAGCAGGTAACATCACCTTGGAAGACAGCGGGCGGTTCAGAGTAAATAGAAAGTTTAGTATCTTTAGGAAGTTAGGAGTAGGCTGGAAGGGAGCGGCTCCGAAAGCCCGCCGTCTCCAAGCTGAATCACGTTGAACTAAACCTCCTTCGTCGGTAGTTTTTCTGTATTCCATCATAAAGGCCTGATTTTTAACAATATGTATTAAATTTATTCCATGTTCAATCTTTAACTAATTTAATCATGGAAAAAAAAGTTTGCGCCAGAGGATGTATGAGGAGATGTCCTACAGACATTATTCTCCCAGAAGCATCAAGACCTATCTTAGCCTGGTATCTGTAGTATCAGCTCATTTTGGAAAAAGTCCGGATCTGATCAGTATCCCCGAATTAAAGGACTACCTTTTTAAAAGGATCAGTTTGGACGGACTTTCGGTATCAAGCATCAACCAGACAATCAGTGCCTTTAAAATACTTTTCAAAGACGTGCTTGAAAGAGATTGGGATACTATCAGGATCAAACGGCCAAGACGTCCCAAGCTGCTTCCGGTTGTATTCTCAAAGGAAGAAGTGTCGCTTATCCTTAAGAGTATCAGGAACAGAAAGCACTATTGCCTGATAGCCCTTACCTACGCCTCGGGGCTCAGGCTTGGTGAGGTGATCAGTCTCAAGCCCGGCGATATAGACAGTGACAGGATGCAGCTTAAAGTGAGGGGAGGCAAGGGATACAAGGACAGGTATACCCTTCTGCCCCATAAGTTACTGGTACAGCTTCGGGATTACTTCAAAAGCTACCGTCCGGTTACTTATCTCTTTGAAGGGCAGGTGCCGGGAAAGCCATACAGCGAAAAAAGCGCACAGTCTGTTCTGAAAAAGGCCATGGAATGTGCCGGAATAACAAAGCATGCCTCTTTCCATACCCTGCGGCATTCCTTCGCCACGCACCTGCTCGAGCAGGGGACCAATGTCAGGATAATCCAGGAACTCCTGGGACACAGATCCCTTAAGACCACTACGGTCTACCTGCATATCTGCAATCTGGATCCGGCCCTGATCAAAAGTCCCCTGGATGAGCTTTGATGGATGCTGTCAACAAGAGGAATGGTGGGGCCGAACTCTCAACAGTCCTGGATTCCCAAAAGGAGGTCTTCCTGTCGCAGAAGCATCTGTGCCCTGATCAGAGAAAGGCCTTTAACGACATCCTCCATTGCCGGACATCACAAATGGGCTCACACAGTCTCTGTTGTGACTCCTGCGGTACGGTCAAAGTCTGCTATAACAGCTGCAGGAACCGTCACTGTCCGAAGTGCCAGTACATCAAGCAGCAGTTGTGGGTGGAAAAGCTAAAGTGCAGGCTTCTGCCTGTCAGGTACTTTCACGCCGTGTTTACGGTTCCTGAGTTTCTCAATCCATTGTTCTACATCAACCAGAGGTTCTGTTACAACCTGCTCTTTGAATGTTCCGCAAAAGCAGTAAAGAAGACTGCCCTGAACCCGGCATTTCTGGGAGTCGAAAGCGGCTGTCTGTCGGTACTCCACACTTGGGGCCAATCCCTGAACTACCACCCCCACATCCATATGCTGGTTCCTGCAGGAGGGCTTGACAGTGACGGGATGCAGTGGCTGTATGCCGGCAAAAAGTTCTTCGTTCCGGTAAAGGCCCTTTCGGCTGTGTTCCGGGGACTGTTCATGGAAAGGCTTCTGGGAGCACTGGAGGATAACCTTCTCAGGATACCCGAAGGTCAAAAAGAGCTGTTTGCCGATATCAATAGTCTGAAAAGGGAATCTTACGCAAAGATGTGGAATGTCTATATCAAGAAGACCTTCAGGGGGGCGGGCCAGGTGGTCAGCTACCTTGGCAGGTACACCCACAGGGTAGCGATCAGCAACAGCCGTATTCTGGATACAGATGGTGAAACCGTAAAATTCAGGTGGAAGGATTACAGGGACAACAAAACCAAAACCATGTTGCTTGCCTGTTCCGAGTTTGTCAGAAGATTTATGCAACATGTACTGCCAACAGGCTTCTACAAAATCCGCTATTACGGCATCTTGGCCTCGGCCAACAGCAACACCAAAATGAATGAATGTTTCAGGCTGTTGAACATAACAAGGGAGGTGTCATTTTACCATGGGCTGAGCACCTACGAGGTGATGGAGGAGATTTTCGGAGAAGAGATGTTCAGGTGTAGCTGCTGCAAGAACGGAAGGATGGTCTTTGCCACGCCCGAAGGAAAAGCAAATGGTCCCTGAATGAAAAAGCAGGGATGAAGTTCTTTGAAAAGCTGAAAGAAAAACAAAACAGAGGTTCTGTTACAGGGAAAGGTATGCCCGGTCCCAAACAAAATTTCCGGGTAAAAAAGCGGAATCCGTCCAAAACTTCAGGACAATGGTCCAAAACCAGACAAAACCTTCAAAGCAAAGCAGATAAATACCCATAGGTGTAGCACGGCTTAGTCCAACTATGTTTTAAACGCAATCTTGAAACGCCAATTTATTTTGGCTATTTTTTTGGCTAGATTGCGTCTAAAACACTTTACGTTAGGCGCAACCCTAAAAAACCGACCGAGCAGACAATGGCAGTTAACAACTAACCGACAAAAATGAAAAATAAAGCACCTTTTTTGACTAAATTTGTGCTGACTAAAAAATACGCATTTCAATGGCGAAAAAATATAAAACAATAGACCTTTTTGCAGGTATCGGAGGCATCCGACTTGGTTTTGAGGCACACGGCTGTGAGACGGTCTTTTCTTCGGAGTGGGACAAAGAAGCGCAGAAAATGTATGAAGCTAACTTCGGAGAAAAACCATTTGGAGACATTAACTTAATTGAACCCAAAGACATTCCAGACCACGATATTTTATTGGCAGGTTTTCCTTGCCAACCTTTTAGTATAGCTGGTAAAGGTCTTGGATTTGCTGACACAAGAGGAACTTTATTTTTTAACATTGAAGAAATAATAAGAGAAAAAAGACCAAAAGCTTTTTTATTGGAAAATGTAAAACGATTAACAACACACGATAACGGACAAACATTCGCAGTTATTTTAGAAAAATTAAAAGGACTTGGTTATACGGTATATCATAAAGTTTTTAACTCGTTAGACTTCGGTGTTCCTCAAAAAAGAGAACGTATTTATATTGTAGGTTTTTTAGACCCCATCTATTTCAAATTTCCAAAACCTTTAGGTTATTATAAACCATTATCAGAAATTTTACAAAATGATAATGAAATTCCGAAAAGCTATTTTCTTTCCGACACAATTAAAGAAAAAAGAATGAATGCGGTAAAGGGCGTTCCGCCCTTTCCGTCTATTTGGCACGAAAACATTGGTGGAAATATTTCTGCGCTACCGTACTCTTGTGCTTTACGTGCTGGCGGTAGTTATAATTATTTAGTAGTAAACGGTGTTAGGCGTTTAACGGACAGAGAAATGTTGCGTTTGCAAGGTTTTCCAGACACTTTTAAAATTAATCTTCCTTATTCACAAGCACGAAAAGTTGCGGGAAATTCTGTTTCTGTTCCTGTAATAAAAGCAATTGCAGGAGAAATAATGAATGCTTTACAAGCAAAAAAGAACGCAGTAAAAGAAACAATTCAATTAACTTTATTAGAACCAAAAAATGAATATACAAGAAGCAAAGCAAGCGTTAGATAAAGTAATTGACAAAGCAAGGGTACATCTTTATAAACCAATTCAAGTAGCAGAAATTTTACATAGAGATAGAATCGAAAAAGATATTACACTATCTGACCTTACCACGTATCGAACAACTTCAAAAAAATGGCGTGATATTGTTTGCATTCAGTTTTTAGGAAGAACAAGTACTTCATCTGCCCGTTATCAAGAAGATGTTTTCAATGACAACGCAGTTCCTCCGACCGTTCTCGATATACTTGGAAAAGAAAATAGAACAAAAAATGGAATTGTAGAAGCGTATGTTTATCGCAAATTCCTTGAACGCTTTAGTCAAATGTCGACAGGGTTAGATTACACAATCACACACGACAAAAGTAATTTTAAACTCGATGAGTTTCTTGCAATGTTTTGGAATGAGCCAGGTCTCCGCAGAAGCATTGATAAGATTTATGAAATAATTGTTTATTCACTTTTTTCTGCATTAGTTGAAGCACTTGAAGTTTCAGTAGAAGTAAGTATGAATCCAAATAAAACCGACATCCTAAAAGAATTTGAAGATTTTGCTAAAAGTGTAATTCAGTTAACGCCTGCACAAACAACTATTAAATTAAAAGCAAGAATAAATCGAGTTGGTGTAACGAATGCGGCTGACAGAGGACTTGATATGTGGGCTAACTTTGGACTTGCAATTCAGATTAAACATTTGTCCCTCACAGAAGAACTTGCAGAAAATATTGTTTCCTCTGTATCGGCTGACCGTATCGTTATTGTATGTAAGGACACAGAAGAAAAAATTATCGTTTCTATCCTTAATCAAATGGGGTGGAAATCTAAAATACAAAGCATAGTAACCGAAAGTCATTTATTAGCTTGGTATGAAAAGGCACTAAGAGGGAAATATGCAAAAACTATTGGCGACAAAGTTCTTAAAAATCTAACGGACGAAATACAAGTTGAATTTCCAGCGACAGACAATAAAGAATTTTTGAAATTTATAAAGCAAAGAGGTTACGACAAGTTGACCGACAAGAATTGGTAGACGAACAAAGGGCAGCGCCTAACAGCACCTACAAGAAATTGGCGGTTCAGTGCTTCGTATGACAGTTTTGTGGTTAATCAAACATTCGTTCTTCGTATGAACATTTGTGGTAAAAATCGCCAACTTCTTGTAGCTGCAAACCGTTATGGGCAACCGTTTGGCGACCCTGCAACATCAAACAAACAGGACAATATGAAACAACTTTTACTTATTTCAACCGCGACACTGATTACAGTGACAGCATTTGGACAAACAACAACCGACACAACTAAAACTCACGAACTTTCTCCTGTGACGGTTCAAGGCAGTCACATACCACAGGACATTCAACGACTTGAGCCAATACAAGGCACTTACATTTATTCAGGTAAGAAGAGCGAAGTAATTGATATGACCCAAAAGAATGTTGCTATGACAGAGAAATACGGCAGACAGATTTTTGCAAAAATACCGGGGGTGTTTGTCTACGATATGGATGGCACAGGCAATCAAGTAAACATTTCTACTCGTGGACTTGACCCGCACCGAGGTTGGGAATTTAATATCCGTAAAGACGGCATTCTCACCAACTCTGATATGTATGGTTATCCCGCCAGCCATTACAATATTCCAATGGAAGCAGTAGAACGTATTGAATTAGTGAGAGGTACTGGCTCATTGCAATATGGCGGGCAATTTGGCGGTATGCTCAATTATATTAGCAAACAACCAGATAGTACTCAGAAAATTTCATTTGAAAGTATAAATACAATTGGCTCCTACGGTTTGTTGAGTACATACAATAGCCTTTCTGGTAAAGTTGGTAAAATTCGATATTCCGCTTGGATGAATAAAAAAGCTTTAACTGGTTATAGAGCAAATAGTGAATCACAGTTTAACGCAGAGGGGATTTCTATTTATTATGATGCCACCAAAAATCTTCAATTTAAATTTGATTGGACACATTCCAATTATTTGACTTCTCTTGCTGGTGCATTGGATGATAGTTTATTTCGATTAAATCCAAGAATGGCTACACGTTCACGTAATTATTATAATCCAAACATTCACGTGCCATCTATAAAAATGGATTGGAAAATTTCTGCTTCCACACAATTAAGCCTTACCACCTCTGCTGTTCTTGGGACAAGGAATAGTGTAATGTTTGATAAACCAGCTACGGTAAATGACACCATCAATCCTGCAACACTTCAATATAGCAATAGGCAAGTAGATATTGATAATTACAATAGTTATACAACTGAGCTACGAGTGCTTCATTCCTATAAATTTCTAAAAAGGAAAAACTCGATTTCCGCAGGAATACAATATATGAATAATGATATGCGTAGAAGACAGCAAGGTGTGGGAACAACAGGAAGTGATTTTGATTTGACATTAGTAACTCCGGCCTGGGGAAGAGATCTTAATTTCAGAACCAATAATATAGCCATTTTCGCTGAAAACCTTTGGGTACTTTCGGATAAGTTTTCCATAAACACAGGAGCGAGAATCGAAATAGGGAAAAGCGATTTGACAGGTACTACCGCTTATTATCTTGATAGCGAGCTTCCCAATCAAATAAAACATAGTTTCCCGCTTTTTGGCGTAAATGCTCAATACAATATTAACCAAAGAATAAATCTATATGCGGGTTGGTCACAGGCTTACCGCCCTGTAATTTTAAAAGACATTGTCCCTCAATCTGTATTTGAAATAACCGACAATAATTTAAAAGATGCTTTTGGCTACAATGCCGAATTGGGCTTTAGAGGTAATTGGAAATTCTTAAAATGGGATGCAACGGCTTTTTATGTGCAGTATAATAATCGTTTAGGAACTGTTGCACAAACTGATACAGCTGGAAATCTTACTATTTTCAGAACCAATATAGGTAATTCAAACACCAAAGGACTTGAGCTATTTTTACAGTCCGACTTCACCTTTGGAAATAAAGTTTTATTATCCTTGTTTACATCAACTTCCTTAATGGATGCACGTTATCAAGACGCAAGCATAAGAAGTGTTAATGAAAATGTAAATGTGAGTGGCAATAAGGTGGAAAGCGTGCCTGCACTCATCACACGAATTGGCGCAAATTTACAGTACAAGAAAATCCGCATTTCTATATTGTATAGTTATACGACAGAAAGTTTTGCGGATGCATTCAACACGACCATTCCTCCTGCAAGTGGTGCAACTGGTTTAGTTCCATCATATCAATTACTTGACCTAAACGTAGCTTTCAAAATTACTAATGAAGTAAATTTACAATTCAATTTAAATAATGTATTGAACGAGTCCTATTTCACAAAGCGACCCCAATTTTATCCAGGTCCTGGCATATGGCCATCAGACGGACGGACTTTTTCAGCAACAGTTTTGGTAAAAATATGATGACAGAATTTCGAGGAAAGAATACGGCAGCCCATAACATCACCTATACGCAAGCAGGGGTTTCGTGCTTCGTAGGACAGGAAAGTAGTAAATTTAAGGTTCAGTTCTTCGTAGGATGTTCAGTGGTAAAAATCCCTGCCTGCGTATAGCTGAAAAGCGTTGAACTAAACCTCCTTCGTCGGTAGTTTTTCTGTATTCCATCATAAAGGCCTGATTTTTAACAATATGTATTAAATTTATTCCATGTTCAATCTTTAACTAATTTAATCATGGAAAAAAAAGTTTGCGCCAGAGGATGTATGAGGAGATGTCCTACAGACATTATTCTCCCAGAAGCATCAAGACCTATCTTAGCCTGGTATCTGTAGTATCAGCTCATTTTGGAAAAAGTCCGGATCTGATCAGTATCCCCGAATTAAAGGACTACCTTTTTAAAAGGATCAGTTTGGACGGACTTTCGGTATCAAGCATCAACCAGACAATCAGTGCCTTTAAAATACTTTTCAAAGACGTGCTTGAAAGAGATTGGGATACTATCAGGATCAAACGGCCAAGACGTCCCAAGCTGCTTCCGGTTGTATTCTCAAAGGAAGAAGTGTCGCTTATCCTTAAGAGTATCAGGAACAGAAAGCACTATTGCCTGATAGCCCTTACCTACGCCTCGGGGCTCAGGCTTGGTGAGGTGATCAGTCTCAAGCCCGGCGATATAGACAGTGACAGGATGCAGCTTAAAGTGAGGGGAGGCAAGGGATACAAGGACAGGTATACCCTTCTGCCCCATAAGTTACTGGTACAGCTTCGGGATTACTTCAAAAGCTACCGTCCGGTTACTTATCTCTTTGAAGGGCAGGTGCCGGGAAAGCCATACAGCGAAAAAAGCGCACAGTCTGTTCTGAAAAAGGCCATGGAATGTGCCGGAATAACAAAGCATGCCTCTTTCCATACCCTGCGGCATTCCTTCGCCACGCACCTGCTCGAGCAGGGGACCAATGTCAGGATAATCCAGGAACTCCTGGGACACAGATCCCTTAAGACCACTACGGTCTACCTGCATATCTGCAATCTGGATCCGGCCCTGATCAAAAGTCCCCTGGATGAGCTTTGATGGATGCTGTCAACAAGAGGAATGGTGGGGCCGAACTCTCAACAGTCCTGGATTCCCAAAAGGAGGTCTTCCTGTCGCAGAAGCATCTGTGCCCTGATCAGAGAAAGGCCTTTAACGACATCCTCCATTGCCGGACATCACAAATGGGCTCACACAGTCTCTGTTGTGACTCCTGCGGTACGGTCAAAGTCTGCTATAACAGCTGCAGGAACCGTCACTGTCCGAAGTGCCAGTACATCAAGCAGCAGTTGTGGGTGGAAAAGCTAAAGTGCAGGCTTCTGCCTGTCAGGTACTTTCACGCCGTGTTTACGGTTCCTGAGTTTCTCAATCCATTGTTCTACATCAACCAGAGGTTCTGTTACAACCTGCTCTTTGAATGTTCCGCAAAAGCAGTAAAGAAGACTGCCCTGAACCCTGCCTTTCTGGGAGTCGAAAGCGGCTGTCTGTCGGTACTCCACACCTGGGGACAGTCCCTGAACTACCACCCCCACATCCATATGCTGGTTCCTGCAGGAGGCCTTGACAGTGACGGGATGCAGTGGCTGTATGCCGGCAAAAAGTTCTTCGTTCCGGTAAAGGCCCTTTCGGCTGTGTTCCGGGGACTGTTCATGGAAAGGCTTCTGGGAGCACTGGAGGATAACCTTCTCAGGATACCCGGAGGTCAAAAAGAGCTGTTTGCCGATATCAATAGTCTGAAAAGGGAATCTTACGCAAAGATGTGGAATGTCTATATCAAGAAGACCTTCAGGGGGGCGGGCCAGGTGGTCAGCTACCTTGGCAGGTACACCCACAGGGTAGCGATCAGCAACAGCCGTATTCTGGATACAGATGGTGAAACCGTAAAATTCAGGTGGAAGGATTACAGGGACAACAAAACCAAAACCATGTTGCTTGCCTGTTCCGAGTTTGTCAGAAGATTTATGCAACATGTACTGCCAACAGGCTTCTACAAAATCCGCTATTACGGCATCTTGGCCTCGGCCAACAGCAACACCAAAATGAATGAATGTTTCAGGCTGTTGAACATAACAAGGGAGGTGTCATTTTACCATGGGCTGAGCACCTACGAGGTGATGGAGGAGATTTTCGGAGAAGAGATGTTCAGGTGTAGCTGCTGCAAGAACGGAAGGATGGTCTTTGCCACGCCCGAAGGAAAAGCAAATGGTCCCTGAATGAAAAAGCAGGGATGAAGTTCTTTGAAAAGCTGAAAGAAAAACAAAACAGAGGTTCTGTTACAGGGAAAGGTATGCCCGGTCCCAAACAAAATTTCCGGGTAAAAAAGCGGAATCCGTCCAAAACTTCAGGACAATGGTCCAAAACCAGACAAAACCTTCAAAGCAAAGCAGATAAATACCCATAGGTGTAGCACGGCTTAGTCCAACTATGTTTTAAACGCAATCTTGAAACGCCAATTTATTTTGGCTATTTTTTTGGCTAGATTGCGTCTAAAACACTTTACGTTAGTGGCAAGGCTATGACGACAAACACAATGAAAAACATATTGACAATATTAATCGCACTTTTTACTGTTTTGACCTCATTTGGGCAACAGAAAAATTGTTGTGACACATACGTTTACGAAGGTTACATTCTGACAGACCAGAACAAACGACTCGAAATAAATCTGAATTTTTTAGTTCTCCTTGACTCGACAACGGTAGGTTCATATTACTACAATCCGAATTGGGGTTCACTAAAATTGGTCGGAAAATTAAATGCGGACAATTCATTTTACTTAATTGAACGCGATAAATCAGACAGCATTACAGGTTACTTCAATGGACAACTTGAACCTGAATTCAAAAAAGCAACGGGTAAATGGACAGATGGACAAAAAAGTAGAACTTATACTTTTGAAATCAATCAAGTAATTGGAAAGTCATATTGGGACTTCATTAAAAAAAATCGAGCTCTATTTGAATACACCGACATTAAAACAGCTATTAAGGAAAAGGAAAAAGTGCTTAGTATTGACGTTGCAAGTCAAGGACTGAAAAAACTTCCCAAAAAACTTTCTCGGCTTGACAAAATTGTTTCAATAAATCTTTTAGGAAACGAATTTGAATCCTTTCCAACTGTTTTGAGCAAGTTGACAACCTTAGACGAAATATCTTTAAGTTCAAACAACTTAAAATACGTAGGGTCAGAAATTGGTAATCTAAAGAATTTACGAATTTTAATAATGAACAACAACCAATTGACAGAATTACCGAAAGAAATTGGCGAGTTGACAAACCTACTATATCTAGAAATCGGGAATAATCAATTAACAACATTACCAGAAGAAATTAAGTATTTGACAAGCCTCCAGGAATTGCATATTGAGAGAAATAAACTAAGCGACAAGGAGAAAGAAAGAATTAAAAAATTATTGCCCAAATGCGTAATACACTTTTGACAGAAGAAAGCCCAGCCACTAACAGGCGTAACCGTTGCACAACCTCCCTGTGAATCGAGTAATTAGACGTCTTTTTTTCGGGAAGTGGTGGATTTTTGAGATTTGGGATTTTCGAGAGAAAAGATGGGTCGTTTTTCGGTCATGCGGGGCCAGGAGTCGGAATATGGCGGATATCGGCCCAAAAAAGCTCCAAAAAAGCATATTTTAGGTCCCTGAGGGCCTTTTTCATTGCCATCGCCTGCCCTGTGGCTGACCGCCGTTCAAATGCCAGGTACTTTTTAAGGTTGTATGAAAGAGCGGCCATCAAAACGTGCTTGTTGGCTTGGGCCATTCCCCGGCTGTTGATCCTGCGCATGTTCAGGAAGTTGACCAAAGTGCCTAGGACCGGCTCTACGGTCCGACTCCGGATTTTGCTGATCCGTTTGGCATAGGTGCGGTTATGGTTGAGCTTTTGGTGCATCCGGTCGTAGTAGGGCTTGTCGATGCTTTCCTCCAGTTTCTTGAACCTGGTTGCCTTGCCGCAACACTGCTCCCGGAGCGGGCAGCTCCTGCAGACCGTCTCCGAACTCCTGTAGCTCTTTTTGTCGTAACCCTTGCTGTCGGTCTTGATGCCTTTGAAGGTCAGCACGGCACCTTTGCCACCAGCTTTTTCACAGAGGTATTCGTCTTTGTCCGCATGGTAGCTGAAGCCTTCCCTCTCGGGCTTGTACTGCCCAAAGTTTGGAATGTAGGCGTCAATGCCCCGTTCCTCGCAGTACCTGAGTGCCTTGCCGCTGCTGTAGCCTGCATCCGCCGTGACCTGGTCGATTCCCATACCCACTCCTTCGAGGTTATCCAAGGTCTGGTCCAGGATCTCGGGCAGGTTTTCGCTGTCCCTGCTTCCTGCCATACTTGCACAGGCCCCCGTGATGACGTGGTGTGCATCGTCGACCGCCACCTGTCCGCAGTAGTTCAGCTGACGGGCCTTCCCGGGCTTGGTGCTGATCCTGGCATCGGGATCCGTGGGACTGTAATGCGTATGGTTGCTCAGGTACTTGGGCCGTATCGTGTTGCCCAGGTCATCCACCTGCTTGGGATCGTCCACATGGCCGGGCATTCCTTTGTACTCCTCCTCTTTCCATTTATGGTGCCTTTCCACCAGTTTCTTTCTGGCCGAGGTCACCTTGAATTCCGATCCCTCGTCCAGCTCGTCGACATACGCCGAGGCGTCCTCGACCACTTCCTTTTCCAACAGGCTGTCCATGGAGGCGTTTGCCTTGACAAAAGCCGAATCCACTGCTTGGCGCTTGCCCCTGACCATCCCTTTTCCGACGCAGAGCCTCAGGACCTCCCTGAACAGCTGGAGGAACACTTCCTCGCCGTACAGCTGCCTGGTCCGGCTGACCGTGGAGTGCCAGGGCAGGGCCTCGTCCAAATCGTAGTTGAGAAACAGCCGTACGTCCAGGCAATTGGAACAGAAAGCGATCAGTTTCCGGTCCGAGTTGATGTTGTTCAGATAGCCCACCAACAGCATCTTGAAAAACACGGTGGGGTCGATGCTCTCCTGGCCCTCGGTGCCGTAGAAGTGTGCCGTGGCCTTGTAAAGGAAGGCGAGGTCGAGGCATGACGAAAGTCTACGGTAGTAGTTGTCGTTGGGGACCAGGTCTTCCAGGCTGACCTGGTAAAAGAGTTTGGGTTGGATTTGCTGTCGTCCTTGCATGTCTTAAAATAGTCAGAAACAAGGATATAAACAACTGTATATCAATATTTTAAACCAATTTTTAGGTCCTTTACTACCCAAAACCCATATTAATTTGTATCTTCCGTCTACGAGTTGTGCAACAGGCACAGGCGTTTGGCTCAATGGCGGGTGAAGTGGTTAATTGAACATTCTACCTCGCATCAGCTTTTGTGGTGTATTGACAGTTTTGTGCTCCGAAATCCACCACTGCGCCAAGCGCCAAAACGTCAGACTGTCTAAAAACCCCGCCTTGTGGTGAGAAGTAATTTCACACTTTTTCTATGGGATATATAGGGTAATTTTTGTAAATTCTAGCATGAAATTCATACAAGGCACTGACCGCACCCAGCTTGCGCTTTTCCCCACCTGCCTGGACGATTCCCTTGATTCTGACAACGAAACCCGCCTTATCGATCTGTTTGTGAACTCCATTGAGTTAAAGTCTTTTGGTTTTGAGATGGACTTTGTCGACAATGGCAGGCCTGCCTATCATCCCGGGGACCTGCTAAGGCTTTTTATCTACGGATATCTCAACAGGATCAGAAGTTCCAGGGCATTGGAAAGGGAATGCAAACGCAACATCGAGCTCATCTGGCTCATGAAGGGACTCGTTCCCGACCACAATACCATCTCCAATTTCCGCAGGGATAACCCTTCCGCTATCAAAAAAGTATTCAGGGCCACCGTGCAGATGGCCAGACATTTTGAGCTGATCGGTGGAACTCTCATTGCCGGCGACAGTACCAAGCTCCGCGCCCAGAACAGCAAGAAAAACAACTTCAACGCCAAAAAGATCGAAAGGCACCTTGCCTACATCGAAGAAAAGCTTTCCAGGTACCAGTCTGAACTTGCCCAAGAGGACGGGGACAGTACACAAAAGGAAACCATCGCCACGGAGATCGAAAAGCAGTCCGGGCGCCGGGCAAAATACGAATCCCTCTTGGAAAAGCTTGACAGCAGCGACCAGGAGCAGATTTCCACGTCTGATCCCGACAGCAGACAGATGGTCATCCGCAACAACATCACCGAAGTGGCATACAATATCCAGTCCACCACGGATGCAAAGCACAACATCCCGATCGACTTCAAGGTGACCAATAACAATGATTCCAAGGCCATGGGGAACATGGTCAGAAGGGCCAAAAGCATACTTGGGACAAACAGTTTCACAGTTCTGTTCGACAAAGGCTACCATACAGGCAGCGAAATCAGGACAGCCATAGAACTTGGGGCCGAAGCCATAGTTGCCATACCCGCTGTCAGCGGTTCCAGTATGGCCCCGGATCCGGCCTACAATGTTTCGGAATTCAGATATGATCCAAAAAACCGCACCTATACCTGCCCACAGGGAAACACCCTGTCCACCAACGGATCATGGTACAATAAGGAAAGGGGCGGTCCCTCCCGGAAATCAGCAAGCAGCGTAAGGGTGCAGCACTTCAAGACCAAGGCCTGTCAGGCCTGTCCCGCCCTTGCCAGCTGCACCAAAAACACCCGTGGAAGGGGTAGGGTCATCGAAAGGACGGAGCATCAGGACTTCATCGATGCCAACAGAAGAAACGTGGAGCAGAAGGAACACCTTTACAAACGGAGGCAGGCAATCATCGAACACAACTACGGAACCATCAAAAGACAGTGGAACTTCCACTACATCATCACCAAAAAAGGCAAGGACAGGGCCTCCTCGGATGTTGGGTTCATGTTTGTGGCCTATAATCTTCGAAGGATATTCAATCTTGTCGATCAGGAAGCATTGAAAAAGTATCTGAAGATGCTTTGGCTTTGTTTTTTGGCCATACTGGACTTTTTAAGAGTCCGAAAGAAGCTTATACAGCGATGTGAAATTTACAGATTCCATAACTACCAATTTCTACAGCCCCACCCAAATTCAAGGAAATGGGCTTATATTTAGACTATACAAAAAGATAACGGAGGTTTTTGGACAAACTGCCGTTATGCACTATTCTAAAAAAGAGGTACCTAAGAATAAAATGACGGAAATTTTGTAAATTCGTCGAAGGATTAAAACCAAAACATATGTTTGCTACAATCGAAATTGATAGGAATAACCTGACGATAATGGGAGTGAAATTTTCAGATTTAAAGACATTAGAAAGCACAGCAAATGCTTTAGGAAGTAATATGTATGAAGGTTTTATACCTACACCCAAAGGGGTTGAAATAATCAGGGATTATGTAAAAGGGAAAATTTCATTGAGTGAATTGGTGAAGTTTGCGGAAGAAAAGGCTTATGTCTGATTCCTATAAGTACATAGACTTTGATTATACTTATGTAGACCCAAAAACAGGAATTTTAAAAAACATTCCGGGAATTACAGATCCGGAAGTATTGCTTTTTGTTGAAAGTGGAGCAGTAACAAAACGACTTCAGGAACTTTACAATAGTCCCATTAAGATTAAAGGAGTTGAAAACCTTTTTGATATTCACAAGCATTTGTTTCAAGATATATATATCTGGGCTGGCAAAAAACGGGTTGTGGAAATAAGTAAGGATGGAAAACAATTTTTTCCTACCACCCATTTTGATAATGCCAGTAGCTACATTAATTCTTTAATAGCTGACTACAAGAAAATTCGAAAAAACAGAAGAAAAGAATTAGCAGAGAAGTTAGCCGAAATTTTAGATAATGTAAATTATTTTCATCCCTTTAGAGAAGGTAACGGACGTGCACAAAGAGAGTTTTTAAGGTTATTGGCCTTGGAAAAAGGGTTGATTCTGAACCTAAACCCTCCGGACAATAAAAGTGTGTTTGAAAGATATATGAAAGGAACAATAGAGAGTGATTTAGAAATATTGAAAGAATTGATTTTTGAACTAATTGCCTCAAAAAAATGAATAAGAACAGTGCATAACATCACCTTGGATACAGCGGGCGGTTCAGAGTAAATTGAAAGTTTAGAACCTTTAAGAAGTTAGGAGTAGGTTGGAAGAGAACGGCTCCGAATGCTTGCCTACCGCAGGCAGGCCCGCCGTCTCCAAGCTGAATCACGTTGCAACCTTTTGAAACACACAGGCGGCTTGGCGCAGAAACAATTACACTTTTTAGCTTAGTTAAATGTTTTAACAATCTCAAGACAACAACTTACATTTCTGAGAACAGAATTTTTAAATAAATTTGATAATTAACAGCAAGGTAAAATGAAACTATATGACCTAATAAAATCAAATAATTGGTTTAGCATTGAGCTGACCTTGCTAAAACTGTATCCCGACCAAGACAAAATGCTTGATGAATACAGAAACGTTTATGAGAAACTAAAAATAACCGATCCGGCTGACTATGACGAGTTAGAAATTATTTTGACAGAGTATGACTGCGACCCAAACTTTGAGAGTGAAAAAGAAACATACGTTGACGTTTCAGGACAGAAAAAAATACCAGACCCAACTGCAATTACTAACAGTTACGCAATAGAGTTTTTAGAGTGGGACAAATGGCTCGGTATGGACTTGGCAGTAGAGACAATTAAAAACTTTTCAGACTTAGAAATAATAGCTCATAGCCTTTACGAAATGACTTATATCGACTATGACGAAGAAACATTTCAAGAACAACTTAAATCTCTGAATGACACCGTAGAAGAATATAAAAAACTAACACAAGAAGAGAAGAAACAAAAAACTATATCTCTTGACGAACTAAAAAGACGACTTGATGAAAAGAAAGGCAGCAGCTAACAGCAGCTACCCAAAAGTGGAGGTGACGTGCTCCGTAGGATATTTTTTTTATATATAAACAGCAATTCTTCGAGGAATGAAAGGTGTGGAAAAGCACCACCTTTGGGTAGCTTCGAACCGTTGGCGAAAATTGAAAAAACCCATGCAAAGTAATAAAACATATCAAACAATTTTTAAATTCGGATTATTAGGAATCGGAATTCTTTTTTTGGTTATTTCCGTTTTTTCATGGTTTTTGCCTCAATTGATTGTAATGAACGGAGAGTCAATTGAAAGAGATTTTGTCATAACTATGGTTTTCATTATAATCGGGGTTTTTCAAATTATAATCTTCTTTTTGATCAAGAATAAATTTGTTTTGGCAAACATGGGGAATCAATCAATAGTAGTTAAGAATGGGGAATGGGAAGAAATTGTAAACTGGCTAGATGTTGAATCTTTATATTTAATACAGTTTGTTTACCCACCCCTTTACAGGATTAAGATAAAAGGAATTGAGAAAACGTTTTGGTTTAACACTGAAAATCACTTTGTCAATGCAGGTGGATTTACTACTGATTTAAGTAAGAGGGGAGACCTGATTCAGAAAAAGAAAAGAGAATTAGGAATTTAATTCACTAAATCTTTTGACCATCAAACCATTAATTTCGTAAATTGGATAAAAAAAATATGGCAAACCTCACTTTAAACAACAAGACATTAGAAAAGTACTTCGGTCTCTTGAAAGGTTTGGATAATCTTTCCAAGAAAAAGCTGATCATAAAATTGACTGAATCTCTTGATATAAAAGAAGAGAAGGTGGAAATTCGGACGCTTTTTGGCGCATGGGAAGATGATAAAGATTCGGACGAAATCATTAAAGAAATTAGAGAATCCAGAATAGAAAAAACAGAAAATCCTGGTTTCGAATGAATTATCTTTTAGACACTAATATCTGCGTCCATTTTTTAAGAGGGAAGTATGGATTGATAGAAAAGTTTCAGGAATTAGGAACTGAAAACTTTGCTATTTCTGAAGTTACGTTTGCTGAACTAGTATTTGGAGCTGAAAACAGCACTAATCCCAAAAAGAATCTTGAATTAATAGAAGTTTTTACCAATCAAGTTCTGATCCTTCCGATTTTCAGTGCCATTTACCTTTATGGAAAAGAGAAAGCCCGATTAAGGTCAATAGGACTGATGATAAGCGATTTTGATCTATTAATCGGTTGTACTGCTGTGGATAAAGATCTGATCATGGTGACCGAAAATCGAAAGGAATTTGAAAGAATTTCTGGAATTCAATTGGAAAATTGGGTAAAGAGATAGGATAAACTTTCGCTAACATCACCATGGATACAGTGGGCGGTACCGAGTAAATTGAAAAATCAGGATCTTTAAGAAGCTAGGAATAAGCTTGAATAGAACGGCTCCGAAAGCCCGCCGTCTCCAATCTGAATCACGTACCGTTATAGCCAATTAAACTAATATGAAAACTTATAAAATAATTTTTGTCTGCACCTTCATAATTAATGGAATCCTTGGGTGTCAGACCAGTGAGGAACCATCTCCGATAAATCTTCAAGAACTTACAATCCAGAATATTCATAAGGCTTTCAAAGATGGTGATTACAATAGTCAAAAATTGGTTTCAGCTTATTTGGAAAGGATTAAAAACCTTGACCCATCCATAAACGCTATTAACTCAATCAATCCAAATGCACTAAACATTGCTAAAGAACTTGATGAGGAATTTGAGCACACCAAGGTGCTCCGCCCACTTCATGGGATACCTGTGATCGTTAAAAACAACATACAATCCAAAGGGCTTGAAACTACTGCCGGGTCACTGGCATTACAAAATTTCAAACCTGAGAGTGACGCATTCATTATTTGTAAGTTGGTAGAAGCTGGTGCCATAATCCTGGGCAAATCAAATATGGCTGAATGGGCATTTACTCCGTGGGGATCGTATAGCTCAACAAATGGTGCAACTTTAAATGCCTATAATCAAGAATATACTTCTGCGGGCTCAAGTGGTGGAACGGGGGCTGCCATCGCTGCCAATTTTGGTGTAATTGGATTAGGAACAGATACGGGCGGTTCAATACGTTTACCCTCATCTCATGGATCGTTAGTGGGTTTTAGGCCAACGATGGGTTTGGTGAGTCGATCCGGAATTATTCCATGCCAGCTTCGACAAGACATGGCCGGCCCTATGTGTCGGACCGTTGAAGATGCAGCAAGAGTTCTAGAAGTCATTAGCGGTTATGATGAAGAAGATGATTTGACTTCATATTCTAATGGGAGAATACCTGATAATTATATTCAGTTCCTTGACAATGAAGGCTTAAAAGGATCAAGAATTGGGGTTCTGTGGGAAATAGCTGAAGTCGATATTGACCCTGAAATATTGGCACTTTTTGAAGAAGCCATTGAGGATATGAAGAAGCTCGGTGCAGAGATCATTGATCCTGTAGTCATTCCAAATTTTGCATTGCTTCGTAAGAACCATTGGTGTGAAAGTTTCAGATCTGATATTGAAAACTACCTGATTAAAAATGTTAAAAATGACACGATTCGAAAACTTGAGGATTTAATTCGGATTGGTTCAAAATCAAAGTTCACAACAGAGACTTTAAACTTTTCTGCAACTCATAATGGCCGCCCTGAGAATATAGAAATTTCATGTTTGGATGCGTATTCTGATCTAAATAGAATTGCATTTCGAGAAGCCATTGAAAACTATATGGATTCAATGCGATTAGATGCTCTCATTTATCCAACCTGGAATATAAAACCTTACAGGATGGATTCAATAGTTGAGGAATACACTGGCGAAAATACCGGGGCTGTTGCACCTCACACAGGTCAACCAGCATTTACAGTTCCCATGGGTTTTATGCAAGATAACTTGCCGACAGGAGTGGAATTCCTTGGACGTATGTATTCAGAACCGATATTAATCAAACTTGCTTACTCTTATGAACAAGGAACAAAGCATAGAAGAAACCCAAATTTAGAAAAGGCTATGACAAAAGATAAAATGCATTAAAACACATTTTATCAAATCGTTAAATTGCTAAATCCAAATCGTTTTTAACGGTACCTGACCCCTTCCCCCCATAAAAACTCTTCATAATCTCAAAACTACCAGAAAATCCATGCCTCTCCCTGAGGTAAATTTTTGTGGTTTGGACGGTTGAATGGGCTAAGATCAGGCGGATTTCTTCTTCTGAATAGCCGAAGTAAGCCATATGATTGGCCAAGGTATGTCTTGGAACATGACTAGTCAACCCTTCTATTCCAAGGTTTTCACCGATTCGTTTTTACGAACCATTATGACGGGTTATGGCTCTTTGGATAAGGTATTCCTGTTCTTTGGTGAAGTTTGATTGGTTTTCTAGCGCATCCCTGAAATCACCGAAATCTAATTGGGGAAAATAAATCTTACAGGTAAGCATTGCTCAACTATACAGGATATAGCAGGTGGGATATGATTTGAAATTCCATTAATTTAATGCGTTGATTTGATTTCAAATGGTTTTAAGAATACTGAGTTACTGCTTTATTTTCTTTTTGATTTCCTGTAGCCCTGAACTCCCGGAGGATGTGCGGGCAGCCTATGAGGAATTACCGGAAGCACTGGATTTCAATATCCATGTCAAGCCAATTCTGTCCGATAAATGCTTCGCCTGCCATGGCCCTGACCTGGCAGCCCAAAAGGCAGGACTGAGTTTGCACGATCCTGAAATGGCTTTTGCATCTCTGAAAGACTCTCCCGGTAAGGTTGCCATCAAATCAGGAAGCCTCCGCAAAAGCGAACTTTTTCACCGGATCATTTCAGAAGATCCGGAGTACCGGATGCCTTCCCAAGAATCAAATTTGATTTTGACCCCAAAAGAAAAGGCAATCCTGATCAAATGGATTGAAGATGGGGCCGAATACAAAAAGCATTGGGCCTTTATTCCTCCCCAAAAACATGACATTCCGAAAATAAAAGATAAAGCTTGGATCAAAAATCCAATTGACCACTTTGTTCTAAACAAACTTGAGCAGGAAGGAATCCAACCTTCAGCGGAGGCCGATAAGGAAACGCTCCTGAGAAGATTGAGCTTGGATTTGATAGGTTTGCCTCCAAGCCTGGCTGAAATAGATGCCTTTCTTGCTGATCCCTCTGACAACGCTTATGAAAAGCAGGTTGACAGATTGCTCAATTCTCCACATTACGGGGAGAAAATGGCCATGCATTGGATGGACATAGCAAGGTTTGCCGACACCCATGGCTATACCGTAGACAGGTATAGGGACGCATCGCCCTATCGGGATTGGGTGATCAGGGCATTCAACCAAAACCTTCCCTACGATCAGTTTATCACCCATCAGTTGGCGGGGGATCTCCTTCCCAATCCTAGCAAAGAGCAGCTGATTGCGACGGCATTCAATCGGATTCATCCCCAAAATATGGAAGGGGGAATTGTGGAGGAGGAGTTTCGGGTGGAATATGTGGTAGACCGGACGAGTACCATGGGTCAGGCTTTTATGGCTTTGACATTGGGTTGTGCGCGGTGTCATGACCATAAATACGACCCGATTTCCCAAAAGAATTTCTTTGAACTCAGTAGTTTTTTCAATCAGGTGGATGAGGCCGGTCAGATCTCTTGGGATGATTCCATGCCCGTTCCGACGATGCTTTTGACCGATACGGAGAAAGACAATATGCTTTCCTACCTGCTTTCCCAAAAAAACAAGGAGGAAGAGGAACTGGCAAAAATGGCTGAAAAGGAGGAAGATGCCTTTCAGGCCTGGTTGGCATCGGAGTCTTTTCAAAAAGTTTCCAAAATGGATTTTCCGGCAAGCCGGAATGCCTTTTACACTTTTGACCAAAACTCCATTCAGAATCTTCTGAATCCTTCCCAAAAAGGAACCATGGAAAGCAGCGAGGTGAAAAACCAGAAACCCGCCTATGTAGAGGGATTCAGGGGAAAATCGGTCAAACTCAATGGGGATTCCTGGCTGGATTTGGGCGGTTCGGGTGTTTTTTCACGCAGCGAACCTTTTTCTGTAAGTGTTTGGATTTCTGTCCCCAAGTCTTTGACTGATGGGGCGATCTTCCACAAGGGTTCAGGCGCAGTGCTCTATAATTGGCGGGGATACCACCTCAGTCTCAAAAACAACCGCCTGGAATTACTGATGGCACATACCGCTCCCTACAATGCCATCACCAAAGTCACGGAACAGGATATTCCCCGTGACCAATGGATCAATTTGGTCATGACGTATGACGGTTCTTCCAAAGCAAATGGACTCAAAGTATTCCTAAACGGACTTGAAATGGCTACCCAAACTACCCATGACAACCTGTACAAAGACATCCTTTTTCAGGGGGGACAGCCGGGTTTGCAGGTAGGGGCTGTGTGGAGAGGCAAGGGACTCAAAGACGCTTTGGTGGATGAAGTCAGTGTGTATGACAAAGAACTTTCGTCTCTTGAGGTCTTGCAGATTGCCAAGCTTGACAAATATAAATCAATCCTTGCCCAAACCTGGGACAAATTCGATGCTCAGGAAAAACAGGCCCTGAAAAAACTCTATCTCAACAACCATTCTGTGGCTTACAGAGAAAAGCTGAAAGATGTGGTTGACCAGAGAAAAGCCTATGCAGATTCTGTTGAGCGGATACCTGAAATGATGATCATGCAGGACAAAACCGCAAAGCGGAGCACTTATGTTTTGACACGTGGAGAATATAACCTGCATGGAGAGGAAGTTTTTCCCAATACCCCCGAAAGCGTATTGCCTATGCGTGAAAACCTTCCCAAAAACCGTCTTGGACTGGCCCAATGGCTGACGGATCCAGAAAATCCACTTACGGCAAGGGTGGCAGTCAACCGATTTTGGCAAAATTACTTTGGCCGCGGGTTGGTCGCCTCTTCTGAGGATTTTGGAAATCAGGGCCAATTGCCTTCGCATCCGGAATTACTGGACTGGTTGGCATTGGAATTTCAAAATTCGGGTTGGGATGTGAAAGCCATGCAACGTCTGATTGTCACTTCTGCTACCTACCGTCAAGCCTCGAAAAGTAGGCCTGAATTGGCCGAGAAAGATCCTGACAATTACCTGCTAGCCCGTGGGCCGTCGGTTCGTCTGCCTGCAGAATTGATCCGGGACAATGCCCTATTTGCCGCAGGTTTACTGAACCCTACAATTGGAGGGAAAAGTGTGTTTCCTTATCAGCCTGAGGGTCTTTGGAAGGTAAACGGGGCCAACTACGTGCAGGATACAGGGGAAAATCTTTACCGAAGGAGTATGTATACGATTTGGAAACGCTCCGTTCACCATCCTACATTATCCATCTTCGATGCACCTGACCACAGTTTTTCGGTAAGCAAAAGGCAGGAGACCAATACGCCGCTTCAAGCTTTGGTACTGATGAATGATCCGACTTTTGTGGAGGCTTCCAAGGTTTTGGGTGAAAAGATGCTGGCTTATCCGGAAATCTCCAAGTCTATAGAAGATACTTTCCGCAGACTGACAGGAAGAAAACCCAATCCTAAGGAGCTTCAAATCCTTCTGAAATTAAGGGAAAATGAATACCGTAAATTCAAGGCAGATCAAAATAAAACAAAAGGCTGGTTGACTTCCGGGGAATATCAGATTCCTATAGAATTAGATCCTTTCCACCTTGCGGCCAATGCCGTCACCGCCAGTGCCATTATCAATTCAGATGCTTTTCTAACCAAAAGATAATATGAGTAACCATCACGATGCCCCGCTCAGGTCTTCCAACAGAGATCTTCAGGAGATTGAAAAGAATATGGACAGAAGGAGGTTTTTGACAAAAACTTCTTTGGGACTTGGTTCCCTGGCCTTGGGCTCGCTGATGGGAATGGAGAAGATTTTTGCAGAAAACCCAAAGGTTCCGCCGCCGCTTTCTGAGTCACCCAATGGATTGGCAGAATTGCCGCATTTTATGCCAAAGGCCAAGCGGGTGATTTACCTATTTCAGAGCGGGGGGCCTTCCCAGTTGGAATTGTATGATTACAAACCAAAGCTGGTGGACCTTCATGGTCAGGAGCTCCCTGATTCGGTGAGAGACGGGCAACGTCTTACCGGGATGAGTGCTGATCAAAGTTCGTTTCCTATGACTGCTTCAGCTTTTAAATTTAGCCAATATGGACAAAGCAGGGCTTGGGTCAGTGAACTGATGCCCCATACTGCTGAGATCGTGGATGAACTTTGTTTTATCAAAAGCATGCAGACGGGACAGATCAACCATGATCCGGCCATTACTTTTTTCCAGACAGGCCATCAGCTTCCGGGCCGTCCCTCCATGGGCGCTTGGTTGAGTTATGGATTGGGTTCGGATAATCAAAACCTACCTGCTTTTATCGTCTTGGTTTCCAAAAATGCGGTGCAGGACCAACCGCTTTATGCCAGACTTTGGGGAAATGGATTTCTCCCTTCCCAATACCAGGGCATCCAATTCCGGTCCGGCAAAGACCCTGTGCTTTATCTCGGCAATCCTGAAAATTACGATGGAAAAGACAGGCGTGAAATGCTCGATTACCTCAAATCACTGAATGATGTGCAGTTGGATACTTATGGCGATCCTGAGATCAGCGCCCGCATTGCCCAGTATGAAATGGCCTTCCGGATGCAGACCTCAGTACCGGAAATTACGGATATGTCCAAGGAACCTGACTCGGTTTATGAGATGTATGGTGAAGACAGCCGCGATCCCGGTACTTATGCTGCCAATTGCCTTTTGGCGAGAAAGCTTATTGAAAAAGATGTCAAATTTGTCCAGCTCTACCATCAGGGATGGGATCAGCACGGGAATTTACCCGGAGGGATAAAAAACCAATGCCAGAAAACGGACCGGGCAACCGCGGCATTGATCAAAGACCTCAAGCAAAGGGGCTTGTTGGAAGATACGCTTGTTGTTTGGGGCGGGGAATTTGGTAGGACAGTGTACAGTCAGGGCACACTTTCACCGGATAATTATGGCCGTGACCATCATCCACGCTGCTTTACCAAATGGATGTGCGGGGCAGGGGTAAAGCCGGGTTTCACCTATGGAGAAACAGACGATTTTGGATATAATGTGGTCAAAGATCCGGTTCATGTCCATGACCTGCAGGCAACGATTCTACATCTTTTTGGAATAGACCATGAAAAACTCACTTACAAGCATCAGGGCCGGAGATTTAGGCTTACCGATGTAGAGGGTCATGTGGTAAAGGGGATTTTAACCTAGGGTTGTCAAAATATGATACAAGACCTGATCACTTTCATCGGACGATTTCACCCACTTTGGGTTCATTTGCCTATTGGTTTTTTGATCATTGCGGTCTTTTTTAAAGCCTATATGACATTGGGGAAAAAACCCGCGATGCAGGAAGCTGTGAACTTTTCTTTGCTTTTGGGAACCATCAGTGCCTTAATTGCAGCAGTATTGGGTTTTTTGCTTTCGCAATCCGGGGGATATGAGGACGACCTTTTGGATGTTCATGTGGTGGCAGGATGGATGACGGTGATAATCTCAGCCATTGCCTGGTGGATCAATAAGCATGAGGACAGGTTCAGCAAAAAACTGAATTATATTGTATTAGGCTTTATGATCCTGGCACTTTCTGTCACCGGACATTTTGGGGGAAGCCTTACTCATGGGGAAGATTATCTAACTGCTTATGCACCTTTTGGTGAAAAGCAAAAAGAGACCCAAGGGCGGGTTTTGGATAAATTGGAGGATGCGGAGGTTTTTACAGATGTGATTCAGCCTGTGCTTCGAAGCAAATGTCAAAGCTGTCACCGACCTGGAAAAACCAAAGGTGAACTGAATTTGGTTTCCTATGAGACTATGCTCCAAGGAGGAGAAAACGGTCCGGTATTTATTGCGGCAGATGCTGAAAAAAGTGAGCTGATCCGGAGAGTAACGCTGCCGTCTGATCACGATGATTTTATGCCTGCAGAAGGGAAAAAGCCACTGACTGAAGAAGAAATCCAAGTACTCATTTGGTGGATAGCAAAAGGAAAAGCAGATCCTAAAATCTCCTTGATGGATGCGGATGAAGCTATTATTGCATGGGCAAAGCCTAGACTGAATATACTCGGAACAGAAAAATTACAGGTAGTAAGAATCGATACTGTTCATCTCAAAGCTTTGGAGAAAATGGGATTTCGGGTTAGAATTCTCTCCCACGAATCCGGCGCTTTGGATGTTGTCTTGCCATCGGATGCCGCCAAGGATCGAGCTTCGGAACTATTGAAAGCGCTTTTGCCTGTCAAAGATCAGATTTATTGGCTCAGTTTGGCCGAAACGGGACTCCAAGATTATGACCTGAATCAGATAGCGCAGTTTTCAAATTTGCACAGACTACGGATCGAAAATAATCCCATCACGGATTCAGGAATTTCAGCTTTGAGCAGTCTTTCCAAACTGGAAAGTTTGAACCTGAACGGGACCAAGGTCAGCGAAGCAGGTTTGGAAACATTGGCTGAAATCCAAACTCTCAAATCACTTTACCTTTGGAATACAGCTATTGATCCTAAGGACGAAAAGGTGGGAAAAATACAATCTATCGGGGTGAGGGTAGTTTTTGGAAGTTGAATTTGATCTGAATGGGAAAGGATAGATTGGCATTGGATCAAAAGTGAGCATAGGAAAAGAAAAATCCATTTCGAAATGATTTTTAAAATACCTTTAAATTATGGCGTCTCTAAGTTTGAAGCTAAGCAGACTCTTTGCTATAAATAAGCTGTTTTCTTCAAATTGGTGATACCTTAAAAAAATAACAGACATGAAAATTACCATCATTGGTGGGGGAATTGCAGGGTTAACAACCGCTTTAGCATTGAACAAACTTGGATTTCAGTTTGAAGTGTATGAACGGGCAAAACAGCTAAATGAAGTTGGGGCAGGTATTTGGATGCAACCCAACGCATTGAAAGTTTTAGACTGGTTAGGGCTGGGCACACTCGTCAGAGAGAGTGGTACGCTGTTGGACCAGGTAGATATAACAAACTCCCAATTAGTACCCTTTAAAAAAACCGGACAGCAAGTTGTTCAGGACGAAAAAGGCAATAAAATTGTGGCAATACACAGATCAACCTTACAGATGATATTGTTTGAAGCCTTACCTAAAGACAAGGTAAAACTAGGGTATGAATTCAATTCAATCGATTACAGTAACAATCAGCTGAAGATTTATATAGGCGATAAGGAAACAGTTACGGATTTGCTCATTGGAGCTGATGGAATAAACTCAAAGGTGAGAGATAGTATATTTAGTAATACTTCAAAAAGATTTTCAGGTCAAACGTGTTGGAGGGGTATTTCTGAAATTGGTCTTCCAAAAGAGTTTCAAAACTCAGGCATTGAAAGTTGGGGTAGAAAGATAAGATTTGGCTTTTCTCAAATTTCAGAGAATCAGGTTTATTGGTTTGCTGTAGTCAAGGCCAAACAGAACGGAACTGACAACATAGATAGCATTAAATCTGAATTAAGGCAGTTGTATAGCAGTTTCCACCCTTTAGTTTTAAAAATCATTGACCAAACCAAAGCGGAGAAAATCATCAGGAATGACATTTCAGACCTTAAACGGCTAGATAAATGGCATAAAGACAAAGTGGTTTTGGTAGGAGATGCTGCACACGCCACTACCCCGAATATGGGACAAGGGGCAGGCCAAGGAATCGAAGACGCCTATTACCTTGCGAATATTTTAGCAGGAAACAATCAGATTGAGCAGACCTTGGATTTATTTGAATCAGCCAGACGGGAAAAAGTCGATTATGTGGTAAATAACTCCTGGAGGTTGGGACAGTTGGCCCATAGTGATTTTGGACAATTCATAATGAAATCCATTATGAAATTAACACCCGAGAAAGTAATGAAACAGCAAATGAAAAAACTTTACTTAATTCATGATACATTTTAATGATGAGCTATTGTCAACGAGGGAAGTCATTGCACAACTTTAATCTGAATCAAAGAAAACCGATTTTTGCTAGTTGAAAGCTTTTTAAACCACCGCTAACAGCTCTAAAAAAACTGCTTTTATCCCAGTTTCTGTTCGATTTCTTTAGCCGTCTTGGTGATGGAAAATCCACTCAAATTATTACATCTCAGTGTATTGGGAATTCTGGTTTTCTGTTTTTAGGCCTAACTTCCCTCAATCATTCAACTCTTTCTCTTTTTCAAGGCTTTTTTCAAATTCCTCTTTTAACCTTTTTTCAACTTTGAGATCTGTAAATACTGCCTGAACATATTGTTCATCTTGGACAAAAAGATTGATCCTTCTTTTTCCATCTATTTTATAGTAAACCTTACCTTGAGTTGGATGATTGAGTAATTTAAAGTCATCACCATACCACTCCTTGTATTTTACCAACACTTTTTCTAAAAGGCTATCCGACCAATAATGTTTGTTCCATGGGGCCCAGGCAATATAAGAATAAGTGACAGGCATTTCATACACCTTATTGTCAATAAAAGTCGGAAAGAAACGCATGCTGACTTCATTGTCAAACTCATTCTTAATTCTGTATTCTACATTGGTATTGCCCCCCGGTCCTTGTGTAATGATTTGTTGCTTATTGAGCTCGGTACAATGGTCAAAGAAATCTTTTTGGGCCATACCCAAATGAATCCCTAGAAACAAGCTGTCGGTTTGGCTGATTTTGTCTTCTCCGAACCTAAAGCTTGAGGAATCACAAGACTGCAGACTGATAAACCATCCCAAAATAAAAACCAATGGGAGATTGTTTTTCAACAGTCGGGGTAAAGAAAGTTGTGGGGTTTTAAACTTATAATTCATTTTAATCTGGGTATTTTATGGGGTTCAAGTAAAAGATTATGTATGAATATATCAATCTCTACAAGAATAATACATTTGAAGAGAGGTAAAAAAAAAGCAAGCTGAAATCAAAAATTTCAGCTTGCTCGATGATTTGAGAAATTATATTTTAGTTGTAACCTGGGTTTTGGGTTAACTTAGGATTGGCCAATATTTGCGGTTCTGGGATAGGGAATAATTCCCAATGACTTCCAGGTGCATGTACTCTTTTGGGACGGTTCATTCCCTGGAAAGGCCACCAGGCCTCGCCATATTTTTTGAATCTGATCAGATCCTGCCTTCTTGTCATTTCCACATACATCTCTCTTCCTCTTTCGTCAAATAGATTTTGCTCTGTGAGTGTAGTGAATGGATCAAGATTACCGGCTCTTTCCCTGATTTGATTTACCAACGCAAGGGCTTCAGCAGTTTCTCCAAGTCTGAATTTAGCTTCTGCCAAAGAAAGGATGACATCAGACAATCTGAAGATCACAAAGTCATTGCTCATATTATCGGTACCGCCTCTTTCAAATTCATATTTAGCGATTCTGGCACCTGCCTGCCTTAAACCTCCTGGGGAGATTTCATTTAAGAAAGGCATGAAAGTAAGAGGCTGTCCATCAGGATCATTGCCTTCAACTCCCGGATCTGTCAATCTTGAACCATCAGATCTAAATTGAGGTCCGACCAAGAAATTGGATAACCTACCATCTAAAGTACCTGGGCTTTGTTCCAAAGCAAGGCCTTTCCAAACCGGACCCTGAACACCTGGATTTCTAACAGGATCCACATAGGAATTATAAAATTCCTCCACTGTTTGATATCCGTTCCAAGGCTGTTGGGTCAGGTTAAAGGTTGCCTGACTGGCAATATGCAAGGTCATCATCACCCAGTTAAATCCTCTTGCAAATACCTTATCGTAAGGATATACCAAGATATTTTCGGAAGAAATAGCATTGTTGATTACGAAATTATCTTTGTAAATAGGCATTAGGCTATATGGGCCGGAATTGATAATTTCCTCTGCATCAGCCGCAGCCAAAGCCCATTGTGGAGTACCCGTATAAACCTCTGCATTGAGATACAACTTCATTCTGATCATCAAAGCCGACCATCTGGTCATTCTTCCATAAGTCGATGCATCTTTTGCAGTAGGTAACAAAGGAATGACTTCATTCAATTCTGTAAGAATGAAATTATAAATTTCCTGTCTTGATCTTGTTGAAGGGGCTTCCAAATCAGCAAAATCTGTAACCAAAGGCACATTTCCAAACGCATCCAATGCCCAATAATAGTACAATGCCCGAAGCGCCCTCAATTCTCCAATAAATGAGGGAGCAATAGGATTATCTGACCCTTCAAAAGTGAATATCAACCTATTGCATGTATTGATCCCACCAAAAAGGAAATTCCAGGAATTTTGGAAAAAGGGGTTGTCAGGAAGAAAATCATGTTGATGCAACTGTAATAGAACACCTCCATCAAACCAGTCTCCACCCTTATGAGATACAACTATCTCATCAGAAGCAATTTCATTGATGGACCAAAGGCCCGAATGATTCCCCAAACCTCCCAAAGATCTATAAGCAGCTCCTAGAGCAGAGATAAACTCTTCCTCATTTTGAAAGAATTCATCTGCTAATACATCACTGTAAACCTGTTCTTCTAAATCGACACAAGATAATGCGAAGAAACTCATCGCCAGGCCAATTAGGAAGTATCGTATGTTTAGTAAATTTTTCATAAGATCTTTATTTTTTTGCTTAGAAACTGACATTGATTCCAAGTGTGGTGATAGTAGTAGTGAAATAGGTTGCTCTACGCTCTATACCGGGAGCCAATGGATCATTGTTGCTTTCGGGATCAGTATATCTAACTTCCGGATCAACACCAGTATAGCCAGTAAAGATGAAAGGGTTCTGCACTGATATGAAGGTCCTTAATCTCGTAACATTTCTTCCTTGTCCTAGATTGAAATTATAGCCTAAGGTTGCGTTATCCAGAACCACAAAATCAGCCTTTTCCACGTGACTGCTATTATACTGTGCTACTTTGATTGAAGGATCATAATATTTGGTATTTACAATATTATAATTCTGAACCGTAGTACTTTCTGTATTTTCGTAGAAGCCTCTATAACTGTTGATGAGGTAATGTCCAATGGATCCTCTAAAGAAGAAATTCAAATCCCAGTTTTTGTAATTGATGGTATTGTTGAATCCAAAGTTGAATGTTGGATAAGCAGTTCCCAATTGGGTTCTGTCATCATTACAATTACAATAAACCGGATTGCCATTATCATCTACAGCAGTACCGTTTATGACTTTCAATCTAGGGCTACCATTTTCATTGACCCCGTCAAATATGGGACCCCAAATCTGGCCTAATGGACCGTTTTCCTGAACCCTGATCAATTGGGTTAAGTTTTGTCCTGGTGAACCAAAGTTGGAACGGTAATTCACATCACCAAACGAGAAGTCCCCGGAAGACAAGCTACGGAGGTTGGTTCTCAAAGTAGAGAAGTTAAATCCTGTTGTCCAACGGAACTGACTTTTTTGGATAGCTTGGTAATTGACCATAAATTCTATACCTGAATTCACCATTTCTCCTATGTTCAAAATTGTGGTTGGGAAAAGATTTGGTGGAACAGGGACATTGATGGGTAGAAGCATTCCGGTAGTCACTCTGGTATAATAATCAAAGGAACCATCCAATCTATTGTTTAGCATTACAAAGTCCACTCCGAAATTATATTCATCTTTCTTTTCCCAAGCCAAATCTGGGTTTGGATTGGAAACTGGACCAAAGGAGGGAACAAATCTATCATTGTAAAAGAAATTTCCTGTTCTTCCAAATCTGAACAGTGAAATATAAGATTGATTTGGCTGCGTACCTGTTCTGCCATAACTCGCTCTTACTTTCATGGCACTTACCGTTGGAATATCAATTATATTGGCTAAGTTGACCCCGGCACTAACTGCTGGAAACAGACCCCATTTGTTGTTCTCACCGAATCTTGATGAACCTTCATATCTTGCAGAAATAGACAATAAGTAGGTGTCTTCCCAGTTAAAGTTGGCACGGCCAAAGAATGCCACCAATCGGTTCTCGTTTGCATAAGACGAAATTGATGCCAAACCATTTTCAAGATCCAGCGCTTGTCCGATATTATTATAAGTATTTACATCTGTTAGGAAGTCTCCAGCCTGCATTCTGTTTCCTTGGTTGAAAAATTCCTGGAAAGAATAACCACCCAAGAATGCCATACCTACTCTCCCTGCTTGCGTATCATAATGTAATGTTGTTTCAAAAAGGTCATTCAATCTTTCGTCATTCCTGATTTCAGCTAAACCATTTCTTCCAAAACCTCCACCGAATTTCGCGGTTTTGGGTGAGTAATTTCCTCTCCAATCAGTTTCTCTTTGAGTAGCATAAAACACCGCTGCCCGAAATTTGCTGGTAAAGTTATATTCGCCCCTGATACTGGCCAATAACCTGCTCTCTCTGCCGTCAGCTATATTTTGCTCAGCAATAGATACCGGGTTGAACCAGTCAAAAATGTCCCGCTCATAATAACCTCCGAAATTGGGGGTTTGTGGATTGGGATCAAAAACAGGAACTGTAGGATTACTTACTATAGCATAACGGAATGAATTTTCGTTTCCGAATCTTCTATCAATTGAAGTATTGGAAATATTAACAGTGAAAATCGCTTTGTCTTTTAGTGCTCTTTGGGTAAGATTAAGTCTTGCATTGAGTGCATTGAAGCCAGAATTGATTCCTACACCTTCTGCATTTCTGGAGTTGATAGATACTCTATAGGCGGTACTGGCAGAACCTCCTCCAAGAGAAAGGTTATGAACATGGGTAAATCCGGTCCTGGTTACTTCATCCAACCAATTGGTATTTCCACCCAAATCAACCATACCTGGAACCTGACGGTATTCATCTGCACTCATAACCGAGATGGTTCTTGCTACATTTTCTATGGCCATGCTACCATTGTATTCAACAATTGTCCTGCCTGTTTTTCCTGTTTTGGTAGTTACCAAAATCACCCCCGCAGATCCCCTTGTACCATAAATAGCCGCAGCTGATCCATCTTTCAATACATCCATAGATTCGATGTCATTTGGATCCACAGTGGCTAAAGAACCGCCAATAACTCCATCGATAACGATCAAAGGTTCAGAATTTTCACCTATAGATGATATCCCTCTCAAACGCATGGCAAAGCCACCATTGGGATTTCCACCAGGTCTTGCTATTTGAAGTCCGGCTACTTTACCTTGAAGCAATTGCCTTGGATCATTTACCGTACCTTGGTTGAAGTCTTCAGCTTTGACACTCGTAACCGCACTTGTAATTTCCTTTCTTTCCTGGGTACCATACCCTACGACAATTACTTCGTTAAGTGCTTGAATTGAAGCTGATAAGGCCACATTGATAACAGACCTGTTTCCTATTGCTTCTTCAATAGTAGTGAATCCTATAAAAGAAAATACTAAGACATCATTGCTACCTGCTGAAATGGTATAATTTCCGTCCAAATCTGTAATGGCACCTCTAGTGGTACCCTTAACTAAAACACTGACCCCAGGAATTCCCTCTCCGGAATCCGAATCAGCCACTTTACCTGTTATTTGTCCCTGCTGGGCGTAGGTAAAATTAATTACCGTACATCCCATGAGAAACAACAACAAGCAATACCTTGTAAATTGTTTTTTCATTGGTTAATGGGTTTAATTGATTGGTTTGATTTAACTTATCAATTCTCTTTTCAAAGAAATCAATCTGCCAAGATCTTTTCTTGTCAAAAAGACAATTAATCGGGAAAAGATATTGAGTTTTTTTTAAATAAGGTAACTAAACGCTGTTTAATTTTGTATTAAGCAAAAAAAACTTGATTTTATGCTTTTGACATTCGATTGCATCCAAATATTATTTTGATCTTGAAATATTTAATTATTGTCAATTTGGAATAAAATTTAATTAAAAATGTTAAATTTTGTTAAATTAAAATTTTATTGATAAAAAATATAATTAAACATATATTCTATAAAAATTACCTGTTTTTGAGTAAAAAAGTTTTCACAAACTACTCTTTTTAAGACCAAGCTTTTCTTAAAAATCTTACCCAATTTCCGAACATAACTCCTTCAATATCCTTGGAACTGTATCCTCTTTTATACAACAGAGAAGGAATGCTTTGTAAATCTGCAATAGTTTCCAAATCATAAGGACATTGTTCTTTGCCAAAGGCACCATCCAAATCTGAACCTATACCTATATGGTTGGCGTTGCCTGCAAGCTGACAGATATGGTCCATATGGTCAATCATTTTCTCCAGATTACAGTCCATTTCCATTGGCTTTGATTTTCCCCGAACCCAGCCAGGCACCATCATCCAAGCATCCAACGCTCCACCAATTACTGCTCCTCTTTCAATCAATACTTTGATCTGATCGTCGGAAAACTGACGGTTATGATTGACCAATGCCCTACAATTGTTGTGACTCGCCCAAACGTGTCCATTGAAATGGTCCAAAGCCTCCCAAAAACTGTCATCGCAGAGGTGGGTAGCATCGAGGATAATATTCATCCGCTCCATTTCTTTGAGCAATTCTCTGCCGTTTTTTTCCAACCCACCAGTTGCATCCGTGCCATTGGCATATCTTCCGGGACCATAATGTGCGGGTCCTAATGCTCTCAGTCCATTTTGGTATGCTTTTTCAAGATATTTTAAATTCACAATAGAATCTGCCCCTTCCAATGAAAGGATATAACCAATCGGCTTGGTACTCCAAGGCAATTCATGCAGCCAAAGCTGAAGATGCTTTTCAAGGCTTTCGAGGTCAGTTATCTGTACCATCTCTCCGGCATCTTCCATTGCCCGGTACCAGGCCAATTGACCTTGTGTCTGTGCCCAAGCCTGTTCAGGTGAATGCCAACCGGGTAAGGGATTGCCCTCCTTCACATACCTTGCTATCTGGGTAGCGACTACCAATCCTATATTTCCTTTTCTCAATTCAGGCAAGGATACAACAGCTTTTCCCCTGTCAGGTTTGTCGCTTAATCCTGATTCCCGTCTATTTATTTCAGCTACAGGCTTCCTCAGATCCCGGTTCCATTCAAGGGCATTCATACTGAGGTCGAGGTGGGCGTCTATTGTGAACATTCGGAGGGTAGATTTTAGATTGTAGATTTAAGATTTGAGTTTTTGTAAAAGCGTAAGAGTAGGTAGAGGAAATAAAGGTTTTTGTTTCATAGAGGGAAATCTAGTAATTGCCAAAACCCATTTAAAAGGACCTATAAACCCAAATTTCTCGCAACTTCCGTCTTCCGTCTTCGCGCTTCCGTCTCATTAATCTAATTCAACTCAAACAACGCCTCAATCTCCACAGGTATATTATCAGGTAGTGATCCAAAGCCAACTGCGCTTCTCACACCGATTCCATTTTCCTGACCCCAAACCGATGCGAAAAGCTCACTGCAGCCATTGATTACATAGGGATGTTTTTCAAAATCCGGGGTGCAATTGACCATTCCAAGGACTTTGATGACCCTTTTCACTTTATCGAGCGAGCCAATATTGGCTTTGATGGTGGCTAACATTGCCAAACCAACTTGTCTGGCAGCCAATTTTCCAGCATCCATATCCATATCTTCTCCGATTCTTCCGATAATCAGAGTTCCATCTTCCTTTACTGTACCGTGTCCGGAGAGGTAAAGGTATTTACCATCAACCAAGCAGGGTCGGTAAACACCCAAAGGTTTTGGTGGTGGAGGCAATGTTAAGCCTAATTCGGCAAGGTTTTCTTCTGGTGTTTTCATTTTCTTAAGACGGGAGACGTGAGATTTGAGATTTGAGATTTAAGAACCAAGAGTCAAAGCCTGTCCCGATGCATATCGGGGAACCAAGAACATAGTCTTGCTAACCTGTAGGCAGGTGCGAGACAATAGATGGCTTTCCTGTCGGTGATAAGATTAGTATTTAGATTTTAGAATTCGTTTTTGGTTTTGATAGATCATATATAAAGATTATCATAAATGCTTACAATGATACAAGTAATTGTCAAATTCTGGATTTCAGCATCGGCCTGCCCGTGGTGGGTCATCCGACATCGGTCACCTGTCATAATTCTTATATAATTCATCAAATAAAGGCGTCGAGTAGCATCACTCCACCTAATCCCACTACTGCCACTATTGTCTCCATCAGTGACCAAGATTTTAGCGTGTCTTTGACACTTACATTGAAATATTCTTTATAAAGCCAAAAGCCTGCATCATTGAAATGGGAGAACATCAGACTGCCTGCACCAATGGACAAAACCAACAAATTAGGATCAACCACCCCTCCGGAAACCATTGGTGCAATGATCCCTGCAGTAGTTAACCCTGCTACTGTAGCTGATCCTACACAAACCCTAATGATCGCGGTAATGGTCCATGCCAATATCAATGGATCCACATCCCAGCCCTGAAGTGAATCGGCAATGGTCTGACTGACACCCGAATCCAGTAAAACCTGCTTCAGTGCTCCGGCTCCTGCAATGATCAATAAAATCATCGCGACATCTTTGGAAGCTACTACATAAATATCCATTAAAGCAGGAATTTTGAATTTCATCCTCAATCCAATGGTATAAGTTGCGATCAATAGGGAGATGAGCATTACCATTCCCGGATCTCCCACAAATTTCAAATAAGGAAAAAGCCAATGATCAGCTGACATATTCAACATCAAAGTGGTAGTACCAATCAACAAAAAGACAGGAAATAATGCAGAGAAAAAGCTGTTGAAAGTACCAGGAAGGTCTTCTTCTTTCTTAGGTTTGGCCAGAAATGTATCCAGGGGCCGGGCATCAATATTTTTGAGAAATTTCGCAAATATCGGTCCTGCAATGATGATAGTTGGGACTACAATTATTAATCCATACACTAGTGTAAGGCCCATATTGGCTCCAAACTGAGCAACCAATGCTGCAGGAGATGGGTGTGGCGGCAAGAAACCATGTGTCACGGACAAGGCCGCCAACAGAGGAATGCCTACATAAACTGCCGGCAATTTATATCTGTAAGAAATGGTGAAAACCAATGGTACAAGGAGCACAAATCCAACATTGTAAAAAAGTGGAATACCGACCACCAAGCCAGTCACCATCATGGCCCATGTGACATTTTTTATTCCAAAAATTGACATCAAGGTATCGGATATTTTTTGGGCGGCACCGCTTTCTGCCACTAATTTGCCTAACATCGCTCCCATGACTATGACAATCACCAAGTCCCCCAACAGTCCTCCAATGCCTTTTTGGATTGAACCGGCGATTTGTTCCGGGGGAATTCCCAGAAGAAATCCTGCAAGAATGGATGAAATAAGAAAAGCTAAAAATGGGTTGAATTTGAGCCAGGTAATCAAAAGGATGAGTACCAAAATACTGATGAATACAAAGACGAGAGACATAGGTTGGGTTTGGGTTAAAGAAACAAGTTAAAAAATTTATTGGGTTTGACTTATCGAAGCTCCCCCAATATTTTTTGGGCGGTCAAACTCTTGTTTATTTTTTAACAAATCTCAGAAGATGCCTTTCCTTATTATCGCTTAATTCCAATAGGTAAAGACCCGGATGTAAACTCTCCAAAATCTGCTCCAATTGACCTTCAGCAAAACTTCCTGAATAATGAATATGGCCCATGGAGTCAAAAATCTTTAACTCAACCAGTCTTTTATTCAAATTATCTGGGACTGAAATATGGATTGGTCCTGAGGTGTAGGGATTGGGCCAAAGACGTAAATTGGATTCCAAAACAGGGTTTTTGAAACCTTCCAAGCGAAACACTTTTCCATAACTGCCTTCGCCATTTTGATCCACTTGTTTTATCCTGAAATAGACATTCGCTGAAGTCAATTTCTCAACATAAGAAAAACTATACTGTTGAACAGTCTCACTATTGCCTTTTGACAGGACTTCACCCACCAAATGGTAATTGTCCAGACCATTTAATGATCTGTAGATCAAAAATCTTTTATTATCGGATTCCTTTGCCGTGGACCAGGAAATTTGGGTTTCACCATTTTTCCAAAGGGCTTGGAAATCAAGCCATGTTACGGGAAGAATTGAAAGCGTACGATAACTTCCCACTGTAAATGTCACTCCATTTAACGCGCCAAATTGCAAATCCCTCCTTGCCCAAAGGGTATCAGGTTCTGTTCCGGGCAAGTGGCTTCCTGGTGCGGCTATCCCGTTGCTGACAATTCTGATATCATCCACATCATCTACAATCAAATTCTCCGCAGAAATCCTCATTTCAATATCTTCGGTACTTGGAGACAAATCCGAAAATTCAAAGTAACTTTTCAATTGGTATAAAATGGGGGTCCCATCAGAATCGTCAAACATCGGGTCCCAATTTGCCCCCGGAATTTCTATGAACCTTATGGATAGATTTCCACCCGGGGAATTACCCCTCAACTGGATTTTGCGGATTCCGCCCTGATAGGTATCCTCAAACGGGAATGTAGCATTGGTCGAATTTAAAACAACCGGAATATTTTGGTAATGGAGCCGATGAAGGTTAAGCCATCTTCCGCCCATAAACTCGAGGATTCCACTTCCCGAAGTATTGACAAAAAGGTCAAAACCGTTGAAAACAACCTGACCTTGTTTCATGAAAAAATTGGATTTGGCACGCAGGTCAGAAGAAAGCACCACCCTTCCCGATGGTTTGTTTACCTCAATCTGCTGAAGATCCATTTGCCAGTTGACAACTTGTTGAATACCAGAACCTTCAAATTTTAAATAGGTAGGGCCTTCCAAAATATCACCTCCTGACAATCGGGCAAAATCTCCTCTCAAAAAGACTGAATCAGGTAAGAGTTTGTTGGAGGCATTTTCAAACAGCAGGTTGTTATAGGTTTTGGGATTTCCTGAACCGGCCAATGAGGTTCTGACCAAGCGTTGATTCCCAGAATTGGACCTGTAATAGACGTTGCCTTCAAAAAGGAAATTGGCCGCATCCATAACCGGTTCATTTCCCAAAAGCACCAAATTGCCTCCGGGCTTTAGGTGGAATAGGTTGGCTGGAATTGCATTTGTTCTTCTAATGATTTGAGGATTTGGTGAACCATGGCATTCTGAAATCAAAGTAGCTCCGGGCTCAATAATGAAATCACCAAAAGGCCCTGTTCCGTTAAATAATGGCTGATCATTAAAGGAAAAAGTTGAACAAGCTGGAATCCCGTCTGAATTTAAGGTTTGAAAAACAGTACCTGATTGAATTATAAATCCGGTAGATTTAAGTGCTGCATTTACAGTTAAAGTTTCCCCTGGATCCGGGTCGAAAATTACGGTAAATTTACTTCTGGTGTTTTGAGCGCTCCAAGATGACCTATCTACAACATTCCTTGAACTTCCCTTGAAAATTACTTCGCCTGTAACCGGATAAATCCAATCATTCAGTGTCATTGCTGCACTATTCCCTACTGTTACATAATCACTCCCGGACCTTACCATCAATCGAAAGGAGCCAAAGACTTCCATAGCATAAATCTGTAAATTTATTTTATTGCCAGTTGATCCCTCAGCGTTAAAATAAACTGTATTGACAGATTCGTTTCCTGTCAGTCTGATTTCATTCTGAAAATCAATAAATATATTGTTCCCCATGCTTGGCTTACCACCTGCAGGTTGCCAATCAGTCCCATTCCAAACTTCCCAAATAGATATATTATCAAAATCCCCAGAGGCCACTGTACGGAAATCCCCAACTTCCAAAGGAATTTGTGCATGAAGTCCTTGGCCTATTAAAAAGGCCATTAAAGTAAAAACAATATAATTCCAATAAATTCGTCCTGAATTTGGAGCAATCCTGAAATAATTGTCTTTAAAAAAATCCATCTTTGAAAAAGTTTTGGAAACCACATTAATTTAAATTTATGACGGCTCTTTTTAAAAAAATCATAATCACTTATACGTTTATTTATCCGTTTAATTTTTTAGTGGCTGCACAGGATTTTCAGGTCAGTTTATTGACCTGTGATCCTGGAGATGAATTGTATTCTGCATTTGGACATAATGCCATTAGGGTTCTTGACAAAAACAGCGGACAGGATTTCGTTTTTAATTATGGAACCTTTGATTTCAATGTGCCTTTTTTTTATGTCAAATTCACCCAAAGGACTTTGGACTATATGCTCAGTGTGACCACCTTCGATCGGTTTTTGATGGAATATAATTACAATCGAAGAAGTGTGAGAGAGCAGATCTTGGACCTTAGCCCGGAACAAACAATGGAAATGTATAAATTCCTTCAGATCAATTATTTGCCACAAAACCGTTTCTATCGATACGATTTCTTTTATGACAATTGTGCGACCCGAATCAGGGATGCAATGGAAGAAATTTTGGGAGATCAGTTGGATTGGAATGAAGACCTATTGGCAGAAGAAAAAACTTTCCGAAACCTTATTGATGAATATGTATATAGACTTCCTTGGGCAGATTTCGGAATTGATCTGGCTTTGGGATCGGTCATCGATGTGAAGGCGGAAGAAAGAGAAAAACAGTTTTTACCCGATTACATGGAAACTGCTTTCGGTAGGGCTATGATAGTAGGAGATGGACCGACCCGACCCTTGGTAAAAGAAAATAGGATTATCCTGGATTTTCCCGAAAGAACAGCCGTATTGGATTTATGGAATCCACATATCATATGGTGGGCTTTCGCTATGGCAGTGTTTATCCTGACCTATATTGGATTTAGAAGAAAAAGGCTTTTCAAAGGTTTTGATATTGCCTTTTTCAGTGTTTTGGGATTGTTGGGATTATTGGTGGTTTTGCTTTGGTTTTTTACTTTTCATTCTCAGACCAAATACAATTGGAACATTCTGTGGGCTTTCCCAGGACACCTTTTTCTGGCAATTGCACTCCTCAGAAAGAATACCAAACCCTGGGTGAATAGATATTTGATGGCTGCTATGATTTTAGCCAATATGACACTTGTCTTCTGGATATTCGGTTGGCAGTCTTTTCATTCCAGTATTATACCCATTCTTCTTGTGATCCTGCTCCGTACCAATTTTCTCTATTATAACCTGAAAAAGTTCAGTGTGGAACAAATTGCATAATCTTTCCATTTCTTAAACTATTTACCGGTCGACCGTTGTTATAAACTTCTTACAAGCCGACTAACATGGACTTCAAATTAGTATCAGAATTCAAACCCACAGGGGATCAGCCAAATGCCATCAAAGAGCTGGTAAAAGGCATCCATGATGGGGAGCCTGCACAAGTTCTTTTGGGTGTTACAGGTTCAGGTAAAACCTTTACCGTCGCTAATGTGATCCAACAGGTCCAAAAACCGACTTTGATTTTGAGCCACAACAAGACTTTGGCAGCACAGCTTTATGGAGAATTCAAACAATTTTTCCCTGAAAATGCCGTAGAATATTTTATTTCCTATTACGATTATTATCAACCGGAGGCGTTTATCCCCACAAGTGGGACCTATATAGAAAAAGATCTTTCCATCAACGAAGAAATTGAAAAACTGAGACTCAGTGCATCATCAGCCCTTTTGTCCGGGAGAAGAGATGTGATCGTAGTCGCTTCTGTTTCCTGCATTTATGGTATCGGAAACCCTGAGGAATTTGGTAAAAATGTCATCCGTCTTCAGGAAGGAGACCGGATTCCAAGAAATCAGCTGCTCTTCAAACTGGTAGATATCCTGTACAGCCGGACCAACAATGAGATGACCCATGGAACCTTCAGGGTAAAAGGGGATACTGTTGACATTTTTGTTGCCTATGCGGATTTTGCTTTCCGTATTTTCTTCTGGGGTGATGAAATCGAAGCCATCCAAAGAATAGATCCTGCAACCGGAAAAAAACTTTCCGATGAAAAAATCATTTCCATTTTCCCAGCAAATCTTTTTGTAACAGGCAGGGACGTCATCGATACCGCCATCCATGAAATTCAGGATGACCTGATGGCACAGGTTTCCTTTTTTGAAAAGGACATGAAACTCATTGAGGCCAAAAGATTAAAAGAGCGGACAGAATTTGATCTGGAAATGATCCGCGAATTGGGCTATTGTTCGGGAGTGGAAAATTATTCCAGGTATTTCGATAGAAGACTACCGGGGACAAGGCCCTTCTGTCTGATCGATTATTTTCCTGATGATTTCCTTTTGGTGGTGGATGAAAGTCATGTGACTCTTCCACAGGTGCGGGGAATGTGGGGTGGAGACCGGTCAAGAAAGGTGAATTTGGTAGAATATGGCTTCCGTCTTCCCTCAGCTATGGATAACCGTCCACTGAATTTTGACGAATTCGAAAGTCTGATCAATCAGGCCATATATGTTAGTGCCACCCCTGCTGATTTTGAACTTGCGAAAACCGGGGGAGTTGTAGTGGAACAGATTATCAGGCCAACCGGGCTTTTGGATCCCATCATTGATGTCCGGCCAAGTGCTAACCAAATCGATGATTTGTTAGAGGAAATCGACGAGAGAATCAAATCAGGAGATAGGGTATTGGTCACTACCTTAACCAAAAGAATGGCTGAAGAACTTCAAAAATACCTCGAAAAAACAGGTGTCAAAAGCAGGTATATCCATTCTGAGGTCAAGCCTTTGGACAGGGTTGAAATTCTCCGGGAACTCCGGTTGGGGATTTTTGATGTACTTGTAGGGGTAAATTTATTGAGGGAAGGGCTTGATTTACCTGAGGTTTCTTTGGTTGCGATTTTGGATGCTGATAAAGAAGGCTTTCTAAGAAACGAGAGAAGTTTGGTTCAGACAATCGGAAGAGCTGCAAGAAATGAAAACGGGAAAGTAATCATGTATGCGGATAAAGTCACTGAATCGATGCGGATGGCGATAGATGAAACCAAGAGGCGGAGAAGTCATCAGATAGCCTATAATGAAGCGCATGGAATTACTCCTACGACAATCATCAGGTCAAAAGATAAAATCATGGGTCAGACAAAAGTGGCTGACAACAAGAGAAATGCAAAAACCTATGAAGAAACGATAAATGCAGAGTCTTTGGTAGCAGCTGACCCAATAGTTCAATACCTCAGTAAAGACAAACTTGAAAAGCTGATCGTGCAGACCCAAAAAATGATGGAAAAGGCAGCCAAAGAATTGAACTTTATGGAAGCAGCCCGGTTGAGGGATGAATGGCAGGGTATGAAAAACAGATTGGAGCAGATGAAACGAGGGGTTTAAACAGAGGTTGGAAAGGGAGAAGCGAGAAGCGAGAAAAGATAGCCTTTAATGGGAAGATTTGACAATTATACAAAGTATAAAGTACCACGTACCAATACCAGTTTCCCCGAAATGATTACGATGTGAATTTGAATTGGCCCATTTTGTAACTAATTATTGCTATTCACCAAAACCTGCTAATTCTATCACAAGTGAAGGCAGGAAACTGACAAAAAAGAGGACAATTCAGTTATTATCCAACGCAACCACTCAAATCATTACTTACCCTATTTCCAAAATGACTTTACAAGAAATACATAAAATTGCAAAGCAGGGAGAAGGCCTGAAAGTGGAATTCAAAAAGAAAGCGGCATTTCCGGAAAAAATCGTTAGGGAACTGATTGCACTGGCAAATACTGAAGGTGGATATTTATTGATCGGAGTGGATGATGACGGCACGGTCAGTGGTCAGCGATTTATAGAAGAAGAGGTGTTTGTCATGGAAAAAGCCATTTCAGAACATATCCATCCTCCACTGCACTATGAGATAAATGTCATTAAGTTAAATCCAAAAAAAGGAGTCGCGGTATTTGTTATCAATAAATCGACAAACAGACCACATTTTCTGGTAGAAGAGAAGAGAAAAAAAGCTTTTGTACGAGTGAAGGATAGGAGTATTCAGGCCAGTCGGGAAATGTGGGAGATCCTGAGACGGAGTAAAACCCCAAAGGATATGGTTTTTACCTATGGCGAAAAAGAAAACATTCTTCTTAAAACCCTGCACGAAAAAGGAAAGATTACCTTAAAGGAATTCCAACAAGTGGCTAAGTTGCCTGTATTTTTAGCTTCCAAAACGCTAGTCCGTCTTGTTTTGGCCAATGTAATCAATATTGTACCTCAGGAAAACGAGGATTTTTTTACCCTAAAGGAATCATAAAGGGAGCTCGGTTCCATATTTTTGGTTGAATCCTGCTATACCCTGCAACCCGCCTGTATGGATAGCCAATATATGCGAGTCTTCAGGAAAAAAATCCCGCTCGATAAGATCAAAAATTCCAAACATCAATTTACCTGTATATACCTGGTCTAAGGGTATTTGGAATTGGTTATAAAATTGGCGGATGAAGGCGATCAGTTCCGGTTTGGTCTTGCCATAGCCTCCAAAATGGTATCCGTTGATTATTTGATACTTACCTGAAACTAAGATTTTGTATTTTTTGATCAAATCCTCCATTTCTTTGAAAATAAAATCTCCCTTCAAAGCAGAAAAACCCAGTAGATGTTGATCTTTTCCTATACTGCCGGCCAATCCACCAAAAGTTCCTCCTGTTCCGATTGAAGTGGCAATATGGGAAAACTCCAAATCAGCATCTGTCAGAATCTCTTTTGTCCCTTTTATAGCCAATTCGTTGGTTCCTCCTTCGGGGATAAGATAAAAGTCCCCGAATTTTTCTTTCAGATTTTGAAGGATTTCCTCTTCGTTTTTCCTCCGGTATTCGCTCCTGTTTAAATAATGTAAATGCATACCGGTATATTCTGCAAATGCCAAAGTAGGATTCAAAGGCAAAGTTCTTTCGCCGCGGATTACTCCAATTGATTCAAATCCCAGTCTTTGAGAAGCAGCGGCCAAGGCATAAATATGATTGGAAAATGCACCTCCAAAAGTGAGAAGCAGTGATTTATGCTGCCTTTTTGCTTCCTCCAAATTATACTTTAGTTTAAAAAACTTATTTCCAGAAGCCAAATCATGAACCTGGTCCAGCCTTTTGATGGAAAGCCTGATCCCTTTTTCCTTTAATAGAGGAAAAAAAAGTTCTTGGGTCGGTATTTCATTGGGGTTTAACAGCTCTTTTTGGTAATAATACCCAAAATAACCAAAACTTGCTTAAATGCCCTTATTTTTGTGACATGGAAGAGCGAATCGGTCCCGAAAATTTTGAAGAGGAAGAAGTAGAATTGTTTGAACACCACAGCTTTGTTGTGGATAAAGGACAAAGTTTGATCAGGATTGATAGATTCCTGACAGATAAGGTGGCCAATTCCACTCGAAATAAAGTTCAGAATGCCATTGATGCAGGAAATGTATTGGTCAACGGTAAGCGAATCAAATCCAATTACAGGATAAAACCATTGGATGAAATCAAGGTTTTCATGGAAAAACCGGTTTTACACACCGAAGTGCTTGCTGAACCCCTTCCTCTTGATATCATCTTCGAAGATGACTATCTTTTAATTGTGAATAAACCCGCAGGCATGGTGGTCCATCCTGCCCATGGAAACTGGACAGGAACACTTGTCAATGGGTTGGTTTATTATTTCAATCAGTTACCCACCCTTCCCGGAAATACGGGAAGACCGGGATTAGTTCACCGAATTGACAAGGATACTTCAGGACTCTTGGTGATAGCCAAATCTGAGATTGCTATGACAGACTTGGCGCATCAATTTTTTCATCACCTTATTGAACGGACCTATCTGGCTTTGATCTGGGGAGAACCCAAAGAAGACAAGGGGACTATTGTAGCCCATGTAGGAAGGAGTCCCAAAGATAGAAAAGTAATGGAATCCTATCCCGACGGTTCCCAAGGCAAACACGCAGTGACACACTGGAAAGTGATAAAAAGGTTACGGTATGTCACTTTGATCCAATGTAATCTGGAAACAGGCAGAACACATCAAATCAGGACCCACATGAAATTTCTTGGGCATCCATTGTTCAATGACGCCATGTACGGAGGTGATAAAATCAGAAAAGGAACTCAATTCGCAAAATATAAGACTTTCATTCAGAATTGTTTTGATTTGATGCCCCGCCAGGCTTTACATGCTATGTCTCTCGGATTTATCCATCCTATCACCAAGGAAAAAATGTTTTTTGAAACACCCTTAGCTCCTGATTTTGCAGCTGTTATGGAAAAATGGGAGAACTACGTGCAATTTGAAAACTGATTATTGCCAAGGTTTTTATCCGGATTTTTTCAATTATGGCAAAAAATTCCTTTTGGAAACTGAAAATCAGTTGCTAAGTTTTTAAAATTCAAACTTCCGCAATCGATTTAATTTTTTTTATTCGAAATAAAATTCGATTATTTTACAAAAACTGTAATTTTTCATTATAAAATTTATAATTATATTAATTTATTGGATTTCTGTTTAACTTTGTAGGGTTAATTTAAATAAGTTACTTCTTGTAATTTATCATGTGGGATCAAAAAAATGGCGGGAATCCTAAAAAATCCCGAAGGTTCGAATCCTTCTCCTACATCCGGTTATTTTGGGTTTATTGTTAATTGACTAAAGCTGTGAAATATTTTCACAGCTTTTTTTTTGATACTGTTCAAAAAACAATCCTAAGTCAATAGTTTTGAAATTTCTGCAAAACTGCTTTGAAAAAAATTTAATTTAGTTGTGATATTCAACACGAAATTACATTTATGGAAATTATTTAGTATTAAAATTAAAAATATTGTAAATAAATATTCTTTTGTTTAAATTAATTTTAATAAATGACTCGCTTTGTTAATTTTGACCCGTCTTCAAGATAAACACAGCATATTGTAGGATGTTGAAACTGGCAGACAAGCCCTCCTGTCTCGGGGGTGGGGATCCCTAAAAGGATTGAATAAAGTTTATCAAGAGCTCTGATATTACCTAACTACCCCGTGGAGGTTCGAATCCTTCTCCTACAGCAATTTTGGATTATATTTCTCTGAGAGGAATTCTGGCCTGTTCATAACAGATTCAGGATTCCTCTTTGTTATTCTAAGAAAATGGGAATATTCCATTCTTTCTTTCCGAAGGTTTTGTATTACTTTTACTAGAGTAGTGGACCTAATGGAAAATAAAAACGAACAAAGCATAGTTGGTAAAGCCAAAAAGAAAAAGTACCTCAAGATAACAGGAGGTATAGTTTTATTTTTGTTGGTGCTCCAGGTTACATTTTATTTCGGGGCTGATTTTTTTCTGCGAAACTATTTGAAAGAAAAAGTCACAAAAGCTTCAAACAATAAATATGAGATTGATTTTGAAACGTTTCATATACTATTGTTCCAAAGAGGGATAACTTTCGAAGGGTTTACTATAAATCCTGTCGAGGACAAATTTGATGAATTTTCTACGACACCATATTATAAGGTAGCAATTCCTGAACTTTCCATTACAAAATTAAATTACCTTTTCCGTAAGAAAGAAATCGTAATTGGAAATATAGACCTGACAAGTCCGGTAATTGATTCCAGAATGGATAAAATGGATTCTCTTGAAGTTTCCAATGGGCCCTCTCCCCTCAGCACTTTACAAAATGAGATTAAAAAATCTTTTTTGAGCTCCAGGTTAAATGAGATAAGAATAAGGAATATCAATATTAAGGATGCAGATGTTCTGCTTAAAAATTTCATTGCCCAAAAAGAGATCAAGGCGGAAAACACCAGTATTTACCTCAAAGACATACAGCTTTTGCAGATGAGATTCCCTGAGACTCCATTCAATGCAGAAGGATTTTCTTTTGACCTGGATAATTTTGAGGTATTGCTTTCTGACAGTATCCATACAGTGAAAGCGACAGAAATAAATGTGTCTTCTATTGAAAATTATATCAAAGCAAAAAAAGTAAATATCATACCTGATTTTGGTGGGTATTCTTCTACTTATTTTCAGATTGATCTGGAAAATTTGTTGTTGAGTGATGCAGATATCAATAAGGTGTTTTATACTTCTGAAGTTGAAATAGGTGAACTTAAGCTCCAAAAACCCATTTTCAATCTTTATGAAGGAGCGGAGGAGAAAAAAGATACCGAATCAAAAGCCTTTGATTTTTATAATCTGATAGAAGGGATCCTTGCTTCCATCAATATCAAACAATTTACAATTGATGAGGGTAAATTTACCCAAAGAGCGATCTCTGAATTTGATAAACACAAAATTAATGCTGAGAGGATTGATTTTAAAATGGAGGATTTTTATGTGGGTCCCGATGAGTCAAAAAAGCAGGATCAGTTTTTTTATGCAGACAATGCCTCGGTAGAGTTATATAAGGTGGATTTGGCCCTCGGGGACAGCATTCATTGGATTACAGGTGATTTTGTAAAATTATCCTCTTTTTCGGACGAGATAACCATTGACGGTTTTCATCTATTTCCGATCAATGTTAAAGATGGTGATGATGAAACCAGCCTTTTCAATATTGAAGTCCCCGGCCTGATGATCAAAAATGCGAATCTCAAAAAAACCTATAACGAAAGAATTGTCGATGTAAGTGAAATAGAGATCAATAACCCTGATATCCTTTTAAAAGACTTAAAGTCACGCAATAAAAAAAGAGAACCCTTTGATCTCAAAAAATTATCGAATGATTATTTGGAAGCAATTTATGTTGAAAAGTTAGTCATCAAGGATGGATCCTTGATTGTGGACAACAATATCAGAATCAGGCAGGACAGTCTTTCTTTTGGCAAAATAAGTATTGTTTTGGAAAACTTTGCATTGGATCAAGCTACCAAAGAGTCCAGTGCCAAAGGAATTTTTTGGGCTGATCACTTGCAGTTGGAGCTGGAAGATTATGCATTAAAATTGGCCGACAATTTACATGTGTTCAAAGCAGACAAGATTTTTTTGGATACCAAAAGCAGGATGATTAAAATCAATGGTTTTGCGCTGCAGCCTTTGTATAAGGGCTTTATTGACAACGTTTTGGACAGGTATGGCGTCACAACTTCAGTGGATATATTTGTTCCCCAATTTGAAGCTTTGGGAGTGGATATTCCCAGAGCCTATTTTGAGGGAGAACTGCTCGTTGAGGAAATCAGGATCCCTTCTCCGGCAATCAATATATACCGGCATCGGGCTAAAATAAAAGATGATGACACCGATAAAATTGAAAAAAGAGAATTGTTGGGTCTGTTGAACAACTACTTTTCAGAAGTCAAGGTTGACGCAGTTGTAATCAACAAGGCTAAAGTCAATTATGAAAACTATGCTGATGAACGAACAAAGAGATTTTCGGAAGATGAAGTCTCTTTATCAGTCAAAAACTTCCACATCTACGAAGGGATAAACACCAATGCAATTAATTCTCTTTTTTCAGAAGAGGTTGATTTAAGCTTGAACAATTATGTGTTCAGTTTTGGAGATGGGAAATACAATATCGTGGCCGATAGAATTAGCTTCAACAGTTCAACTGAAGAAATCATCACCAGTAATGTAAAGATCACTCCGAGTGAGACTTTTTCGGACAAAACAAAAATTATAGCTGAAATCCCATCACTTTCTTTTACGGGAGTGGGGCTTGAAGCATTCTTGTTTGAGAATACACTCAATCTTGAAAAAGTCAAACTAACCGGTTCCTCGGTAGACCTTCTTATCAACAATGATTGGGAAGAAACTGCTTCTCAAACTGCAAGGCGAAAAAAAAGAACCTCAGAAAGAGGATTGCCAAAGAATATTGAAATTTTCATGATTGATACTATTGAGGCCAATAACGCCCAATTCAGTGTTTCATTCAAGGACCAGGGAACCCAAAGGGAATTGGTCAATACCGGTATTAACCTCTCCGTCTTTAATTTCTTTTTGGATTCTGCTAAAATCTCGAAAGGAGAAATTGCCGGATTTTTTGAGGGATTATCTTTGGGTATTGACGAATTTTGGTTGACACTGAATGACAGTATCCATCAGGTTACCTTTTCAAAGGTAGAATTGGATACCAGATACGAGGGCATTTTATTGAATAACTTTAGGGTCATACCAAAAAATCTATTCGGTAAACCTGGTTCCCCTGTTTTTTCAGGCCATATTCCTACCGTCCTGATCAAAACCAATTCACTAACTGAACTGCAGACCAGTAAGGACCTATGGATCAAAGAATTGAGACTATTCAGACCGGACCTTGAAATTTTCATTGATGGGGAAAAACTCCAAAAAGGCAGCAAAACGAAGAAATCCTCTGAGAAAAATTTTCTGGAAAGCCTGAGAATAGATGATTTTGAAATGATGGAAGGAAATCTGGCCATTTTTGATAAAAAAGCTGTAAGAGAACCTTTCGAATTCAATTCGTTGAATTTTGGGATTCAGGAACTGGAATTTGATCTGTCGGATATGGAGTCCATCGATAAGAATATATTTCTTAAAAAAGACTTTGGAATTTCATTTCCAAATTATGAAATCCTCTTGGCAGACAGTCTCAATAAACTGAAAATAGGATTGGTTTCTTTAACAAAAGATGAGATAAAATTGACAGATGTGGAATTCCTTCCCAGGTATGGCAGATATCAGTATAACCGGATTGTAAACTCCCAAGTAGATGTGGCAAGTGTCCATATTCCCTCCATTATAATCCAAAAACCTGATTTGATTGAATTTGTGGATAACAGGAAAGTGATAGCCAAATCTGTAAGGCTGACGGATTTGGTAGCGGATATTTTCAGAGATAAAAGATATGAAAGAGAACCGGGTATCCATAGGTACATGCCACAGGAATTAATGCAAAAGGCAGGCATGGATGTTTCGGTTGATTCCCTCTTTATTGAAAATGCTGCCATTAATTATTTTGAGTTTCCGGAAGTTGGAATGATCCCGGGACAGTTATCATTTAACAAACTGAATGCAGCACTATATCCTTTCAATTTGGTAAAAGAAGATGCAGTCTATCCAAATGAAAAAATGTTTTTGTTAGCAAATGCCAAATTAAATGGCCGGGCCGATTTGAATTTGCAAGCTCATTTCTTTTTTGACGACCCTTACCCTATAAATGTCAATGCGCAGTTAGGGGAATTTGATCTGGATCAGCTAAATTCCATTTTAGAACCAAATGCTTTTGTCCGGGTTACCCGTGGAAAAATCAATGGTGCTGATTGGTCTTTTATAGCAGATGAAAAAGAAGCCATTGGCCGAATGGTCATTCTCTATTCTGATCTAAAGCTCGAATTACTTGACGAAAGAACTCTGGAAAAAGGAACAGGAAGAAAAGGGATTTTGACTTTTGTATTGAATACTTTTGCTGTAAGAAGTAACAATCCAAGGCGATACCTAAGGAAGCCAATCAGTTCCAGCATTTACGAGCCCAGAAACACAGAACGCTTTGTTTTTAATTATTGGTGGAAGGCCACTTTCAGCGGTCTCAAGGGTAGTCTTGGTCTGGGTCAGGACAAGGTCCCCAAAAAGAAAAGGAAAGAAGCCGAAAAAAGAAAAAAGCAACTGGAGATGAGCCTGAAAGAAGAAAATTAAACCACTCTTAGGCAGGCGCAAAAGGAAATCCATTTGGCAATAAAGGAAGATTGAACAAACGGACTTCAAACATTGATAAATAAGTGAGTAGCAAAAAAGCGGCCTGTGAGCCGCTTCTTTTATAAATCAAATGCTTTTTTGATCCTTTCGACAAAGTCAAGCTTTTCCCAAGTGAACAGTTCCACATCAAAGGTCAGGGTCTTGCCATCAGGTGTTCTGAATGTTTTGCTTACCACTTCATTTTCTCTGCCCATATGGCCATAGGCCGCAGTCTCCTCATAGATTGGATTGCGGAGTTTGAGCCTTTGCTCAATCGCATAGGGTCTCATATCAAATATCGCCTCAATTTTTTTGGCAATTTCTCCATCTCCCATGCCTACTTTCGAAGTGCCATAGGTATTGACATAAATCCCCATAGGTTTGGCAACACCAATCGCATAGGAAACCTGTACCAGAACTTCATCTGCCACTCCTGCCGCCACCATATTCTTAGCAATATGCCTGGTGGCATAAGCCGCAGACCTGTCAACCTTGGAAGGATCTTTGCCTGAAAATGCCCCGCCGCCATGGGCCCCTTTACCGCCATAGGTATCCACAATGATTTTTCTTCCCGTCAGACCGGTATCACCATGAGGGCCTCCGATGACAAACTTCCCGGTGGGATTGATATGGTAAGTGATCTCATCGGTAAACAAGGCCTGAATATTGGGTTTCAGTTTGGATATTACTCTTGGAATGAGAACCTGTATCAGATCCTCTTTGATTTTGGCCAACATCTTGGGTTCATCATCAAAATCATCATGCTGGGTGGAAATGACAATGGTGTCAATCCTTTGGGGGACATTATCATCCGAATATTCTATGGTGACCTGTGATTTGGCATCAGGCCTCAGGTACGGAATATCCTTTTTTTCCCTTCTCAGCATGGCCAGTTCTTTCAGGATTCTATGTGAAAGTTCCAGGGCCAAAGGCATATAATTATCTGTTTCCTTGGTAGCATACCCAAACATCATTCCCTGGTCTCCTGCTCCCTGTTCTTCGGGATTGGACCTGTCGACTCCCTGATTGATATCGGGAGACTGTTCATGAATGGCGGAAAGCACCCCGCAGGAATTACCGTCAAACATGTATTCGCCTTTGGTATAGCCGATCCGGTTGATCACATCCCTTGCGATTTTTTGAACGTCGAGATAGGTTTCTGATTTTACCTCACCGGCAAGCACTACCTGACCGGTGGTGACCAATGTTTCACAGGCTACTTTGGAACGAGGATCGAAAGCCAAAAAATTGTCAATCAATGCATCTGAGATCTGGTCCGCAACTTTGTCAGGATGACCCTCAGATACTGATTCTGAAGTAAATAGGTAAGGCATATAAATAATTAATTTAACGCGTTTCTTTAATGGTGCGTAAAAATAAGGTTTCACTGTGAAATAAAAATCCTATTTTGAAATTATTATGGGCAATCATTTTAATATTTGTCAATCCTGTTGGCTATCTTATTTTAATAATTGCCAAGGAGAAATAAATAAAATCAAAAAAAACTTTAACCCTCGGAAACAATGTTTGGACTAGGAATCGTCGGCTTGGCCATTTATGCATATACCATCTATGATGTCGTCTCCAGTAATTTTGGTGGACAAAATGATAAAATCGTATGGGTTTTGGTTGTAATATTCTTGCCGTTTTTAGGGACTATACTTTGGTTTCTGATCGGGAAAAAGGCAACTTTATGAGTTGTAAATTTTTTCTAAGGCCTCATCCAATTCAGGATATTTGAACTCAAAACCCGCCTTTAGGATTTTATTGGCCGAAACCCTATTTCCACCCAAAACCATTTGGGCCATTTCACCCAATACAATTTTCAAAGCAAATCCCGGCACACCTATTCCCACAAAAATTTTACCGACCTTCTTGGCAGCAGCTTTTGTGAGTTCCGCGTTGGTGGCAGGATTTGGACCTACTGCATTGTAGATGCCTTTCATTTCTCCATTTTCAATGGCAAAAAGAAACATCCTTGCCAGGTCGTCAATGGCTATCCAACTCATCCATTGCTGCCCATCTCCAAGCGGGGCTGCAATAGGCGGTTTGAGCATTTCTACCAAAGCACCCCCTTTACTGTCCAGGACAATCCCAATCCGCAGCAACACCGTGCGGATTCCGACTTCAGCGATTTTTTCAACTTCGTCCTCCCAAGCGTTTACTACCTGAGCTAAAAAATCATTTCCGGTTTTCCCATTTTCATCAATTAATCCATCGCCTGTATTAAAACCGTAATAGCCAACGGCAGATGCCGATACAAATACTTCAGGCTTCTTATTCGATTTTTCTATTGCGTGTTTGAGCAGTAATGTGGATTGTGTCCGACTTTGAAGAATAGCTTTTTTTCTCTCTGCGGTCCATCTTTTGTCCGCTACACCCTCCCCCGCCAAATGAATGATTCCGTCTGCCCATAATAAAGCCTCAGGATCAATTGTTTGCTCATTTACATCCCATGCGAAAGACTTTTGCTTATACTTTTCAGGATTTCGGCTCAGCCAGGCGACTTCGTAGCCATTTTTTCCCAACAGTCCTGTGATTTGCTTGCCCACCAACCCGGATCCTCCTGTAATCAATATTTTTTTCATCATTATATCTTTATGTAATTAACCAAGAGTTCTCAAATTGGTTAAAAATCATTTTCATTTAACCAACCCAAAACCCACAAAAACTGCCAAAACACCCAGTATCAAACTTCCCAAAATATATGCCATGGCTGTAAAATAATTACCTGATTGAATGAGATTTAGATTTTCTGATGAAAAGGTAGAAAAAGTGGTAAACCCTCCACAAAATCCTGTGATCAAAAGCAGGGACCAATCAGCGGGTATATTTTGATTTTTTGTGAAATAACCAAGCAAAAGACCTATTAGCAGGCAGCCCAACATATTTGCCGTGAACGTGGCCAATGGGAAGCTATTTCCGTATATCTTTTCTGCCGCTACTTTGACAAGATATCTCAATATACTGCCAACTCCGCCGCCAATGCCTACCAAGATGATTTGTTTCATTTTTAAATGGATTGGTGAAAACTTTATTTGTCAATAATGCCAATTGACATAGGCTAATATTTATATAAATTCTCAGATTACAGAAACAAATTACTTAAAATTGATTCCAAGTTAATGAACACCATAGAATTCAACCCAGCAAAAATGAAGCGAACCAAGTTTTTTATCCATTTTATATTTTTTATTGGGTTTATTGTTACAGGCCTTTCCCAAACTGATTTAGACCAAAAAGTGCCGCTTGACCCACGCGTGAGGATGGGTAAATTGGAAAATGGGCTCACCTACTATATACAGCAAAACCCAAAACCCGAAAACAAAGTGGAATTGAGGTTGGCGGTAAATGCCGGGTCCATATTGGAAGATGAGGACCAACAGGGATTGGCACACTTTACGGAACATATGGCCTTCAACGGCACCAAAAATTTTGAGAAAAATGAACTGATCTCTTACCTGCAATCTATTGGGGTGTCATTTGGCAGAGATCTGAATGCTTACACGGGTTTTGATGAGACAGTATATATCCTGCCAATTCCATCTGATGATGAGGAAAAACTCCGAAGCGGGTTTTTGGTCATGAGTGATTGGGCAGGGGGAATTCTGATGGAAGAAGCAGATATTGATGGGGAGAGGGGAATTATAGTAGAAGAATGGCGGACAGGACAGGGTTATAGCCAAAGGATGCAGGACAAATATCTTCCCTTGATGCTTTATAATAGCAAATATGCCGAGCGGCTTCCCATTGGAAAAATGGAAATAATTGAAAATTTTGAATACGAAACCATTCGAAGATTCTATAGAGATTGGTACAGACCCAACAATATGGCGGTAATTGCTGTGGGAGATGTAGATCCTGGTAAACTTGAATCTCTGATACGAGAATATTTTGGGGGACTGGAAAATCCGGAAAAATATACCGAAAGAAAGCAATTCGAAGTACCGGAACATTCGGAGACTTTTGTGGGCATTTTTACCGACGAAGAAGCACCCGGGATTCAGATTCAGCTGTTCTATAAACACAAAGCGCTTCCAAGTCAAACAAAAGGGGATTACCGAAATTTGATCTTGCGAACCTTATATGGGGGAATGCTAACGCAAAGGCTGGATGAAATCAGGCAAAAACCTGACGCTCCCTTTATTTTTGCAGGCACAGGTTATGGCAATTTTGTCAGAGACCTGGATTATTTTTCAGCCTCAGGGGTTGTAGCCCCAGGAAAGGTTGAGGCAGGCATTCAATCCTTGATCGTAGAAAATGAAAGAGTGGCCCAATTTGGATTTACTGCTCAGGAATTGGAACGGGTAAAACGAGCAGTACTGAATAGTGCCGAAAGGGCTTTCAAAGAAATGGACAAAGCGGAATCCCGGGCAATCGTCGGCAGGTATATCAACCATTTTCTGGAAGGTAATTTTGCTGAAGGAGAAGCTTGGAAATATGAATTCTATAAAGAAATCCTGCCAACAATAAGCTTGCAGGAAATAAATGATCTGGCAAAACTGCTTGTGAGAAATGAAAATAGAGTCATCATAGTAACCGCACCGGATGCTGAAAAAGGGAATTTACCTTCTGAGAAAAAAAAAAAAATATGCTAGCCCTATTTGAAGAGGTGGATAATATGATTCTTAGTCCTTATGAGGAAAAATTATTGGCAGAGAATCTCATTGAAATTTTACCCCAACCAGGCAAGATCGAGGAAATTTCAACGATTGAGTCTATTGAGGTTTCAGAGATTACTCTTTCCAATGGGGTCAAGGTATTTGTTAAATCCACTGATTTCAAAAATGATGAGATCGTTTTTTCAGCTATTGGTAAAGGCGGTGTTTCAGTATATGGGGATGTGGACCACTATTCAGCAAGCTATGCGGGGGTTTTGGTGAATATCATGGGAATAGGAGATTTTTCCCCTTCTGATCTCAGAAAAATTTTAGCGGGAAAAAGTGTGTCTGTAACGCCAAATATTGGCACCTATTCTCAAAATATAGCCGGATTTACTTCTCCCAAAGATCTGCAAACAACAATGCAGCTGATTCACCTCTATTTCACCCAACCCAGAAAAGACAGGGAGCTTTTTGAAGTGTATATGAACAACCAAAAAACCCAATTGGCATCAGCACAGGTAAACCCCGATTACCAATTCTCAAAACAGCTGAACAGGATTATTGCCAATGGTAATTTGAGAGCGATGAGTATCTATGATCCTGAGGATTTGGACAAAGTGGATATGGAAAGGGGATTGGAGATTTACGCAGACAGAGTTGGCAATGCCGCCAATTTTGAATTCTTCTTTACAGGCAATATCAATCTCGTAACATTTAAACCACTATTGGAACAATACATTGGAAGCTTACCTTCTGACAAATCAAATACCGATCAATTTGTGGATATGGGAATCCGGGCACCAAGAGGTAAAACAGAAACCATAGAAGTAGGTATTGATGAGAAAAGTCAGGTAATCCTATATTTTTCAGGGGAGACGGAATACGATAGAAAGAAAGCTTCCAGTATTTCTTATTTGGGAGAAATTCTGACCATCAAACTGATTGAGACCCTTAGAGAAGAAATTGGCGGTGTCTATGGTGTCGGTGCAAATGGCAGTTTGGGCATACAGCCTGTCGGAAATTTTTCATTTTCAATCGGTTTTCCATGCAGTCCTGATATGGTGGATAAACTGATAGATGCAGCATGGGCTGAAGTAAGAAAAATCCAGGAAAACGGACCCACTGAAGAAGACCTCAATAAGGTAAAGGAAACAAGAAGGATAGCGTTGGAAGAAAACCTCAAAAGGAACAACTATTGGAATGGGCAGCTTTCAGCTATCAGGACTTTTGGAATACCATGGGAGGTATTGTTGGAAGGCAGGAAATCAATCGATGAAATGAGTGTAGAAAGGATTCAAAATGTTGCAAAGGAATTTTTGACCAAAGAAAATCTTTTGGAAATCAGGAAGTATCCAAAAAGATGATCTGTCAAATTCGGAACTAAAGATTTAAATTTTAGTATCCTTTATTTCGGTCATCCGACATCCGACATCTATCAATACAAAATTTCCCATTTCTGATTTTTCTCTTTTAATTCGCCATATGGATGTACAATGGATCTGGGAAGGAATCAAAGAGGGAGTAGCAGCAATGACCTGGCTAGAAGCTGTGGCTGTATTTTTTGGCATTGCAAGCGTGTTTTATTCTATTAAGAAAAACATCCTGGTTTTCCCAACCGGAATGATCAGTACCATCATATACGTGTATATCTGTCTGAAGTATAAGCTTTATGCAGACATGGGGATCAATGCCTATTACTTTGCCATGTCCATTTATGGCTGGTACTTATGGAGCCGGCCTACCAATGGCAATCCTGAACTGCCTGTTACCTGGCTGAGCCATAAAGGCCTTATTCAGTCAGTTTTGCTCTTCTTAGCTTCATATGGTACCCTTTATTTTGTTTTGGCAAATTTCACAGACAGCGACGTTCCCTATTGGGATTCTTTTACCACTGCTTCAGCTTTTGTGGGAATGTGGCTGATGGCCAAAAAGAAAGTAGAAAACTGGATAGCTTGGATTATCACAGATATAGTTTCTGTGCCACTCTATTTTTACAAAGGGTTGATGCTCACTTCATTCCAATTTCTGTTCTTTACCGTATTGGCAACTATTGGATTGATGGAGTGGATAAAAGCCTCAAAGGTCAAAAAGGAGGAATATGCCACATAAAATCGTAGTGATCGGTCCTGAATCCACAGGTAAAAGTACGCTTTCAAAAAGCCTGGCAGAATATTTCAATTGTCCTTGGGTACCTGAATATGCTCGCAATTATCTTGAAAAATTGGAGGGCCAATACACCTTTGATGATTTGCTTGAAATTGCCAAAGGGCAAATCAGGGAAGAAGAAACGGCAATAAAAAAAACCGAAAACCTCTTAATCTGTGATACAGACCTTCATGTCATCAAGGTATGGAGCCAACACAAATTCGGAAAAGTACATTCTTGGGTAGAACAGCAAATAACCGATAGGAAATATGACCTGTATTTATTGACAGACATTGATATTCCCTGGGAAAATGATCCGCAAAGAGAACATCCGGAACCGAAGCAAAGAGAATACTTTTTGGAAATTTATAGAAACCTAGTTATAGATTCCGGAATACCTTATCAAGTAATTTCAGGATCGCTTGAAGAGCGAAGGAAAAAATCAATTGAATTTATAGAAGAAAAAATCCCCTTATTCAATTAATCATTATTGGTTCGGGCTATGTTGCTACAAACCTTAGAAAGTTTGGCCAATTGTCCATCCTCTTCCAACGAATATCTGCTTCTCAATAACCCATTAAAGCCCTACTGTAAAAGTACCGTGAGATCTATTTTCTTACCTATTTTGAAATAAGGCATTCTTTATTTAAATTTTTAAGAATTTTCTGATTTACTCTTCAACTCCAGCACATCATGAAAAAATTTTGGGCCTCATGTTTCTTTTTCTTTCTGTTCTCAATCTCGATTTCCATAGCGCAGGACAAACCCAATGAAAATGAACCCGCAAAAATCATAGGCTATTTCAGCTATCTCAATCCCCTTGTGAAATTCAGTGGAGGCGAGACTACCAACAATTTCAGTAACGGCTATGCCATGGGTTTTCCCACAGGGCTGGTATACAGAACCAACAGCAACAGATATGGGTTTATATTTGAATTGGTCCCCATCATAGTTTTCAAAGAAGGTAGCAGCAGGATGGACAATTTGGTGCTTAATCCGGGGATTCAGTTTCACTTCCCCAATGGATGGAATTTCAACCAATTATTGTCCTTTGAAACTTCAGGGAGATACGGTTTGACTCCAGTTATCAGCAAGACTTTAAAAGTTGGTCAATTCACCTCTTGGTTTATGACTATACCAATGCCCATACGTTTTGGAAATGATGATCCAACCTCCCTTGAATTGGCACTTCAATTGGGCATTGCATTTTAAAAAATGTTAATTCTCTATATAATTATACCATACTTCACATATTTCAATAAATTAAACTTATTTTAAGCTACATTTGTAGTAAGACTGTAGAAAAATCACCCAGTTTACTATGCAATCTTTAGAAATACAATCATCTCAATATCATAATCATGCGTGCCCCAAGATTCAACAATGCCTCTACCTTTCATTCAGATCTGAAGGAAAGGATTAAAAACTACTTTACTGAAAAAAATGTAAAAGAAACAGGAAATTCATCCCTGTATTTTAAAGCGATCCTATTTGTGATTGCTTTCATAGCTGTCTATATCCATTTGATTTTCTTCACGCCTTTTTGGGCGATTGGAGTTCTGGAGGCTATCCTTCTCGGGGGACTTGCTTCAGCCATTGGATTCAATGTAATGCATGACGGTGCACATGGGAGTTTCAGCAGAAAAAGCTGGGTCAACGAAATTGCAGGTTCTTCTATCAATTTCCTTGGAGCCAATGTATTTATGTGGAAGACCAAGCACAATGTTGCCCACCATTCCTTCACCAATGTGGCTGACCATGATGATGACATGAATGCCAGGCCTTTCTTAAGATTGAACCCAACACAAAAGCACTTTAAAATTCATAAATACCAGCATCGTTATTTTCTTTTTGTTTATGGTTTATTATATCTGTACTGGGTATTTGTCACAGATTATAAGAAATATGTACAAAAAAGAGTAGGTTCTGTGCCTATTCAAAAAATGGGCTGGAAAGAGCATACTTCTTTTTGGATGTTTAAAGTAGTTCATCTGATTTTGTTTGTGGCCCTGCCGATCTATATGGTAGGATTCACACCATGGTTGGTTGGTTTCTTGGTTTTTGGGGTTTCAACAGGAGTTTTCCTCAGTGTAGTTTTCCAACTTGCCCATTCCTTGGAGGAAACAGCATTTCCTTTGCCGGATGAAAAAAACAAATTGGAAAACGATTGGGCAATACATCAGTTGAAAACAACTTCCAATTTTGCTACGGATAATAAAGTGCTTTCTTGGCTGGTAGGGGGATTGAATTTTCAGGTGGAACACCATCTTTTCCCGAATATTTCCCATATCCACTATCCGGCTATCAGTAAAATAATTAAGGAAACGTGTAATGAGTATGGTATTCCTTATTTGGAACATCCAAAGATGAGATTGGCCTTCGCATCACATGTGAACCATCTCAGGGAACTTGGAAGAAATTATTGATTTTAGAAATTATTAATGAAATGAAATAGCTACAGTTTTTACTGTGGCTATTTTTTTTGGTTTAGTCCTTAATTGCTTAGAAATTAACTTTGTACCAAAATGACATTTGACCATTTTTACTTTTCATCCATTTAAAATTTGGATAACGAGCATTTCAGACTAGATTTGCATCAAGATCATTAGGGGTGCCTTAACAAAACGGGCTGAGATCATACCCACAATACCTGATCCGGGTAGTGCCGGCGAAGGGAAATGAGTAACCAATACGAATTTAACCATACAAAGAGGACACGAAGTCCACAGAGTAAGTTCTCTGTTTCATGCATGCAATAATCTTTGTTTGAAAAAAGTATTGGTAAAGGGTAAACAAAAAGCAGAAAATCTCCCCTGGTTTTCTGATGTTTAACCAAAGGCCATTTAATGGCAGCATAATTATCATCATGAAAAAATTAGTATTTATACTGGCTTTTTGGCTGGTAGGAGAAATGGCTTATGGCCAAAACAGTATCCGTGGTAGTATCAAAAATTCAGACACCATGGAAGAATTGATCGGTGCAAACATCATCTTGGTAGGTACGGGCAGAGGTTCGACCTCAGATTTGGATGGCAAGTTTGAAATCAAAAATATTCCTCCGGGAAAATATACCCTCCGGGCAAGTTTTTTGGGATTTGAAAGCTTTACGATGGACTTAAGTGTTCCTTTGACCGAGGAATTGGCCATCAACCTGGATCCCAGCAGTTTGTTGACCGAAGAGTTTATGGTTTATGCCACAAGGGCTTCTGACCGCACACCAACCACATTCAAGATGGTGGACAAATCAGATATAGCCAAATTGAATCTGGGACAGGATTTACCTATTCTGCTTAATTTCACCCCATCAGTAGTCAGTTTTTCTGATGCAGGAGCAGGTGTAGGCTATACGGGCTTAAGAATACGGGGATCAGACCAAACAAGAATCAATGTCACCGTTAATGGCATCCCATTAAATGATGCTGAATCACACGGGGTTTTTTGGGTAAACATGCCTGATTTCGCTTCTTCAGTGGATAATATTCAAATCCAAAGGGGGGTGGGTACCTCCACCAACGGCGCAGCTACTTTTGGGGCAAGTTTGAATATACAAACGGATTCCTATCAGGAAGAAGCTTTTGGAGAGGTGGATAATTCTTTTGGTTCTTTCAATACAAGAAGGCATATGGTGAAACTGGGTTCCGGGTTAATCAATAATAGATGGGCTTTTGATGCAAGACTTTCCCAGATCAGTACCGATGGTTTTATAGATAGGGCATTTTCAGATTTAAGATCTTATTTTGTCTCCGGCGGGTACTTCGGTGATAATCATGTGATCAAACTGAATGTATTTTCCGGAAAAGAACAGACTTATCAAGCTTGGGAAGGTGTACCGGAAGCCTTGTTGGAAACAAACCGGACTTTCAATCCATATACTTATGACAATCAAACAGATAATTACCAACAAGATCATTATCAGTTAATTTATACAGGAAATTTAAATAGCAATTGGAAAGCGAATGCCGGTCTGCATTACACCTATGGAAGAGGGTATTTTGAACAGTTCAGACCCAATGACCGGTTATCCAATTATGGACTGGAACCCATTCAGATCGGCGGAGAGACCATAAGCCGCACAGATATCATCAGAAGGAGATGGCTAGACAACGATTTCTTTGGTGGGGTTTTTTCTTTTAATTATTTAACGGATGATGAAAAATGGAATTTGATTTTCGGAGGTGGGGTCAACCGTTATGACGGAGATCATTTCGGCGAGATAATCTGGATGGGTACTGCAGGCAACACCCAGATTCGGGACAGATACTATGACAATACGGCTATCAAAGACGATGTCAATCTTTATGCAAAAGCTACTGTGGAAGCCTCCAAAGGTTTGTTTCTTTTTGCAGATATGCAGTTTAGGGGAATAGATTATTCCTTTATCGGGGTCAATGATGACAGAAGAGACATTGAAGGAGATTATCGGTTCAGGTTCTTTAATCCGAAACTTGGCTTTTCCTATGAAACCGGAAATGGTGAAACCTGGTATGCATCCTATGCTGTTGCCAACCGAGAACCTGTCAGAAATGACTTTACAGACAGTCAGGTAGATAGAATTCCGAAACATGAAAACCTTCAGAATATTGAGGCCGGAATTCGGACACAGAAAGGCAACCTAAGCTACAATGCAAATTTCTTTTACATGAAATACAGGGATCAATTGGTATTGACCGGGCAGCTAAATGATGTAGGCGCATATATCAGGGAAAATGTTCCAAATTCATTTAGGGCTGGTATTGAACTGGACGGGGCCTATCGCGTCAGTCAAAAATTTACCTTTGGGGCAAATTTGACAGTCAGCCGAAACAAGATCAGCGAATTTACGGAGTATATTGATGACTATGCTGCACCGGAATTCAGACAGGAGGTAATTGTTCATACGAATACGGATATAGCTTTCTCCCCTAATGTAATTGCGGCAGCAATAATCGATTACAGGCCAATCAAAAATCTGGAAATCAGTCTTTTGAACAAATATGTAGGGGATCAGTTTATGGATAACACCCAAAATGATGGCAGGAAGTTGAATTCATTCTTCACCAATGATATCAGATTGAATTATTCATTAAGGCCAAGATTTGTAAAGAATCTTGAATTCACCCTTTTGATTAATAATATCCTGAACCAAATGTATGAGCCAAATGGCTATACCTTCAGCTATTTTCTTCCTGGGGAAGGAGCAACAGGAAGAGAACTTGTTACCGAAAACTTTTTCTACCCCCAAGCAGGAACCAATTTCCTGGCAGGTGTAAAGGTCAGATTTTAAAAATTTGAATCCATATCGATTTGGTATTCCGGCATCAGCGCGGCAAAAGTTGATCCTATGACAAAATCAGTCATAGGATCATTTTTTTTGGACAACCAAACAACAAACATTTTTTTCATTGGACCTACCTGAACAGCTCCTAGTGATCTGCCGTTTTCTACAAATTCAAACCCCTTCAACCATATTTCTGAACCCATCATCATATCCACCATACTTTTTTTACCGGGATTCTGATATTCAAATACAGGAAGGATGTCAATCATTCTATCACCATTTGATAACCAGCCGACAAAAACGGGTTTTTCTCCAACTCTGCTTCCGTATTTTTCGCTTACAATAAAACTCCAAGCCGGTTCCTCTGCATTGGTCTCAATCACACCTAACAGATTATCGAAATTCTCCAATACTTCTTGGTAACCACCAAAATTAATCGATGCATTTCCGCCGAAAAAAGTTATTCCTTCCTTATTGATTCCCTCATAATTCATGTTCCGGTTCAAATTGACCCAAGCGGTATCCCCTCTGTCAGAAACAAATTCAAATGATAGTTTCCTTTCTGATGATGCAGTCTCCAATGGGCTGAACAATTTTGAATTGTACTTACTCTTTGTCCAGCCTGTTTTCGTTTTAGTCACTTTATAGGAACCAAAATAATATTTGAGTATCCCTACTCCGCCTTTCATCCCGACTTCAAATTTATCTGCATTTTCGTGAAGTTCATCTGAAATAAACATCAGCTTTTGGGCTTCGGCTTTTGTTAAATCAAAAACAAAAAATCCTATCACAAAGATTACAATCAATAATATTTTTAATGGTTTCATAATCATCATGGCTTTAGGGTTAGGATTGATTTCAAGTGTTATTCTGCTTGGATAAATTTAGACATTAGTGCAAGTTATTTCTATCGACTAATACCACATGGTTTCGCATTTAATGCCATTCCTGAAATTAATTTTTTCAGATAATACTAAAATCGGTTTCTTGGTCGCTCTAAATAAGATTCCTGTCCTACAGAGTAATATTTTTAAGATTTATCGTCTCAAATAGTTCATTAATGGGCTTGGTATTATTAAATAGGATTGAAAACTCGGAACACCAATTTTTTTTCAGAATCAAAATCATTTTGATATTTAGGAGATAAGGGTTTTATTGAAAAAAATATAGTCAGAAAAGTTCTTATAAAAGATTTACGGTTTCTTTTAGGGTTTATTTTGAACTGTTGATAAGCTTAAAATAGTCTTTAACCGTAATCAGTAAGGCTTCTTTCTCATTGTCATCCACCAATATGGGAGTAAATTTTCCGTCATTCCATAACTCAAAAGAAGTATTTTCAAGAAGCAAAGGATAAAGCTTTTCAACAAATCCCAAATGTTGGAATTTATCGCCGCCTTCAAAAACCAATTCACCTTTTCTATCTTTCTGTTCAAGGTTGGACCACCTGATTTTGATAGGAAATTCTCCGGAGCTGGATTCAACAAATATATATGCTTCGTCTTTGACTTTATTCAAAAGAATGGACAACTCAATAGATAGGACCTCTTCAATTTTAGCTCTTTTCCCGTAGCGGTAAATAGTCATCTTTGCATCCTTTCTATCCTCTATGTCGTAATATGCTGCCCTGACATTTTTGAAATACAACCTTTCTGCATCCCCAATACTCATAGGACTTTCCTCCTTACCTGAATTATTGGCTCTTCTTTCGTTGAAAAATGACATGACAAAGACAAACAATAAAGACCCTATCCCAAAAATTTTCAGGATTTTCAACATTTCAGGTGAAAAGGTATCGTGTTGATTTTTTGCCATTAAATTTCATTCAATGCACATAAGAACCCGCATTGATATCTATTGTACAGCCTGTGGCATGGTCTGCCAACCCAGAACAAAGCAAAGTAACCATTGGTGCAATATCTTGTGGCTTGGTCAACTGATTGAGTGCAATATCATTTAAGGCATACTCTTCCCCATACTGATCCATAAAATCCTGCGCCATGTCAGTCCTGGTAAATCCCGGTGCAATGATAAATGCCTTGATTCCCTCTTTTCCATAATACCTGGCAATAGACCGGGTATAACTAACTATAGCAGCTTTTGAAGCAGCATAAGCCAAATAATCCGGTGTATCTCCCCTAAAGGCAGCACGGGATGAAATATTGACCAATCTGCCATTTTTGTTTTTGCGGGCATGTTCGATAAATTCCTTGGAGATGATGGCCAATGCATTGATGTTGACATCCATGGTTTTTTTCCACACTTCCAGCCAATCAGATGTCGGGGCATTATCTGCTACACCGATTGCAATACCGGCATTGTTCACCACTGCATCGATTTTCCCATAGGTATTCACTAATTCGGGAATCCATCCTGAAACCAATTCCAGATTGGATAAATCACAAGGAGCAAGATGAGAAGGGTTTGGTAAACTCAGCTGTAAACTTTTGGCCTGTTCAAGGTTTTTGTTGAAATGGATCAGCACTTCAGCCCCTGAATTGGATAGTTGTTCAGAAATGGCCCTTCCGATTCCTCTTGATGCACCTGTGACAAGAATTCTTTGGTTTTTTAGATCGATGTTCATGAAAGCTTTTTAGTAATTCACTTCAAAACCAACTTCCTCAGCGCTGATTAGTTTTACAACCTGATGAAATTCGGGATGAAGTGGGTTGATCAATATATTGAATTCATTTTCAAAACTACTGACAGGAATCCTGCAGGAAGGAATTTTTAATACAGGAGAAACCATCTGTTTGGCCCAAGCTGTACCAATTTGCTGGGTGCTGATCGGGTAGGGCCTCGTTTTCCAATCAGGTGGTAATTCATCTATTTCTATATAGGATAACTCTGTGATGAGCTCCAAAGTAACCAAAATCCAAGAGGCATTACTTACTACCGGGCCTTTTATACTCAGCAGTTCCAAGAAATTAAGCGAAGAAACACTACAGCAGTAAATCACAGGTGTACCATAAAGATTCCATCTTCCACCTCCCAAACCATAACCCAAAGGACTTCTCCCTTTTATATTTTCTATCAGCCTATAAACTTTCAAATCGGAAAAATTATTTTAGAGAAATGAGCCCCAAGACATGGCCTCCAAAGCCTGATCTACTAATTCCAATCCATAAGGATCCCTCATCAGATCTGCAGGCTTTTTGTGGTCCAAAGCGTGATTCTGGGTATGAAGCCACGCTGAAAATAATGCCTCTGTACCAAATATCCTGACACCTTTTGCAATCACTTTATCCATATCCTTGATAGTTTTGGTCAATAATCTTGTCAATGTTTTGTCTTCCTTTTTCCAACGGAAAAGCGTACTTGGATCCACCTCCATTACCTCAGCCACATCATGCTGACTATAGTCCAAAAAATCAAACAAAACCTTGGTCTCCGAAAACGACATGGTGTCATCCAAATAAGGATGTGGCTCTGAAACCATGTCAGTCCGGGTCTTAAAGAAATATTGAAGCTCCTGAATATCAAGAATCGCCGGGTGATATTCGGAACTCAGTTTTTTGATGGAATACTTATCGGCCATAACGAGGATTATTAATTACCACATAAATATATAAATATTTTATCTTATTCGCAATATCTTAATATTGCATTTGCAATTATTTTCCCAAAATCTCCTTAATTTCGTCAGCTTGTAAGTTACAATTGATCCATCCCTCATCAAGGTCTGCCCCGTATTTTTGATAAAAATTGATAGCCGGTTTATTCCAATCCAATACCTGCCACATCATTCCGGTACAGCCGTCTTCCAGACATTTGAGCATGGTCCTTTCAAAAAGCAGTTTGCCCGCCCCATTTCCTCTTTCAGATTCAGTCACGACAATATCCTCCAAATAAAGTCGCCGGCCTTTCCAGGTGCTGTATCGGTAATAATAAATTGAAATACCGATGATTTCGGTGGTACTGTCCTTGATCGCCACAAAAAATCCAAATACAGCGTTTGGACCAAAACCATCCTCTTCCATCATTTTCACTGTATTTGTGACCTGTTCCGGAGCTTTTTCATAAACAGCCAATTCTCTCACCAATTCCAACACTCTTGGCAAGTCTTCTATTTTTCCCTTTCTGATTGTATACATAATGGAAAATTACCAAAAAACAGAAAAGCAAAAAATCAATTTATATATTTGGCACAATCAAGAAAGATCAAAACCCCTTCTTTTCCGAACCATTGACCAAACAGAGAAAATATGTTTTTAGCGATTGATGCTGGTAATTCCAATATTGTTTTTGGCTTTTATGATGAAAATCAAAAGAAGTGGATCCATGAATTCCGAATCAATACCCAAAAAGGAATTTCTGTATTAAAGTTGGAAAAGGATATCCATTTGTTCTTTTTGGAAAATGACATTAAAACCGATGAAATCCTGAATGTCGGCATATCCTCGGTAGTACCGGAAATCAATCCTGTAATCCAACAATTTTGTAAGGAATATCTGGAAAAAGATTGCTACCTGATCAATGGAAGGAGTTATGACAAACTCAAAGTTTCAACTGCAAGGCCAAATGAAATAGGTTCAGACCTGATGTGCAATGTAGCCGCTGCATATGAGAAATTTCAGACAGGCTGTATCATTGTCGATTTTGGGACTGCTTTGACCTTTACTGTAGTAGGAAATGACGGAAAAATTCTTGGAGTAAACATAGTTCCCGGGCTTAAAACTGCCATCAAATCATTATTTACCAACACCTCGAAGCTTCCTGAGGTCGAATTGAAAATGCCACAATCAGCTTTAGGAAAAAACACCATTCATTCGATTCAGGCCGGGATATTATATGGCTATACCGGATTGGTCAAAGGAATGCTGGAAACCATCCAACAGGAAGTCGGACATCAATGTCGGGTGATTGCAACAGGTGGACTGTCCTCAATTCTGACAACCTTAAAAGATTCTTTCGAACTCGTGGACAGGAACCTGACTTTGGAAGGAATCAGATTGATTACCTTGAGGAATATCCGATCATAAGATTCGGGTCCGGGCAAATATTTTTGAATTTTTCGATTTCCCTATGGGAACACACACCTGGAAAATCGCCCCAATTCCCCAATAAATCCCACATCAGTTGAAAATGTACATGCGGCGGCCAATCTCCATTCTCAGGAAAAGGTCCCAAATGACAGAATTTTTCTCCTTTGAAAATTTCCTTCCCAACATCCAGATTATCCAAATCGGTAAGTTTGAGATGGCCATACAAACTGTACAGCTTCTCGCCTTTGAGTTGGTGTTCCAAAATGATTGTTGGACCATAATCACCAAAACCATGGTTATTTTGAAAGGAATAAACTTTTCCATCCATTGGGGCATAAACTGCCGTTCCCGCCTCCGCCCATACGTCCACTCCTAAATGAATATTTCTGAAATCTTCCAGATCAGTTACAAAAACCTCACTCCGTTGATAAATAGCCCGATGTTCAAAATATCCACCAATACCATATTTCTTTTTGGCGCTAGTCAATTTTTCAAAAACATAATGGTTGAATATTCCGGTATCTGAAAGGTTGATATTCATCAATTCAAGATTGGCAGGAGTAAAATCCATGACAAGGGTATTGGACTGATCCAAAGGTTCTCCCATCAAAGGAAAAATATCTACTCCCTCAAGGAGTATTTCAAGAGAAGGTCTGATTTTCATGGCTTGCAAGTTAAATATTTTGTCCGTTTTCATACCTTCCCTTATCTTTAAAACCATGAATGAAAAAACGAATTTCCCTACCCTAGAAGATATCAAAGCGGCACACCAAAGAATCCAGCCCTTTATCCATAAAACACCCATAATGACTTCAGAAGCTATTGATAAAATTGCAGGATGTCAGATTTATTTCAAGTGTGAAAACTTCCAAAAAGTCGGCGCCTTCAAAGCCCGGGGGGCTGCCAATGCGGTGATGAAGCTGACTGATGACCAAAAAGCCAATGGAGTCGCCACCCATTCGAGTGGAAACCATGCCGCAGCCTTGGCAAGGGCAGCTTCAGTGGCAGGCATCAAATCCTACATCGTCATGCCTTCCAACGCTCCGGAGATCAAAAAAAAGGCAGTGAAAGGCTATGGTGGCGAAATCATCGAATGTGTACCTACTTTGGAAGCGAGGGAGACCACTCTTGAAGAAGTGGTAAAAAGGACCGGTGCTGTTTTTATTCCGCCGTATGACTATGTAGATGTGATTGAGGGACAGGCCACCTGTGCATTGGAAATGTGGGAAGAAGGTATAGCTTTTGATACCATCATGGCACCTGTCGGAGGAGGAGGCTTATTGGGAGGTACGGCATTGACCACTAAATATATTTCACCAAATACCAAAGTAATCGCAGGGGAACCTGAGGGCGCTGATGATGCCTCCCGCTCTTTCAAAGCCAAAAAACTGATCCCCATGGTAGGCCCAAAAACCATCGCAGACGGCTTATTGACTTCTGTAGGAAAAATCAATTTTGAAATCATCATGCAATATGTAGATGATATCCTTACAGTCAGTGACCAGGAAATCATTGAAGCCATGCGCTTGATTTATGAAAGAATGAAAATCGTAATCGAACCTAGCTGTGCCGTACCGCTAGCCGCTCTCTTGAAAAACAAAGAAAAGTTCAAAGGTCAAAAAGTGGGGATTATTCTTTCAGGAGGAAATGTGGATTTGGGGAAATTGCCTTTTTAATGCTGATGCCCCCCTTTTCCGTGCACATGCCCATGATCGATTTCTTCAGGTTCTGCATCCCTTACAGAGATTATCTCACCAGAAAAATAGAGATCAAATCCGGCCAATGGTGAATTGAAATCCATATGAACACCTTTGTAATCTACCTTTAGGATTTCCCCCCTCATCTGATTTCCTTGGTCATCTTTCATGGTAATTACTTTTCCGACTTTCAATAAGTCTTTGGCTTTTTTGCCATCTTCTTTGAAATTTGCCTTGGGAACAATTACTTTTTTGCTCTCATCATAATCCCCATAACCGTTTTCAAAGTCTATAAATACTTCAAATGTATCCCCCGCTTCTTTCCCCTCAAATGCTGCTTCTAAGGCCGGAAGTACATGTCCTGTGCCAAAAAGGAAATAGAATGCCTGATCCTTTTTTACGCTTTCAAAAAACGCTTTCCCACTCTCTCCATCATCTACATGCAGTTCATAGCTGATCGCAACTACTTTATTTTTCTCTATTTTCATATCCACATTGATAAACGATTGTAATTTAAAGAAAGTAAAATAGAAATTTCTTAGTTCCTTTTTCTAATTTTTTATTTCAAATAATAGAAATCGAAGTCCATAATTTTAGGTTAATAATCATTTCCATTTTGTCCTTCAAAAAAAATCCCCACCGACCAAAAGGCTGATGGGGGGTTCAATAGATAAGTTTTTAAGGGTAAAATTTCCTTCTTTATTTAAATTAGTTATTTATGTCCAAAGAGGTAAAACACTCCCAATTGGACTCCACGGTTGGTAGCATGGAGTGTGCTTGAATCATAGATATTGCTCAATCCATGGTTGTACCTCGCATCCAATCCAAATCCTGTTGAGGGGAATACATAGCTTCCTCCGAAACTGATCCCAAGGTCCAATGAATTATATCCGTCTTTTACATTGACAGTGGTATTTCCTGACTTAGCTTTGGCGTTAACCAAGAATCCTACCTGTGGTCCGGCATGTAAACGGAAACCATTGTCAAACATATATTGAAACAATAAAGGGATATTGATATAATCAAGATTAAGACTGTTATCTGAACTTCCCAATTTTGTCCCTTGGGCTGAGTACATGATTTCGGGTTGAAAAGCAAATTGGTCGGTAAGGTGAATATGGCTTAAAAGTCCTAGATGCAAACCTGATTTAAGGTCAGACTCCCCGTTCCCATTAACGTTGTAAAAATTTAATCCCCCTTTGACTCCAATATTAGGATAATGATTTTGTGCCATTGCAGATGAAGAAATCATCAAGCACATAGTAAATGCAATTAAATAGTATTTCATAGTTTTATTTTTTGAATTTTGCTTTACAACCAATTTTATGGTTATGGTGAAATAAGCCAACAAAGGTTAGTCTTAAATAATTAAATACGTTACATTAAAAAGTAGAGATTGTTAATGATTATTTGATTTGTGTGTTTGGGAATTTACTCTAAAAAAAGTTTGTAGAATTATTAATATTGTCAAGAACCAATTTCCTTAAAATGATTTTTCAGAAAACCATTACTTTACAGCCATACCCCTGAGGATACCATCTGATTACAGATTTGATTGAAATTGAATTTCCTGAAATCAAAAGAATTCAGACAGGAATGCTTCAGGTATTTATTCAGCACACTTCTGCAGGGCTGACCATCAACGAAAATGCAGATCCAACTGTAAGAAAAGACTTTGAAACCTTTGTAAATGAATTGGTTCCGGAAAGTTATCCACGATTTATCCACACTTATGAAGGGTCAGACGACATGCCTGCACATTTGAAAAGCAGTTTAATAGGTTCAAGTGTTCAGGTGCCTGTCAGTGGTGGAAAACTTTTGCTGGGAATATGGCAAGGTATTTATCTCTGCGAATTCAGGAATCACGGAGGGCCCAGAAATCTGGTTTTGACCGTATTGGGTGAATGAATTCATCTGGTTCCAAGATTATCAGAAATTATAATTTAGCCATCCACCTGGCCAGTAAAACCTCATGAACCAGGTATGCCCCATCATCCACTACTACCAATTCGGATTTTTGAAGGGATTTGAGGGCAGTATTTACTGTACTTGCCGCGCCTAACCTGTGTTTTTGGATAAAGTCCTTGCTCAAAGGATTGTATAAAGGCTCTTCTTTCGCTATGGCTTTAAACACATTCCATTGAGTTCGGGTCAGCATCTTGGAGAAATTGGCGAAAATTCCTTGCTGTTGTTCCAATATATCCTGATAGATTTTTTGGATATGCTCATCCTTGACTTGGGTATATTGAGCATAAAGGTAGTTGCAGACCAACTGTATCGTATAGGTCTGCCCCCTTGCCCATGTGTAAATCATTTCAATTTGCTCATTGGATATAGTTTTTCCTTTTGCCTTGAAGTGCCCCTGTATAAATGGTATGTACTTTTCCAACGGTATGGGTAAGAGTGACATCAATTGTGCACTTTGATAGAATGGGCGGCTATTGTCCGCAAACATTTCTACCATCATGGTCCGATGACTCCCGCTGAAAATAAAGCGTATATCAGGAAATTTCTGGGTCCATGACCTGAATATGGCCTCAGCATTATCCTGTTCGTAATGGGCAACCTGTTGAAATTCATCAATGGTGATGACGATCTTCTTTTTTCTTTCCCTGAGAAATTCACCCAAGACATCCAAGGAATGTTCTTCAGTTCCAGGCTGTCTCAACCCTAAGCTTAACTCAGGTGCGCCACTATAGGGATCAAAACTGATAGTCGCCCCCATCATGGATAACAGTTTTTGCATGGCGGCCGAAAAACCTGTTTTGGTTTTCCCATATTTATCGTAGATCACTGTCGTAATCGTCCTCACGGCATCTTCAATGGTATGCGTTGCCAAAAAGTCCACATACAATGTTTCATATTTACCAGTATCTTCCAATTCTTCAAAAAACCGCTGTATTAATGCAGACTTCCCAAGCCTTCTCCATGCATATAAAACAACATTTCTTTCATTGTCAATATGATTTTGGAGCTTATCCAGATCATCTTCCCTGTCACAGAAATATTTTTTCCCATGATAGGTATTGAGTACAAATGGGTTATTTGGTGGTTTCATCAATATATAATCTACTATATCATTACGCAAATTACGTTACGTTATTTACGTAACGCAATGTACGTAACAATTTTGGAAATACAAATATGGAAAATATAATCTCTTTTAGTTTTTAAACCTCTTTTTTCTCAAATTCGGGCATGAAAAAAATATCATGGTTGGTATTAGTAATACTCTTTACTCAAGGAGTATCCGCGCAGGAAAAGTATGTCACTCTTTTTGAGCAGTCGGAAGGGCGGGAGACTCCGATTTATTCTGAAGTAATCCAATATTTTGAGACATTGGCCAATGACTTTAAAGAAGTCAAAATGGTCGAAATGGGAATTACAGACAGTGGTTTTCCACTCCACGTGCTGCTATTTGACAGACAGCAAATATTTGACCCAAAAAAATGGCATGAGGCAAACCGATTGGTGCTATTTATCAACAATGGCATTCATCCGGGCGAACCTGATGGGATTGATGCTTCAATGATGTTTTTAAGAGACATTTTATTGAATAAAATAGAAATTCCGGAAAATCTTGCGATGGCCATTGTACCTGTTTACAATATCGGAGGTCATCTAAATAGAGGTTCATTCAGTAGGGTCAACCAAAATGGGCCCGAGGAATTTGGTTTTCGGGGCAATGCAAGAAACTATGACCTCAACAGGGACTTTATCAAGGCAGATACCAAAAACGCAAGGTCTTTTCAACAGATTTTCAATTGGCTACGACCGCAGGTATTTATCGATACCCATGTCAGCAACGGTGCCGACTACCAGCATGTGATGACGCTGATATCTACCCAACATAACCGTTTGGGAGGAAAATTGGGGGAGTATTTGGAGAATGAACTCAACCCCCAACTTTATGCAAAAATGAAAGACAGGGATTTTCCGATGGTACCTTATGTCAATGCATGGGGCGGCAAACCTGAAGATGGTTGGTCACAGTTCAAGGATAGCGGTCGATATAGTAGTGGTTATGCTGCACTTCACAGCACATTAAGTTTTATGCCCGAAACCCATATGCTAAAGCCTTATCACCTGAGGGTGGCTTCCACTTATGCTTTATTTGAAACTTTTATGGAAATTTTAGAAAAGGACGGGGCCAAAATTGTTGCTTCTGCCAAGGCTGACCGTTCCAATCAGATTTCCCAAAGTGAATTTTCTATGAATCACACCATTGATAAAAGCAGCTATAAAACCATAGAATTTCTTGGCTTTGAATCAGGTCAAAAACCTTCTGAAATTTCCGGTTTACCGAGATTATATTATGATAGGTCAAAACCTTTTACCAAAGAAGTCCGATTCTATGACACCTATGTGGATGGTTTGATTATCTCAAAACCAGACGCTTACCTGATTCCCCAAGGATGGTTCAATGTGATAGAAAACCTGTATAGAAATGGTGTCCATTTGGTGGAATTAAAAAATGATTCGGCCATTTCTGTCACGGTATATGAAATCAAAGAGTTCCAGACTGCCCAGCGACCGTTTGAAGGACATTATCTGCATTCCAATACGAAGGTGGAAAAAATCCAGACCAAGATTAATTTTAGAAAAGGAGATTTCATGGTCCCTATGAACCAGGAAGTCAACCGTTACATCATGGAAGTATTGGAACCGGAAAGTGAGGATAGTTTTTTCAATTGGAATTTCTTTGATACGATTCTTCAGTCCAAAGAAGGTTATTCTGCTTACGTTTTTGAGGACTTGGTAGCCGAATTCCTTAATCGAAATCCCGACCTGAGAAATAAACTGGAAGCCGCAAAATCTGAAAATGAAGAGTTGGCAAAAAGTGGATCTGCTCAATTGAGATGGGTATATGAACATTCCCCTTGGAAGGAAAAGGAACATAACCGGTATCCGGTATACAGGATAGAAAAAATGGATTGATATTAATATCTGAACCTTTAAACAAATGCAAAAACAAACCCCCGATCAATCCTTTCTCCAAAAACTCCAATCCAAATGGAACCTGAAAAGTCTCCGACAGGTCGTATTGGTATTGGTTGTTTTTGCATTGACCGGATTTACGATACTTTTTATCAAAAAACCTATTTTTGATTTTTTGGGCATCAGCATGGAGAGAGGTGGATTTTGGAAAACAGTGCTATATCTTTTGCTCGTTCTTCCTCTCTATCAGCTAATTCTATTATTGTGGGGATTTGTATTTGGGCAGTTTTCATTTTTTTGGGAAAAAGAGAAAGAGTTTATCAGAAGAATTACGGGAAGGAAAAAGAACAAAGGGAAAGAGTCGGAAAAGAAATAGCATTGTAAAGGTCCCCCTTTCAAAATTGGGATGATTGGTTTGAAAAATGTAAAATCCTATTTATTCCCCAATAATTATGGCTATTTGTCTCGGACGTGGAGTGATTAAGACCTGATATCGATTATCAATTTATTAAGTAACTTTCGGATTTGGGCTTTTGGTAAACAAAAAATAGAGCGGCCTGTTTTTGATAGTGATTTACTTAAAAATAAATTGAATGACTTCAACCTCTCATCTTATTGTGTAGATTTGTAGGTTAGATAATTGAATAAAAGTTTTCCATGGCAAAAAAGAGAGGCATAGCTCTTGAAGAACACGAAAAGCGAAAGCTGACCAAACAGAATCTGAGTAAACTTGGTGGTATTTTTAGGTTTGTTTTACCCTATAAGGTAAATTTTTTATTGGGGATGGTATTTCTCCTATTTTCAAGCTTGACTTTACTGACTTTTCCTTACGTAGCCGGAAAACTGATCGATACTGCTTCAGGGGAATCCTGGTTGGTAGATGATATCAATGGCATTGCTTTTATTCTTTTGGGGATTTTATTGGTTCAGAGTATATTTTCTTTTTTTAGGGTATGGCTTTTTGCTAAGGTTTCTGAGCGAAGTATGCGGGATATCAGAATTTCCCTGTACAGTCAATTGGTACAATTGCCCATGACGTTCTTTGACAAAAGGAGAACAGGTGAACTGATTTCAAGAATTACCGCAGATGTCAGTATGTTACAGGATACTTTTTCCGTGACCTTGGCGGAACTCTTTCGTCAGATTATCACCTTGTTAGCAGGTGTGGCGTTTTTGATGGTGACCACTCCAAAACTTACTTTTTTTATGCTGGCCACTTTTCCTGTATTGGTGATTATTGCCATGGTATTCGGGAAATTTATCAGAAAACTTTCCAAACAGGCACAGGATGAATTGGCGGCAGCCAATGTCATTGTAGAAGAAACCTTGCAGTCTATTATGACGGTAAAATCATTTGCAGGAGAAGAATATGAATCCAACAGATACAGGAATGGGCTGAACAGGGTCGTAGCTGTTGCTTTAAAAGCCGCCGGGTTCAGGGGTGCATTTATTTCCTTTATCATCTTTGCCCTATTTGGAGGAATTGTGGCTGTGATGTGGTATGGCGCTACTTTGGTAGCCTCAGGTGAAATGAGTGTGGGGGATCTGGTTTCATTTGTGTTATATACCACTTTCATAGGTGGTTCCATAGCAGGTTTGGGAGATATTTACGGCCAAATCCAAAAGGCCATAGGCTCTTCCGAAAGGGTTCTGGAAATATTGGACGAAACACCTGAATTGTCCACTACAGATTTCCAAAAAGTCCGCATGGCCGGTAATATACAATTTGAGCAGGTCCGTTTTAACTATCCGACAAGGCCTGAATTGGAAGTCCTGAAAAACATCAACTTCCATATCCCGGCCGGAGAAAAAGTTGCCTTGGCAGGACAGAGTGGGGCCGGTAAATCCACTATCATTCAGTTACTGCTCAAATTTTATCCTGTAGAAAAAGGGGCGATTCTTGTTGATGGTAAAAATATATCCGAATGGAATCTTAAACAGTTAAGGTCCAACATTGGAATAGTCCCTCAGGAAGTCCTCCTTTTTGGAGGCAGTATCAGGGAAAATATCGCCTATGCCAAGCCTGATGCCACTGAAGAAGAAATTATAGAAGCAGCCAAAAAAGCAAATGCATGGCAGTTTATCAGCAAGTTCCCTGAGGGTTTGTCAACGACAGTAGGCGAGCGTGGCATCAAACTTTCCGGAGGACAGCGTCAGCGGGTGGCCATAGCCCGGGCGATTTTGAAAGACCCTGCTATTTTGATTTTGGATGAGGCCACTTCTTCTTTGGATGCAGAATCTGAAGCCTTGGTTCAGGAAGCTTTGGATGAACTGATGAAAAACAGGACTACTATTATTATTGCCCATAGATTGGCAACAATCCGCAAAGTGGACAGAATTTATGTACTCAAGGACGGGGAAATAGTCGAAGAAGGTACTCATGAGGACCTTGCTATGCATGAAGATGGTTTTTATGCCAATCTGGTCAGACTTCAGTTTGCTGAATAATTGGGGAAACTACTTAATTTTCAATCAAAAGCCATTCTCACAAAACCAAGTTCGTCATCCACGTTCACATAATGCCAAATCTTACCATCCTTGACAAAAACAGAATTGGGAATTTGTGTCATTTGGGAAACCAAAGATTCTCCTATCAGGTTAAAGTCTTCATCAAAAATGCTTAGAAAGACCTTGGAAATAGTTTTTTGTTCGGGACTCTCTAACATTGGTTCGTCAGTGATTTCACCAGGGATAGTTTCATAGGAGAATCTGTAAAATCTTTTATTCACCTCATCCCATACCGGTGCCTGAAAATTGATTTCAGAATTGATTTCTGCCATTACCTCTTTAAAACGCTTTTCTGAATCCACTTCTTTGGGGTAGCCGCCTTTTTTTGCAGCTGCAGTGAGTTGCGGGGTATAATTGACCTGATAAACACTGTCCTTTTTCATATCAAAAACAAATATGGGGGCATAGGCGGAATTGGAAAGGATAATCCTATCTCCAATTCTTTGAAGTGATTTGTCAGTAGTGGATATCATCATCATTTGGCCTGATTTCAGAGCTACGGAATAATCTTTTAACTCATCAATGCCAGGGAGTTCATACTTTTTGATCTCCATGTCTTCAAAATTGACTTTTGCAAAGGATAGATTATCATTCGTCCAATTACCCAACAATCCATAAATCACATTTCCACCGTCGGTAATGATGGACTTCCTATTGAAACTCTCCCCATCTTCCAAACTATCCCCAATAAATTTTTCTTTATCCAATTTATAAGTTTTGATCTTTTTGCCTTTCATATCAAAAAGCCCCATTTCCTGAAAATTGGCCATTAGAATGCGGTCATTATCCAACATATTCATCCATGATACAAAAGCACCCACTCCATCAGGGCCCTCTATTTCATATTTTATTTTCTCTTCCAAACGCAGTTCATTGATATTGATTTTGTCCAAAGTAGACTCATCCATATTCCATAGATAGAGAAATGCTTTGTCTTCTGTCATGGCACTTGACCAAAGACCATACTTCAGGTTGATGATTTCATCTCCGGCATCCACCACCACAGTATCCATGGTGAAGGTGATGTTGGAGAAGTCCATTTTGGTTTCAGTTTCATTCCCGCCGCAGGCAAAGCAAAGAACTGAAAGGAAGATTATTGCATGGTTTTTCATAGAAAGACAGATTTTATCAACAATGTAATCACTATGAATTTAATTTGAAAAAAATCAATGTGATATTTAGTTAATTCACACTTTAACTCCATTCCGTGACGTGAATCGTGTTGTCCCAAGGTTGTACCTTTGGACTGTTGAGTATGGAGTTTTTAACTCCAGTGCATTGAGCCGGAGGCTCAGAACTCAGGAATCCGAAGGTACAACCTTCGGATAACTTTCACTCCCCCAAAATCCTGTACAATTCCAGATTCATGTAATAATGCCCACCGCTGATTTCACGGCGTTCGACTATGCCCATTTCTGCGATTTGGTTGAGATACTGGCGGGCGGTATTTTCGGCATAGATTTTTTTATCGGTCAGGTGTTTGACCTTGGTGTAGGGTTGAGTAAAAATGGCCTCCACCAAAGATTCCGGTCGGATGATGTTTGTTTCATTTTCCAATACATGTAGTATGCTATCCTTTGCCGCCAAGATATCATTGATTTTGTGGTAGGTGTCCATGGAAGTAATTTCCACTGCTTTCAACATAAAAATCAGCCAATCTTTCCACGCAGACCTTTGGGTAACTCCTGCCAGGAATGCATAATAATCCTCCTTTCTGTCCAAAATAAACTTGCTCAAAAACAAAATGGGAAGGTCAAGAAGTCCTTTCTGTGTCAGAAAATGAATGTTGAAGAGTCTTCCTGTCCGCCCATTCCCATCTCTGAAAGGGTGAATGGCCTCAAACTGAAGGTGACCAATAGCCATTTTCAATATCGGATCGATGGTGTTGTCATCATTCATGAAATGGATCAGATTTTCCATTTTGGCTTCGACCACTCCTTCGCCTCTTGGAGGTGTATATACGGCTTTTCCTGCATTCGGTCCTGAACCACCCTGTCGGATAAAGGTATGGGCAAAAGGTTTTCTGATACCATCACTCATACCCGTGATGGTTTGGTAAATCAATTCGAAATAAGGAATATCAAATTTATGGTTGGATACAAGGTATTGATGCCCTTTCCAAATGGATTCCCGATAATGCAGTATTTCCTTTGTGGGTCCTTGTTTGATGGTTTCATCACTGAAGGCTTTGTAAAGCTCATCATCGGTGGTGAAAATGTTCTCAATCTCTGACGAGGCCTTGGCCTCCTGCAAACTGATAGTATTGATCAACATGCCCTGATTGGGTATCGCCGCACTTCTTCCCTGTAATCGGGCTATGGCTGCCTTTGCTTCCCCCAATTGCTCAAAAATATCCAAATCCCGATAATACTGGGCTTCGATCGGCAGTTCAGGGAGATTGTTCCAAGGTTTGGTCCTGTCAGGATTGATGAGATACGCCATATTTTGACATTAAATTTTGATTATTTTAATGTGAGATTACAAATGTGACATTAAAATCGATGTCAAACAAACTAATAGACATTAAAATTTTAATAAATTAAGGTGAGGCATATTTACTGACCTTTCCATTGAGGTCTGTTCTGATCACTGACCTTAAAAAACGTCAAATTTAATGTCATTTTTTCAACCATGACAACTAATCATAGTATGAAAACTTTGTGTTGTCCCAAGGTTGTACCTTTGGACTGTTGAGTGTGGAGTTTTTAACTCCGGTGCGTTGAGCCAGAGGCTCAAAACTCAGGAATCCGAAGGTACAACCTTCGTATAACTTCTGACTAGTACTGCCCCAAGATCCTGTACAATTCTAGGTTAATAACCATTCATGCTATGACTCAACATCATGGAATGATTGAAAGGCGTACAAAGCCCATCTCATCATTGATGTTTTGAAACATCCAGATTTTGCCATCTTTGGCAAAGTGGAAACCTGGTATTTTTCTATACTCTTGGTCAGAAGATTTCTTTCGGAGAATATTGTGGTGAATTTTAAATTTACTTTGAAGCCTATTGGACTTTTATTGCATTAGAGTATCTCCTCTTGTGTATTCACAAGCACCTTTGATTCTCAATCAAGCCCAAAGGGCTGCCCTGTGAAAGCCCTGACTGAAGCTTGCGGAAGTCAGGGTATATAATCAATTAAATTAAGAGGCCTGAAAGGCCGAACTATGATTAATCCCAAACATACCTTTCATCAAATTCGATATTATACTCCTTTAGAAAAAGTCTGAATTCATTTTCAAAATTTAATTTTTGATGGTGTTCGGGTTGTTTTTGAATGTAAGTTTTAACTATTTCCACTTTTGAATGGCTTACTGAAAAAGCACCATAACCCTTCTGCCACTCAAACTTTTCAACCCCCTTGGTCTTCATCCAAATAGAGCTGGAAGTTTTAATTTTCAGGATCAATTGAGCAATTGTTATTGTCCTGGGTAACTCACAAAGAATATGGATATGCTCTGGATTAGCATAAATCTCATGGACAAAGGAATTTAAGTTATAGATAACTTCTGTCAAATATGAATGGAGTTCCGGACGAATTTTTTCAGAAATAAACTTTTCCCTTCTCTTTGTAGAGAAAATGATGTGTAGATAAACTTTTGCTAGAGATTGCGGCATATCTGAGGGATTTTTGATTCAATACAAATTAAAAAATGGGAATAAAATTATAATCTAATTATCCGTATATATCCGATTATCTTTCGGGTCGGTCCTTCAGACCAAGGGGTTTCTTATCGGTTCCTATGACCTAGGGTTGCAACCCTAGGCTATCACAGAACGGCCCTTCAGGCCTATTTAATTTTTATTGCTCAACTGAATTATCCTTGTTTGAAATACTTCATTACTCACCAGCTCCTTTTGTTTTCAATCCAACTAGCATCTCCATCGATCAACAGATTCTCCATCAAGCCCAAAGGCTGCCCTGTGAAAACCCTGACTGTAGCTTGCGGAAGTCAGGGTTACATTAATCAATTTAAATAATGAGGCCTGAAGGGCCGATCTATGATTAATCCCAAAAATACCTTTCATCAAATAGGAAATGGATATTAAAAATAATCTAATTATCCGTATAAATCCGGTTATTTTCTCGATCGGTCTTTCAGACCATGGGGTTTCTTATCGGTTCCTATTACTAGGGTTGCACCCTAGGCTGTCACAGAACGGCCCTTCAGGCCTTATTAATTTTTATTGTTAAACTGTTTACTCATCAAGCCCAAAGGGCTGCCCTGTGAAAGCCCTGACTGAAGCTTGCGGAAGTCAGGGTATACATGAATCAATTAAATTATGAGGCCTGAAGGGCCGATCTATGATTAATCCCACTTTATCTTTCTCGATCGGTCTTTCAGACCATGGGGTTTCTTATCGGTTCCTATTACCTAGGGTTGCACCCTAGGCTGTCACAGAATTGCCCTTCAGGCCAATTTATTTTTATTGCTAAACTGAATTAACCATGTTTGAAAAATTTCATTCATCCTTCACCAACACCAAAATAACAGGTCGGACAAATACCTTTCCTTACCATCCAAATAATCCTTTCAAATGTTGCATTCCAGGATGTCACAGAACGGCCCTTCAGGCCTATTTAATTTAGCCATCCAACCACTCCTTCAACGCCCCGACCTTTTCCCTGCTGACCAGAATATCATTGTCGCTGCAATTGGCCAATTTGATTTTCAGACGGCTGTTTGAATAGGTATGGATCTCCGCGATGGCTTCAAAAGAAGAAATGTATTTTCTATTCAAGCGGAAAAATTTTTTGGGATCCAACATTTCTTCCAATTGATCCAAGGTGTAGTCCAAAATGTACCGTTTCCCTTCAAAAGTCTGTAAAAAAGTCACCCGCTCCTCACTCATAAAAAAAGCCGCTTCCGAGGCAAGGATCGATTGGATTTTCTCTCCGATTTTGACCATAAACCTGGATTTGAATTCCTTTTGCTGCGGTTGAAGCAGTTCTTTGATTTGACTGAGGTCGATTGTGGTTTTGATTTTTTGGCTTTTGAACTTGTTTATAGCCCCTGCCAATTCCTTGGGGTCAATCGGTTTGAGCAGGTAATCCACCGAGTTGAGCTTGAAGGCCTTGATGGCGTATTGGTCAAAGGCTGTGGTAAAAATGATCGGGGAACTGACCCTGACCATTTCAAAAATTTCAAAACTCAATCCATCCGCCAATTGGATATCACAGAATATAAGGTCGGGTGCAGGATGCAATTCCAGCCAAGCTACCGCCGAAGTAATGCTGTCCAAATTTCCATAAATATTTACCCCGGGAAGTAATTCCAAAACAAGCTGTTTCAACCTATTGGCAGCAGGTCTTTCATCTTCTATCAAAAGAATGTTCATGATCCATTTAGTTTTATCAGAGGAAGTTCTACGATAAATTCCTTTTCTGTTTCAATGATATTTGGACTTTGGTTACTTAACAGGGCATAGCGCTTTTTGATATTGGACAATCCAATACCCGTTTTTGACTCCTCCTTGGTCAATTTAGGTTGAAGAATATTGCGTACAATTAAATTGCCATCTGCTTGTTCTATCATAATTTTGAGCGGTTTCTCCAAACTTGCAATATTATGTTTGATGGCATTTTCCAATAGTAATTGAAGAGAAAGTGGTGGGAGGTAATAGCCCTTTAAATGATGTACATCAATAAAATACTCCAGGCTTCCTTCAAACCTGATTTTTTGAAGGTTCAGGTAGTTCTCCGCAAAGCCTATTTCCCTGTCCAAACCCACCAATTCCTCTTGCTGTACTTCCAAAACATAGCGGTAGATTTTGGACAATTGCTGTATAAATTCTGCGGATTTATCGGCACTTTCATAGACGAGATTACTCAGCACATTGAGTGAATTGAACAGAAAATGGGGATTTAATTGGTCTTTTAGAGATTGGTATTGGCTGGCGATATTTTCTGATTTAAGCTGTTCTGCTTCAATGGCAGCAGAACGCCACTCATACAGCCAGGATCTGGAAATGAAAATAGTAATGATGATCAGAGCTATAAATGTTGGCATCAGGGTATTTTCCAACATTGAGCTCCAATTGATATTTGTCAGGTTTACCCCTTCTACTGAAATCAGTACATAGAGTACCACCAATATGTAACTGACTATAAAAGAATAAACCATGTAAGAAGCCGCTGTCAAAAAGAGTCTTTTCACCGGCTTTTCGATCCAGGATATTCTTTTGTTATAATACTCCTCTACTTTGAACCCTCCCAAACTTAATGCAGAAGACATTAAAAAAGAAAAAACCCAATCCGGAGCTATGGACAAAATCCCCTCCAAAGACAAAAAGCAAGTTGGGCAGAACAACAACATCAAGATGGTAGAAATCCCAAAATTCAAAAAGAAAAACCGCTTGGCGGAGTAGAAGATGGTGGCTGATCGAAAAAAATCTTTGCTCATATATTTTTCCTGGGAGGATGTTTATGATTGGAAAATATTTTTTTTAAATATCAGTCTTTTTTAGCCTTTGAAGCCAATATTCCCCAACCGCCGGAACCAATCAGAAAACCCAAGCCATAGAAAAACCCGGTATTGTTCACCGCAAACATCACTACTTCCTCATCAAACAAACTGATGACTAGACTGATTGGAGCAATTATTCCATGCCATATTCCCCAAAGGAATCCATAGGTCTGACCAGTAAGGCATTCATCAACCGGCTCATTTGCCGCACAGGAAGTCATCAAAATCAGGAACAAAACTCCCAATAGAATTTTATTGGTTTTTAGATTTTCAAGGCTCTTTTTCATAGTTGCTTGGTTCAAATTCGGAACATTCCATTTATTTAATTTTGGATATTGCTATCATCATTCTTCTCCATTTTGCTTTATTGATTCCAAACAAAATTCCGCCAACAAGCATCACCCCTGCCGTGGCCAAACCCACCATATTGTAAAATGGCACTTTAGGAATTCGGGTCAACATCTCACTGACAAAAGCCCCATAAAGTCCTATCACAGACCAATACATGAAGGAAAAATGAAGATAAGCCCAATTTTTGATTTGATTGCGCACTAAAATCGGAATCATCCCTAAAATCAGTGTGCAGGAACTGACCACTGCGAAGTAATGAAAAATCCCCCATTTGCCAAATAAGTTATAAAGCATAAAGGCCGTTGCCAGCAAAACTACCATGCTTATTACATATAAATAGCCTGTTCGGATATGGATTTTGGTACCTTTTGTCATCACCAAAACTGCTGAACCAAGCACTAAAGCCAAAACAGAAGCTATAAAGTGAATCAAACCGATTTGATTGTTAAAGAGATTGTACATAGCTAAAGGGTATTTTTTATAAAGTTCTGTGATTTTATTTTTTCAGATTCAATCTAAACCCTACACTGGCAACAAATCCATTTGAAAAAAATGGACTTCCTGCAATTTTATCAGCTCTCGCCCGGGATGTCATAACACCTAATTCCAGGAAGTAATTAAAAGCCGGAGTTGGGAAAAACTCAAAACCAAAAGTTCCATATGTGCTTAACCTGAAGGATTCCGAAGAAAATCTGTCTGAAGGGATAATCCCTGCCAAACCTCCTTCACCATATAGGCGGATACTTTGGCCTACCATTCCGCCAAAACCGACGAAACCCAAAGAGACATTTTGATAGCCGGACCAAACATATTCACCATCCAAGAGGTGCTCAAAGTAAACCTGATTGGCTTTTAGGCGGAAAGCTGCATTTCCATTCAGGATTTCCGGGCTGGTTAGATTCAGCCCAAACCCAAAATCATTCTGAAATTGATTTACTTGAAATCCCAAACCTAGACCGGAATTAGGTTTCAATTGCTGTTGGGCCCAAAGCGGAACTGATAACGATGAGCCAAAAAACAGTCCCATCAAAAGGAGAATTAGTGTGGTTTTCATAGGAATAGTGTATTTAAATATTTTAAATTATGGTTAAACGCTTCTTTGCCAGTAACCCAAAATCTTATTTCAGGCAAGACCGAAGTCAGAAGACCGAAGTACCGGACTTTTTAGGGTCCTGCCATGAATTATATCGAATTACAATTTTACTGGCATCATTGCGTACATAGATGTTTTAAATAATCAGAATAAAGACCCTCCTGAAAAAAATCAGGAAGGTCAAGTTTTTAATTGCAGGTATTTTTCTTCATTTCTTCTGCCATACCTTTTCCCCAAGTTGGATTGAGATTTCCTTCTTTGGCTTCAGCGGCTTCTTTGGCAAAAAGTGCCAAACTGGCATCTACTAAGCCACATGCCTTTTCAGGACCCTGTCCGAAAAACTGCGCCATGCCCAATTCCATTTGTCCAAGCATCATGATTGCTCTGGGATTTTGCCTGTTGAGATCTACCGCTTTACCAAAAGTCTGCATGGCCAAACCGGACAAATGCTGCCCACGTGAAGCAGGATCTACAGCCAATTCACCCATTGTAATAAAACCTTGCAGTGCCACTACCTCGGAGTTGTTGGGAGAAATTTTTGCTGCTTTATCCACATGTTTTTTGGCTTGCTCAAAAAACGGATCCTTGACGTCTGCCCCACCCTCGCTTCTAAAACCAGCATTGGCCAAGGCTAGTGCTGCATAATAATCCGGTAACCATTCCTCCGGCATCATCTGTGCAATTCTGGCAAAGCCATTGGCAACCTTTTGTAGGTCTTCCGGACTTGCAGCGGATTTCATGTTTTGTAGCTCGTTGAGCATGGCTTTTTCATAAGCTTCATTGGATGCTTGTGATATCAAAGAAATAAGCATCATAACGATAATGGCAAGACTGTACTTTTTCATGGTTTTTGTTTTTATAAGTTGTTTAAATTATTTGCGTTTTTGTCCTTGGAAAGGGTCAGGAAGATTCCCAAAAAGAGAAACCTTGGTGCCTGAAGCCTAATGGGGTTTCCCTCGTATACCCCGTTTTCATTGGGTTCATTGGCATATTGGTAGCCGAAAATATTGTCCCTGCCCAATACATTGGAGCAGGCCAAATGAATGATCAGATTAGGTTTTGCCAGATAACTCCAACTTAAACTCAAATCCTGAAAGCTTTTGGTTTTTGAATTCATCTGCCCCGGAAGGTTTGGGTTTTCATAAGTATAGCCATCATTGGCACTCACTGAAACACCCAATTGGGATTTAAAGGAGGAAATAAAATGCTTGACCACAATTGATCCATTATGACGGGGAGCGAAGCCGGGCTGTACCATTTCGGTGAAATGTGCAAACTTCCTCCTGCTGTCCACAAAGCTGTAGGTCACCCAAAAGTCAGTGTTCTTGAAGCTCTTTTGATCCCTGTAAAAAACATCCATACCGCGCGCATAGCCTTCCCCATTTTGCTGAATGTTGTCAAATCCCAAAGGCATTGGAAATAATTGGGCCACTTCATAAGTGATGAGATTTTTATAGTCTTTGTAGAATGCTTCTGCACGGATGGTTCTGCCGTTTTTGACCAGAAAGTAATTCAGGATCAAATGATCTGCACGGGTATTCTGTGTGCTTTGCTCAAGGACCCTTAATTGCTCAACAGGCATTTGGCTGAACTGCCCTGCAGCTAAGGAAAGCTGCCCGTTATTATCAAATTTGTAAGCCAAAGAAATTCTGGGATCCAACCAACTTTGACCGGCCAAGGAACTGTGTCCTGCCCTTATTCCTCCGCGGAATACCAACCTGTTGTTGATATAAAAATCTGCTTCTGAAAACAGGATGGCATGATGATCCCTGAAATCCCTTTTCAAATCTTCTGAAATCAAAGCCTCTTCATAGTTGAACAGATAGGATTCAAAACCGGTCTTGACTGAAAACTTCTCCGAAAAACCTTTGATGGCAGCCAATTTGGAATGGACCAATTGGTTTTGGTTTCTCAATTCCATCTGATCGAGGTCAAATTTGTCCACATTATTGGAATAAGAAATTCCGCCATAATAGCTCCAATCGTTTTCCCCTAATTGCCTGAATGATGTTTGGGCAAAAGTGTACTGGTTTTGTACTCCGACCAATTGCCCGCGTTCATCTGAATCAGGAAGCGGTTGCCAGATTTTCATGCCATTGGCTTCTGTGTGAACAAAAGCTTTAACAACCCCATTTTTACCCCACTTTTTTCTGCCGGAGACCTCGGCATCCCATCCATAAGGAGCCCTTTCCCAATCAAAATTTTGTTTTACCAAAGCCTGGTAGGGCGATAAGTCAAAGTAGTTGGCAGAAGCTGTCAGGCTGTTTTTTTCCCCGGCCAAAGTTTGTGTATAACCTCCACCTACAGACATGATGCTGATATCACCCTGATTTCTCACTGGAAAATCCACTGTGTTCAAAGCCAAGGCGGAAGAAAGCGCCTGACCATATTCTGCAGAATAGCCGCCCGTACTGAAAAATGAACCTTTGAATAAATTGGGATTGAATCGGGTTCGGGTCGGTACATTAGAAGCGGTGGTGCCAAAAGCATTTCCAACTTTGAGACCGTCTATGAAAATGGCTGTTTCGGTGGCATCCCCGCCACGGACAAACAACCGACCATCATTTCCCACATTGGCAGTTCCCGGTAAAGTCTGAAAGGCACCAATAATATCTCCCATCGCGGAGGGTACCGTTACAATATCTATAGGCCGTAATACCACGGCTCTTTTTTCATCAGAAGCCTCCATTGCCCCTGCCGAAATGGTCACAGCGGTCATTTCGTTAATGGCTTCTCTTAAAATAGGATTTAAGGTCTGCGGGTTTCCATTAAGCACCACCTCAAATTCCTGGGATTTGAATCCCATAGATTGAAATACCAAAGTATAAGTTCCTTCCTCCTTGGTTTCCAAAAAATAAGTTCCATCAATTTCAGAGGAGGTACCCTCGAATGTTCCTTTCAGAAAAATATTGACACCAGGAATTGTTTCACCTTTTTGATCCTTGACAACCCCTTGGATGGTGGTCTGCGCCAAAGAACAATTGACCAGGAAGATGAAACAGATGGCTAAAATAATTTTCATGGAAATAATATTTGATCCAAAATTGGTTTGAAACCAATCCTGAAAAAATTAAAGTTGACTGAAGTGTAGAATTGGGGGACTGAAGTGTAGGGTGAATGGACAGAAGACGGGAGACAGGAGACGGAAGAAGCGAGAGATTAGAACCAAAGCCTGTCCTGATGAAAATCGGGGAGTCAAGAATCAGGAATCAAGTTTGGGGTGCCGTCATTCTGAGTTCCTTACATTTTTCAAAATGTTCAGAATAGGAAATGTCATCAATGCGGGATGCAGACCTCTCCTGACTACCAATGACATAAAATCATTCTTCATGTAAATTAAGGATTTTCTCTTCAATTTCTTGTGGGACAATATCCATGTTCAGTTCCACTGCTAGCCTTTGTATCAATTTCATTTTCTGTTTTTGCATGATTTCCTCGTAATATTTTATACCGAACTCTACAAAATCAGATCCTTTTACCATTAACCTCCAATATTGCTCTGCAAGTTTTCTTGCCATGGCCTTGATGGCTACCCTCGGACCTTTTCTTCCACATAGTCTTCTGCCGAATGCCCCGAGTGCAATTTTCTTGCTGTTCAATAGCCCTTGGGCAATTACCCTGAATATCTGGCCGGCTTTCGGTCTGCCTTTGGACTTGTTCTTTTTCTTTCTACCCGATTGGTGCTGGCCAGGGGATAGCCCCAACCAGCTGGTAAAGTGTTTTTCGGTCTTCCATCTGGAAAGATCCGGACCCGTTTCGGTCAACACTTGAAACCATGTATAATCGGTGAACCCGGACAGCTTGGTGGCATCCTTGCCACCGAATATTTTCAGAAGGTATTTTCCCAAATCCGAAACATCGGGTTTATTATGCCTGATCTGTTTTCGCTTCATACCTTTTGGGAACTCGTACAGGTCCATGTTTTGCTTATTGAATGTATCCTGGATCTTCTTATCACAGTCTGATATCTGGGCTTTGTAAAACCTGTATGCCTCATAGGCCTGTTTAAGTGCAAACAGTCCTGCTTCGGTATAAAACCCTTCAAGAGCTTTTACTATTTTCTCACCCTTTTTCTTTATCAGACTGTGATGGCACAGGGAAAGTAGTTTCTGGGGGTCCCTTTCTCCTTGGAGGATGGCTTCTATCATCACCGTTCCGCTGGCACCGTGCACCTGGCTGAGAACCTCGGGAAGCCTGATATTCATTTCAATAAGTGCTTTCTGCATATGGTTTATATGCATGGACATACTCCGGATATGGTCCTCTCTGAGCCTTTGGTAAGAGCGGAGCTCTTTCATCAGACCTTCAGCTACAAAGCACCTGTTCAACAGTCCATGGGCGTGGAGTTGGTTGATCCACTGACAGTCTTTCACATCGGTTTTCCTGCCTGGGACCTGTTTGGTCTGGCGTCCGTCAACAAGCCAGACATCAAGTCCTGCCTCTGTAAGGATATCATAGAGAATAACCCAATAGCTGCCGGTCGCTTCCATGGCAACAGAAGTGACACCTGCTTCTATTAGATAAACTGCGGCTTTCCTGAAGTCTGAAGTAAAGGTTTCAAAACTCGCGACTTCTTTTCCTTCGATGTCGACATAGATGCTCCTGGAGCCTATATCGATACCAGCTGTGTTTTGATGGATCTTTTTCATAAAACTACCTGATAAAGAAATATTGGCCTTAAGCCTGTTTGAAGAACTGTAAAAGGCAGGCTACCATTCGGACAAGCATATTGCTGTACCACTATTTCGTTCTCAATCAAACAGGACCACACTCGAGGACAGGCACGGGGCACTATACAATGGGACGGCCATACTGCTCAAGGTTACTCTAATTTACTACCATGTCATTCCTTTTTCGTATGTTTCTGAAAAAATGTTGTAAACTCGAGGTGACAAGGCAAAGTCCAGTAATTGATTCGAATGCTATTTGTAGTTCTAAACCATCAATTTCCAAATCTGTCATTAGAAATGAGTTTTATTCTCGAAAATCCCCAACCATCACATATTGCTAGAAAAAACCTGATTTTTTGTTTTAAATTACTGATAAAACCCAAAGACCTATGAAATACTTGATCACATTATTTGGTTTATTCCTGATGCAGATGGCTATCGCCCAAGAGGAAAAAATCGGCATATTCAGTCACAGCAAAGACATTGGAAATCCAAAACTGAAAGGGAAAACTGTCTATGACCAAGAAACCCAAACTTACCATCTTCAAGGAGCCGGATATAATATTTGGTTTGAAAGGGATGAGTTTCATTATGCCTTTGATAAAATAGAGGGGGATTTTATTCTGACTGCCAATTTTGAGTTTGTAGGTGAAGGTGTAGATCTCCACCGAAAAGTCGGATTGATGGTCAGGGAATCGGAGGATGAAAATGCGGCACATATTACTGCTACACTTCACGGTGACGGACTTACTGTCTTACAGTGGCGGGAGCTGAAAGGTGCCTTTATGCGGGATCCGGAGGATGAGATTTTTGCTCCGAAGAGCCATTATTCCATCCTTCAATTGGAGCGGGTCGGGGATGAATTTATCATGCGCGCTGCCCTCCCGAATGAACCACTTCAGGTAATCGGTTCCCACAAAATGTCTGTCATGAAAAACGCTGTTTTGGTGGGCATTTTTATCGGTTCGCACAATGAAGACGTTTTGGAAGAAGCCAAAGCTTGGAATGTAAGATTGGACAAGCCTGTTGCTGACAGTTACAATCCGGGAAGGGATGGATATTTGGGCTGCCGTTTGGAAACCATGAATGTTTTTACAGGAGTAAGAAAAGTGATCTTTGAAAAAGATGGCCGCTTTGAAGCGCCTAATTGGATGCCCGATGGCCAAAAGTTATTGATCAATATGGATGGTTCACTTTACAAAATCCCTGTAGAAGGCGGGAGTTTGGAAAAACTCAATACCGGATTCGCTGACCGGAACAACAATGACCATGGGATATCATTTGACGGAAAAATGCTGGCCATCAGCCATCAAAGAGAAGGTTATCCCGGTTGGGGATCGACAGTGTACGTACTTCCCTTGGAGGGCGGTGAACCGACCTTGGTAACCGAAGAGACCCCTTCCTATTGGCATGGATGGTCGCCCAATGGCAAAGAAGTCCTATATGTGGCTTCCCGGGGAGAAAGAAAAACCTATGACATTTACAAAAAAAATATCAAAGGCGGAGATGAAGTAGCCTTGACCAATACCAAGCCCGGAGAGCATGTGGATGGATGTGAATATTCCCCTGATGGGAAATACATTTATTACAATGGCAGTAAATCCGGAACCATGCAGATTTGGAGAATGAAACCGGACGGATCTGAACCCGAACAACTGACTTTTGACGAAACCAATGATTGGTTTCCCCATATTTCGCCCGATGGCAAATGGCTGGTGTATATTTCCTTTCCTGAAGACATTCCTGTAAATGACCATCCTTCCTACAAAAGAGTCGCCCTTAAAATGATGCCCACTTCAGGAGGCGCCCCAAGGGTAATTGCATATTTGTATGGTGGACAGGGTACCATCAATGTGCCATCCTGGTCACCGGACAGTCAGTCGATTGCCTTTGTCAGTAACTTCGGGAAATAAATTAGGGACAACAGAATCTGTGTTCATCTGCGAAATCTGCGGTTGTATATCTTTAACCACAGATGTCCGCGGATTTTCACAGATTATAAAGGTGCTTTGGAAAGGGGTTATCAGAGTTTAAGTGCTTAATTCAGAGATAGCGGAGGTAGAACCTCCTCACTCACGGGTCCGGAGGTACAACCTTCGGACAACAGGACAACGGAATCTGTGTTCATCTGTGAAATCTGCGGTTGTATTTTTTTAACCACAGATGTCCGCGGATTTTCACAGATTATAAAGGTGCTTTTGGAAAGGGATTTTTTGAGTTTAAGTGCTTAATTCAGAGATAGTGGAGGTAGAACCTCCAAACTCAGTGATCCGAAGGTACAACCATCGGACAACAGGACAACGGAATCTGTGTTCATCTGTGAAATCTGTGGTTGTGTTTTTTTAACCACAGATGTTCGCGGATTTTCACAGATTATAAAAGGACTTTGGAAAGAGAGTTTAAGTGCTTAATTTAGAGATATTGGAGGTAGAACCTCCTCACTCAGTGATCCGAAGGTACAACCTTCGGATAACAGGACAACGGACGAGTTAATATGCTTAAACGCCTATCTCAGATCTATTTTCTAAGGCCTAGTGTCTCACTTTTTCAATCTCAATTTCAACACATAACTATCGGCCGTCATAAAAAAGGTTTTTTCGTCTGTGGAAAACGCACAGTTTGAAGTAGCCTCTCCGGTGGCAATTCTTGCAAGGGGTTTTCCTGCTGCATCAAATATCCACACGCCTCCCGGACCGGTGGCGAAGATAGTCCCCGAACTGTGGACCTTCATCCCATCGGGCAATCCCTTGTAACCTTCTTTGCCTACATAGGAAGTGGCGTCGAAGAAAAGGCTACGGTTGTGGATAAGTCCGTTCTCTCCAACTTCATATTTGAACCAAACAGCTTGGTCAGGGTCGGAATTGGCCAGATAAAAGTATTTTTCATCCGGACTAAATGCCAGGCCGTTTGGCCGGGAAATGCTGTCCAAAAGCAGTAATTCCCCATCCGTTTTCAGACAATAGATTCCCTGGAAATCCAACTCCTTAGCCGGGTCATCCATATTGAATTCCAAGCCATAAGGTGGGTCGGTGAAATACATATTTCCGGCCTTATCAAAAACCACATCGTTTGGACTGTTAAGCCTTTTGCCCTGAAAGTTATCCACAAGGGTGATAAATTTTGATTGAGGTTGGTCCAAGGGACTGTCCATCCTGGCCATCCTGCGGTCACCATGCTGACACATGACCAATCTGCCCTGAGGATCCAAAGTCAACCCATTGGCACCGACTTCACCGCCTCTTTGGGTTTCTCCGGTATAGCCTGAAGGTTTGATATAAATACTGCTTTCCCGATCCTTTACCTGATAGATGGCATTATTGGGGATATCGGTAAAGACCAAAGTTTGGGTCTCCTCCAACCAAAGCGGCCCCTCGGTCCAGGCATGGCCTGTGGATAAGATTTCCAGTTTGGCTTCCGGGTCCAGGATTTCCAATATCTTGTTATCAAAGATTTCTATAAAGGCATCTTGTTTGTAATTCATATCGGTTTGGGTTTTGGTGCAGGAGAGAATCAGGATGGGTATAAAACAAAGCAGTAATCGGTTCATAGGTCAAGGGGTTTGGTGGAGGATTGATCTAAAATAAGCATAAAAATGTGGATAGACTATCGTTACTTTTGATTCAGTCAATTTTTAAACATGAATGGGCTTTACATTAGGCTACTCGTAGGAAGTGTCTTTATCCTAAAAAAGGATGATTTAGTGAATTATAGGAATAAAATAAAAATGCCATCCTTCACTAGATGGATGACATTTTTGCATTCCCGATTCTGACCTTTTAATCCTTCAAAAGCTCCCTAATAGTAGCCATTGGAAGAAACATCCTGTCTGAGGTGTTTAGTTTTATAAAACCATAAAGCTCATAAAATTTTATTGCAGCATTATCTATTGGATCAACAAAAACTCCGGCAATTCCCAAGACTTCTGATACTTTTAAAATTTCAGTAAATGCTTCAACCAACAAATAACCTCCAAGACCCTTACCTTGGTAATTTTTATCTATGGCTAATCTTCCGATTGCAGCAAAAGGAATATCTGAATATCGGGGCAATTTTTTGGACACGTTATCAGGGATTTCCTCTTTGGGAATAGAACCTGAAGATAGTGTATAGTAACCTATTACCTTATTTTCTTCCCCTTCCAGTATGTAGCAAACCGCCACATTTTTTTCAACATCCTGTTTGGCAATTTTTGCCAAATAATCATTAAGTGACCTTTTGCCACAATCAAACTCATTCTTTTTGTGGGATTTCCCCAGTTTGCAAATTTTCATCGAATTGTTCGCTTTTGAATTTCAAATAATTTAAGCGAGCTTTTTTCAAATGGGCATTGGGACTTGGGGGATTCAGCAATGCATTAAAGAAAATACGTTTATCCTCTTCACTCTTCAAAATTTGACTTTCTTCAATCAATAAACTTTTGGATTCCTTGTACACACAATGCACAACGAATTCAGTCAGATTCTTAAACCCGCTAATCACCGAAGCTCTTTTAAAAAGCTCTTTCTGTTCTGTGCTAATACGAACATCAATTCTGTCATTAACTTGAGTTGCCATATCTACTTATTTTATTATTATCTGATTTTATCTGAATTCTAAATTTGATCTTTCAGTTTTTTTTTGCTGTGATTTAGTTGCTTGGCTTTAACTTTGATTATATTATCTATTCTTGTTGCCTTTTTAACTTCGGATTTTGCGATTTTATATTGATTTTTCTTGAGTTGAATTCTTTTAGTCTGTTTTTTCTTTTAATTTGTCTTTGACCTATAGTCCAATTCGTATTAGCAGAACAAATGTACGCTTTTTCAACGTACAAAAAAATAATTTTTAAAGAATATTAAATCAATATTTAACCTAGAATTAATATATTCAGGTAATAAAATGGACTAAATTCTTCAAATTGATATCAGAATCGATTTTTAAGTTGTAACTAATCTCAAGTATTAAAATGAAAAGTGATAATGATATAATACAATTTGCAAAGAAATTATGTGAAATTTATAATCTTGATTTAGAAAAAAGTTCTGAGAATTATTTCAAGATAAATACCGATAATGCTTCCGGGATTTCAATAATTATTGAGATTGATAAGGCCAATAAGCTTTCTTTTTATTTCCTTCAAAGAACATATGATGTATTCTATCACGGTGATAGAACTGATGCCCACGTAGTTCTTAGCTTAATGTTTAGTAGCTTTATCAGATTATCAGGCCTCCCTGTTTCATTTTCATTATTTGACATCCCTCATGTAGTAGAAGACGAAATATGGGGTAGATATATAATGCCGGTTCAAATACCTTCTTTCTTTGGGATTTCAAATGAAGAACAATTACGACAGAGAATACATGAAATCATTGCCTTGGTGGTTATTTGGAGACAAAAATTTTGGGAATTTGCAGGATGTCCTTGTAATAACTGTATGGAGAAAGAAGGTATAGACAATAATAGAGATTATGAAATACAAAGTAGAAAATTTGAATCAATTGAAAAAATTTATGGTAAATCATCCCATTTGAACTATGGAGGCCGTAAGAGGCCGAATTGGAATTATGTATATGATTTTGAAAATGAAGTAACTATAATTGAATCAGAAGAACTATCTGGATACATGCAGGCGATTTTTAATAATAAAAAGTTTCCTGAGAATATTATTAAAGGTATAAATGGTGACCTTGTGATCGATAAGGAAATAAATAATTTTATACACAACGATTCGAGGAAAGAATTTGAGGAATTAATTGAAGCATTAAATGGTAACAAAGCACTCAATTACCCTATCATTCCTTTTGAGAATATGTTAATTGCAGTTTCAAACCCGTACATTATTGCATTAGGTAGATTATCTGGTGTGTCTGAATTCAAATCAGAACGAGAGTTACTAAGATATAGACATAATAAAGAAGCTGAAATTTTATTTCCAATTCCGTCTTTTTTATGGATAGAAAAAGTTTGTCCGGATCAATTTGAAAATCTAATAAAAGCTCTTTTGGAGAGAGAACCAAATGTAAAAACCGTCCGAAGACCAGCACCTATAAATCAAGGTGATAAAGGTAGAGACTTATTGATTGAATGGAATGTTATTGATGAAACTATAGTTTCAGAAGTACACCCACCTAGTAAAATTATTAAAATAGTTGGTCAATGTAAAACCAGTACAAATACAATTGGAAAAAATAAAGTAATTGATATTAGAGATACAGTTGAAACCCATAATTCTTCTGGCTATTTTTTAGCGGTTAACACCCAAATTTCTTCACCATTAACAGAAAAACTAGAGTCATTAAAAAACAATGGAATTTGGACCTCATGGTGGAATCGTGAAGATATTGAATTAAGACTTTCAAAAAATCAAGACCTGATCCCAAATTTCCCAAATGTGGTTAAAGTTAAACATAAAGTGAAGTTTGTGGATAAAGAATAAAAATTTGCTACAATTGAAACTTATCCATTAAGAAAATAAAAATAGATCCCTTGAATCAATTACCCACATATCTGGACTACGCCTCCACCACTCCTCTTGACTCCCGTGTCTTGGAAGCAATGATTCCAATTTTTTTGGAAAATTACGGCAATGCAAACAGCACAACCCATCTTTTTGGTGAGCGGGCAGCTATGGCAGTCAAGGAATCGAGACAGATTATCGCAGATGCGATTCAGGCTCAACCTGAAGAAATCCATTTTACTTCGGGAGCTACAGAAGCAATCAACCTTGTCCTAAAGGGCGCATTTAAATCTTACGGCCACCAAAAGCCTCATATTATTACCTCCCAAACGGAACATAAAGCCGTTTTGGACACCTGTGCTTATTTGGAGGAAATCGGAGCAGAAGTCACTTATCTAACGGTCAATTCAGATGGGTTAATTGACTTAAATGAACTGGCTTCAAGTTTCCGAAATGACACCTTAATGGTGAGCATAATGGCTGCTAATAACGAGACTGGGGTATTACAGGATGTTCAACGAATTGGAGAAATCTGCAAATCAAAGAAAGTCCTGTTCTTTTCAGATGCAACTCAGGCATTTGGAAAAATTCCAATCCAGGTCTTAGAGCAGTCTATTGATTTGCTTTGCTTCAGTGCCCATAAAATCTATGGCCCTAAAGGAATTGGTGGACTCTATGTCAAAAAGGGAATCAAATTGACACCCCAAATCCATGGTGGAGGACATGAGTTTGGACTTCGCTCAGGAACGCTCAATGTTCCCGGAATTGTAGGCATGGCCAAAGCTATCCAGCTATGTTTGGATGAATTGAAGGAGACAAGTGTACACCTAGAGAAGATCCGGAATGAATTTGAAAAGGAAATGGAAGGGGCCGGAAAAATCAAAGTCAATGGAAAACATGCACCAAGGCTTCCCCATTTCAGTAATTTCCAATTGCTCAAGGAAGATTCAGATGCTTTTCTACTTCGTAATCGGAACAAAATCGCCGTAGCAAAAGGATCTGCTTGTAATTCTGCATTAATTCAGCCTTCACATGTTCTCAAAGCGATGGGGCTAAGTGATCAAGATGCCGAGAATTCGATAAGGGTGACATATGGAACTATGACTGAAATAAATCCTCAACACAATAATATTTTAAAATCCTTTTAAGGATTTGAAATCCAAATTTGATATAACTTCAAAGCTCGGATTGATTTTTTGAAATGCAATAGAATATGGTAACCAATAATTGATATGTGCGCGTTTAAGTAAAGCAGTATATCTTGGATCTTCAGTAATTTTAATATGATTTTCTTTTTTATAATAATTCCTAATTACAAAATCAACACCTAAAACCAATTCCATAGGTGGATGTATTATTCTCGGACCTGCGTTTGAAAATAATTTACCTAACTCCGATCCAAAAGGTTTTAATGATTTTCCGCCATAAGTGCAATGGTAAATAGGATGGCAAAATTCAGACATTCCGCAATCCCCACGGTCAAAGTGGAATCCTGAATAGACCTCCTTAAAATTAGAATCTTCAAAATATTTAACTTCAACAATGAGGTTTAAACCTAATCTTGAAACCCTATCATCAAACTCATTATCTACACTAATAAGCTCTTCAAGCAAAACATTTAATTTCACTTGTCTATCAATTTCACTATTATCAAGTTTTTCAATTCCATGTGGAATAGCATGTCTTTCAATATCAAAATTTTGAAATACTAAAAACATGGGCTCATCAATACTATATGAAATATAATCACCAGTTTTAACAACAGATATTTTATGAAGCAAATCAGGGTTCTTTACATATTTTCCCCAGTTACCTAACAAATCTGCTAAAACATTAATATCATGCTTAATTTCTGCTATTCTCATGAGAAAACCTCTTCTTTAAAAATATAACTCTTTCTCTATCAACCAAATCAATATCTCTATTTAAGTCACAATTAAATGCTTCTTCATATGAAAGATACCTTTGGTCTATCCAAGGCATCATATTGTCAGATTTTTTTACAAGAATGGCTTCTTCAAAAGCAATTGGACGTTTGCTATAGTTACAGACATACCAAAAATTCGAACTAACATTGTATTTCAATGGTTTTGCAAATGATAATTTTAAATCGAATTTATCATTTAGCATCTGAACTCTTTCTTTGCTATTTAAAGAAGCCAGCGAAATCCCAAATAATTCATTCCAAAATTTAAGTAATCTGCTCTGATACCATCTATCCCAACCTTCCGAAAGAATTCCTTTATAACGGATTTCATCTAAAATTTTAAATTTCAAAGTTTCCCAAATTGAAGGATTCATGTCTTTATCAAATAAATCAACACCTAACCTTGATGCTAAAATATTTTCATCAATCAACAATCCATTTTCCAAAATAATATTATTCAATAGGTATTTAATAATTACATGAACGATTTTACCATCATTAAAAAGAATTTTTATACCCTCAATAAACCTTGGGTCAAACTCATCACTTTCATACCCTAAATCTTCAAAATTAAAAGATTCATCCATTAATTGAATATATGCCCTTGCTAGAGAATTAAGTTCTTTTATAACTTCATGATATCTTTCAGATAAATGATCTTTTGAATAAACAATATCAAACAGATCATGAATAGTTTTCTCTTTATTATAAACACTATAAAAATTAGCCTCTGCCGAACAAAGAACAATTGGAAAATCCTTTTGCAATCCTTTCTTTTCTACAGATAGAATTCTAAGCTGTTGAGCTAAAGCTGCGGCATTAAAATCCGCTAAAACCCCATCTTTATTTTTATTTTTTAACTTCCAATCCAATATTAATCCTGAATATTCACTTTGGTCCTCAAGTAAATCAGAAAGAACATTAGTCCATAACCCGTGTTGAAAGGGAACAACTTCTAATAAATCCTTTTCCACACTTAAATTTCTAGCAATTCCTTTAATATTCTCTAAAGGATCATCATCTATATAATAAAACCTATAGGCCATATTTCTTTAATATTTTCTCAGAAGCACTTGGCATGGTTATTCGAAAATTAGTATTAAAACCTGCTTCAGGTTCATAAATCACAATATTTCCAGAATAACCATTTAAAATATCTTTCACTATTTTCAAACCAAGTCCTGTTCCAGATACAGAATGAAAATCTTCACTAATTGAAGTGGAAGTTGTAAAAAAAGCATTAAATATTTTGTCATAATTTTCAGGTGGAATTCCATCTCCATTATCCATAAAATCTATAACCAGTGAGTTTTCAATTTTCTCTAAAACAATTTTTATTCTACCATCTTTTACATTTGCCCGGTTAATCGCTTTTCTTGAATTCGTCAAAAGATTATATAAAATTGAGGTTAATTCAGAAGGATGCATTGGTATAGTGTATAGATCAAAACCAAAAAAATCAAATAGCAATTCTATGTTTTTTGAAGCAGAATCTTTTGAGACAACAACTATAAAATCTCTGATTTTTTTTATCAAGTTCAAGGGTTCTTTTTCTCTCAGGACATTTTGTGCAATAGTTGCATCTAAATATGTAGTATAGCTTCTAAAGCTTAAAAAACTCTTTTTCAAATCCTCCAAAATTTCTTGAATTTCGTTATTATTTGAAAATAAAGATGATAAATAGTTAATATTTCCATTAAAGGATGGTACAAATTGCCTTATTTCGTGAGTAAACTCTCCGATGATAAGTCCTACACTAGCAAGTACTCTTAACATTTCAATTTCCTCAAGTTCTGATAACGTGTCTTCAATTAGATCTTTTAGCTTCTCATCATTTGTCTCAAATTCTTCAAGTCTTTCTTTTATTGGTGTCTCATTAAGGTTAATTCCATCTTTTTCTTCTTTTTCAATTAAAGCAATTCTTGCAGAATTAACTCTTTGAGCAGCGGATTTCAACGATCTATTTAAAAAAACACTTAATTGTTCAAAGGACAGATTTTCAACTAACCCTTCTCGGCTAGATGTTTCTTCAAAATCTTTTCCCTCAGAATCAAAAATCTCTACAAAACCAAAAAAATTATTATTATTAAATGGTACATAGGCATTTTGACTTGTCTTTACCGAGGATTTATCGATTTTGAGCCAATCATTACCTTTCTCTCCATATGGAAGAACTCTGAAACCATTTCTATATAGTTTAATTCCGGAATGTGATTCACTCAAATTTGCAATAAAATTAAAATCTACTTTTGGCAAAATAGATTTATACCACCTATAATTATAAATGAAATAATATGCTTTAAAATGTATTTCTTTTAGGGTAGAAAAGTCTCCTTCAATTTCAATTATATCATTTACCTGAAACCTTTCACTTCTTACTTCACATATACCTTTACCATCAATAACATAACCTTCAAAAACACCAAGTGCATGATCAAAATACATTTTACTTTGATCAATAATTACTTCTGATAATCCATCCTTTATTTTATAGAAGTATACATTAAATGCATTTTTATTTTCTTCAAGCCCGATTAAATTCATTCTTGACAAATCCGAAAGTGAACTTGGTTGTAATAGATCTGAGATATATCGAAAAACCCTTTTTATTTGTGGCTCAAGCCAAGCCTCTCTCAATTCAGATATAACCAATTCTGTACCTGAATCAAATTCTAAATCAACTTCTGTAAGTTGATTGGAAATGTTCCCTAACTCCTTATCTGATTCATAATCATCCCAATTAATTTCAAGCTTGTATCCTTTTATATCATCGTGTGATTTGGTTTTAATAGTTAATTTTGCTCCTAATCGTTGAGTTGCGAACCTTCCTATCCCTTTTCTTCCTGCTCTAATTCTATTAAACTTTGGAGACTTAGGATTATGGACTTTTTCTGTTGAAGAAAGCCTCATAAATCCATTAATTAGTTGATTTTTGGTCATCCCCGCCCCATTATCTAATAGAATTAACTTTCCGCCAAAATTGTCAGAATCTACAAATTTTAGAGTTACAATTGTAGCATCAGCATCATAAGAATTTTTTACTAGCTCTGAAACAGCAGTCTCAGCTCTTCCCACTAATTCTTTACCTAGCCGGTTTACAATTCCTGCATCAACAGAAAATTTTATTTCCATCTTCTTTTAAATAAAACAACTAGCACATCCCACTCCCTCAGCAGCCAAGATTTCATCCTGCCAGTTTTGTTGAGATTTTGCTTGGATTCTGTGCGTTCTGATATAATGCTCTTTTTTTATTGCTGCTATGCGCTCAGGTTGGGATAATTCGGAAAGGGTTTCCTCCTGCATCCAAGTATAGCCTTCCTGCTCATAGGTCATGGCTTTTGCGAATAGGTCAGGATGCTGTTCCAATAACCAAACCCATTCAATTTTTTGCTGATAAAAGCAGAAAAAACAACCAGATCGGCTCCGGGCATAGGTGCCTTTTTTGAGTTCTCCATCTATCTCTACTTCGTATTCCAGTTCCCGGTAATATTCAGGTGCACCGACTCCACTCTCGTCCAAAATCCGGAAGACATCCGTCAAGCGGATCACCTCCTCATTGTCTACAAGGGGAAAGTGATCCAATTTGCCCACCGGATAGTCTGTGGTTTTTAGATATTGAAACACCACTTGGTTGTATTCTTTAATGCCGATCCGTAGCAAACTCTCCAGCTTTTGCTTTTGGGTGAATGATGCAGAAATAGCCTTGGAAATATAGGGCTCAGCCTGCGCCAGTTCCTGAGGACTTAGTATTTCCCTGTAATAATTTAGGAGTTGATCCCGGTTGGAATTGGCCAGTACTTTTTTGGTCACATCTTCACTCCAGATGTTCTCTCTAAATGGAAAAATTGACTGTACATTGGGTTTCTTGGAAATATAACCTTCCCGGTCTTCATCACCTCTGATTCCCACATAAGAAATTGTAGGTACCTCCCCAATGTATTCTTCAAAGGGTTCCAACTTTAGTTTTTTAGTACACCAACGTGCCATTGAACTTGGAAGATATCCTCCGTAAAGTTCAAGAAAATGGTCAAAATTACTTGGTGCATTGGTGTGGTTTTCCTTGATGGGATCAATTCTCAAAATAGGTTTCCCCAATGCACTGTTCAATCTTTCGATCAATGCATAAGTTTCATCAAGCTCCCTACCGGTATCGCTGGTATAATACTCTATATCTAACTCAGGGTGACGGCTTTTCAGGAATAATGCCAATGCAGCAGAGTCTTTTCCTCCCGAAATACCTAAAACATGTCTTACTTTTGCCATCCTTATAAAAAATCTTTCAACAATTTAATTAAAGCTGCTTTATTTAGCAAACGATCTTCGTTATTTAAAAACCCAGTCAGCTTGGAATATATTTTCTCCACCTTTTTTTGGTCACCTGGGCTTAATGATACCTTATCATGAAGCCTCTTCCCGGTCTTGTCAATCAATTCAAAAGAATATGCCTCGTTTTCTTCTTGGGCATCCAAAAAATCATGAACTTCCAGGACTCTATCTAAATTGGCAAAAGCCTCTTTCAAACTTTCCATCAGGATTTTTTCTTCCTGATCACTCATTTGGTCAATGGATTTTCCCAGCAGTTGGTCCGCCAAAGATTTTAACCAACTGTCACGGTCATCCAATGCAGACATCAAACGTGTATGGAAAACCTTGAACTTGGGAACTAACAGGTGAGACTTGATGGACTTGTATTTTGACTGGACATGCGGTTTGTATTTCGCAAAGTCTGTATGTTTGCTTGAGTTTATCTCAAGCAGGTAGGTTTCTATTCTGTTCAACAGCTCATCATAGGCAGTCCGAAGTTCATAGATTGCCCCATTAAGCTGTTCTACGAAACCTTTTAGTACGGTACTATCCTCCTCGAAACTGATCCTTCCAAACCCCAATGCAGTTGGAATAGCTTCAAACAAAGCCGAAGAAGGATCTTCTGCTTTGGCTATAGCATTTCTAAAAGCCTTCGCTTGATTTGTCAACTTATCTGTCTGCAATGTATAAGCCGGAAGGTTTCTATAAAATCTGACAAAGGAACTAAAAATCCGAATAAAGCTGCTCCCCTGTCCGATGTCATCCGACAATGCGGTAATTTCACGATACTGGTGAAACAAGTCCAGTTTTACACCCTCGACTTTGTAGGCCTTGATGCTGTAATCTGAAGGTTTTTTGTGGATCAAGTCCAAGACATCGTTATCAATGTATGGGACATATCCCCGTTCATTATGAAATAGGGCAAAATCCTCCCTTTTGATAATGAGAAAAATCGGAACCCAAAAATCAACAAAACCTTTTTTGAGTTTGAGTTGCCCTGTAACCAAGTTTGAGTACAATTCATCCAGATTCTTCTTGGAAAATATCGACGAATCCAAAAATTCTATACTCTTTTCCCAAAGGGGGACATAACTCAGATCTGAAGGGGGCCCTAATTCAAATATCCCCTCAGCAGCACTATGAATACCCGTCTCCTTTAATAAGGAAAGATAAATGGTCTTTTGTGGAGGAAAATGATCTTTGGAATAACCTAAATCTTCTAGATGAGCACTTTCCAAGAGGTCAGAAAGCAATGCTTTTCTAGCGGTCATTATAGGCGTACTTAGGTGCTCCCGATTTGCCAACTCATTCCTGAACCTTGGAGTTAATGCATATTTAACTTCACAGATTTGGGAGATCTTTTTATTAAAATCGGTTTTAGAAGCAATGTTGATCTCATTGCCAGCGTAAATCCAAAAAGAATCCGATGAGCTGGTAAAGAGATAGCTTTCGATCAGATTGGACACTTCAATTTCAAGGTACTTGAGTTCCTCGACAAGTAAGTCCTGTGCTTCTGTATCATCTTTTGCCTCTTTCTCCATTACCCTCTTGATTTTTTCAATTTCAAGAAGGAGTCGCCTAACATTTTCAAGTGAATTAACTACTACAAATAGTTGAGGATATTTTAGGCCTTTCGAAATCTCAACCAGTTGTTTTTTGATTTCCTTTTCTGTGAACAGGATATTCACATAGCCATCAAGTTCACCTTCAGGTTCAGAGAAATCAAGTTCTTCCCCAAAACGATATTTAAAAAGCCTGGGAGTGCCATACTTGTAGTGGTATGCTTTTGCCTGAACAATCGGAAGATCAATATATTGTTTGAGCAAAGTGGTGACAGGCAAGTCATTATTGATATTTTTCCCGGCATTCTCTATTGCCTCTTCAATATTCAAAGTAGTTCCTGTTGAAAACTTGAACTTATTAACAGAATAAGAAAAGAATATTATCCTTTGACTTTTGAGCGTTTTGATTAGTTTTTGGGGATCAGAAATCCCCATGGTCAACTTGGCATATTCGCAAAGTATCACTTCGTCCCAGGTTCCAAATTCTCTTGCGAATAAATTCACCAACAAAATGGTTTTGAGCAGGTTTTCCATCTGCTCCAACTCAATGTTACTTGAAGCAAATAGACTTATTTTTTCAAAAGCTAAAAATGCAGCTTCCCATTGGGTTTTGTCCCGATTGAACTTTCTATCCAAAAGGTAGCTGCTAAGGGAGTTGTAGAGATAATCATAAACCTTTGATAAATTGAACCCTTGCCCACTTGATGGATCCCAACCCTTTAATCCAATTTTTTCATTTGAGGAAAGGAAAGTAAACAGGGAACGTTCATTTTGACCATAGCGAGTCAAAGCATTTACCAAAACATAAGCAGAAAGGTAGTCAAGAGGATAGAGCTTTCTTGCAAGATCCCCATCAAGCATCCCCGTATTGTTAATGAGGTTGGATTTTTGAAGAAGTTTCAATAATGTATCAAACTTGCTCTCATCCACCACTTCAAATCCCATTTCCTGCTGTCGCTCCGCAGCTAAAAAAAGAAGTTGCTCGATAGGCTCATTGAAACTGATATCCAACAATCTTCCCCTCACTTTTTCCCATTCATTTCGCTCATTGGGTTTGAGACTATAGAAATAGGAGCCGAAATTTTGGTGAAGGGCAGTAATCAATACGATATTCCTATCAGGGCTATTCGCAAATTCAGCTAACTCTTGGATAAAATACAATTCCGATCCTGGATCATTGGCAACTGCATATTCCAGGTATTTGCCAAATTCATCGACTATAATAACAGTACAGGAATTATTTTTGGTTTTTAATTCCAGTCCTTGTAAAATGGATTTGGTGGAATCCATTTTGACCTCAATTTTTTCCGCAAAAGCTTCTTTGAAGGATCGGCTTTCACCGATCAAGTTGATAAAATCAAAAGATTTAATCCCATTGAACTGGCCATTGACCAAGCCAAAATAAGCTTCATTTTTGCCACTAAGATTCTGTTCCAAAGCCCATAGGAAGCTGGATTTCCCTGTTCCGTAGGAACCGATAATGTTAAATGCCCGGTGCCCTGTCCGAAAGTTATTGGCAATTCGATCAAAGACTTGCTTGGCATTCGGAGTAGGTATATAGTGGATATCCCTATTCTGATCCCGGATGATATTGGTAGAAACTGAAAATTCAGGCATTGTAATAACTCTTTAAAATCTCCCATTTATCCAATGAGGTATCGATTTGCACTTCTTTTCTTCCCGCATCCTCTTTGAACGTAATCTGTCCGGGAAACAGCTCACAAAGATTTCCGACATGTCGCTCTACGCCTTCATTCGTGCAAACCAAGGCATCACCAGCTTGATCAATTATCTCTTCCATAGATATTGATTCCCGATTAGGAAAGGAATCCAAAATGCAATAAAGGAAAACCAAGGAGGGGATTTCCTTTTGATGATCAACCCGGAGTTGATAGGTTTTCTCATTTGTAGAAACTGGAACCTGAGAAATCAGATTCAATTCTACAAACATCGAGGAAAGATCATCTTCAATTCCTTTTCCCGCCCTTTCTTCCACGAGGTACATTTTGACAAAAACCTTAACGTCATTTTGGAGAGTTTTTTCTGCTACTTTCCCATCTGTATTCCGGCGGAGAAATTGCTCCAATTGTGAAATTTGAAATTGGTTTCGGCGTTGTAATTTTCTAAACTCCTTGAAGAAAAGCCTATAAATGCTAGCTTTCCCCAAATTCACCAAATGATATTGCCAAATCCATAGACTTCCCGGATATTCCAAAAATTCATCCCATCCCCCGGGTGCAAAAATTCTATTTGCCAATTCTGACACATTTCCGTCTTCATCTTTGACACCAAAAGCTTTGAGCCAGAAGTGGATAGAGGCAACCATATTTTTACCTACACCAAGTTTTAAAACTGAGTCATCCGCACTAAAGTCCCCTTTATCTTCCAGAAAATCAACGCCTTTCTTGAGCCAAAAGCTTCGGCAATGAAAAGTTTCGTGCCCGGTGAAGGAAAGTTTTTGTGATGACATAGTTAATTAACTTAATAACTTATTTGGATACAAAATAAGTCAATTTTGTACCGAAATGAAGTAAAACTTCAGGTCATTTCAGAGATTGGAAATCTCTGAAAATTTTTTTTTACATGAGTAGAGATCATTAATCATCTAAAGCACTGAGTAACTGTTCCATCCCAAAATTTAAAAGGAAATCAGAATAGAAGCTGTCAAATACTTCCCTAATATATTCATCAACGGTAATGTCCTTGTTTTCCCCTTCTTCGGTTTTTTGCATTATCACACCACGGTTTTTTGTAGTCATATAAAGGAATAAGGCATGAAAATACACAGATGCTAGGTATTTTCTTTGTGCAATTTCTATTTGTTCAGAATTGGTTAGTTTTTTTCGATGGTTTAAAAATACTGAACTATCAAGATTGATATAGAGCTTTTCTAACTTGTCTCCTTCAGCTAATGGATAAACAACTGTTTTGTGGTCCATTTCAAAATTTAGTCCCGCCCAATCTTTTTGATGAATTTTGATCAATTCAGGAAGACCTAAGTTGTCAAAATCTTCTTTAGGTTCTTCTACTTTTGCTTTTGCGGATTGGTCAGGTTCAACGATCTTTAAAAATACTATTTCATCCTGAAATGTTTCTCCAGGTCCTTTGAGAGAAGCTTTTATTTCGACTTCGTCCCCTTGATGTAATTCCGTATTGGGATTAAAAGTAATTTTTATAGTCCCTTTTGAAGGGCTGGAAACAACCACATTTAAGACATCCCCAGGTTCAAAAGTTGTACCTGCTTGATCTCCTCCATTTGATTCATTTTTATTTCTTTTCACATTTAAAACCGAAACTTGCAAATCTCCCGGGTCTTCTACTCTGTCAAAATAGTGATCTTCCACATCGGTCTCAAACTTAAGTGATTTTTCCCCACCAATTGGAACATTGAATGTTTGGTTGGTTCCCTTATTATTATAAAGTCTAAAGAAACTTGGATACCGTTCTGGTTTAAATTCCTTTTCCACCTTATTTGGCTTGTTTGGAGTACTTTGATGGGGTTTTGAAACCTTCTTTTTATCTTCTAATTTTAATGTGTTTTGTAGTAATTTAAAAAGTTCACCGTCCTTCGGAAGGTTTTTTGCAAAAGATTTTACCAATTCCTGGGTATCCTCTGATTCAAGTCCAATAGAGTCTTTTCTCTTCTTATTTATCTCCAGTAGTTGTGATTTAGTCAGCTTACTTCTTAAGATTTCCCTAAGCTTGTTTGATTCGTCACCTTGTCTTAATCTATCCCTAGATGCCATAAACAACTCCTTTCGAAATTCGAAATTGAGCTGGGAACAATCTACATTTATTAAAAGATAGTCTTTTAATAAATTGAATTTAAGGCTCCTAGTAATAAATTCCGTTGTGTAATGCCCATGAACTTGTCCATTCATTGAAAACAATACAGACATTCCATTTTTAAAAAAGTTTCGCCTTATGTCATCTTTGGTTTGTTTAACAGTTCTATCTCCGCGCTTAGCCTTAAAAACGTAACATGTGACCTTCATTTTTCCAAAAGACTTATCTGAATAAGTCTCTGAAAACCACTCATCCACATAGTCATTTTCTTCTTCCAATCTCCTCTGAAGACCAAAAGCTGGTAATTCCAAAACTTTGTTATTTGGGTATCTTTCTTTTGTATCAATAGTGAAGAAGGGGAGAACCGGTTTAAATAAAAATTCATTTAGGTTTTGGTTTAAATCCTGGGCAAAACCAGACACGCCTTTCATTTGATAGGAGTAAAGCTTGATGATTGTGCCAGTTTCAAAAGACCTATTAAAAAGTTTTAAATCGAATCTATCTATTTCGAAAGAAGGAATCTGACCATCAATAACTAGGTATTCATACCACGTGTTTTTTTTATAGGTCTGTTCTTCCTTTGAAAGTGGATGTTCTCTAACTAAAGTGAAACCAAACTTTCCCGTTTTATCGTATCTCTTCGAGGCGATCAATTGGTACCCTTTTTTTCCGCAGAATACAATTGCCCCACTACCACCCATATTGTATTTACCTTGAACAAACTGTATTTCGTTTTTATTTCCTCTTACTAGTGAGAGAAAAGTGCTTTCAAAATCTTCAGGATGTTGCCCTTCTCCATTGTCGTAAATAATTACGGCACTTTCTTTTGTTGGCCCATCTGCCAATATTTGGATTTCTTCAGCCTGTTTTCTTCTATTTGTGGGTAAATCCCAAGACTTTGAACTATCACCATAAAAATAACTAATTGCATCATCCATCGATTTAGGAGCCTCTAAACCTTTGGGATTAACCCCTTTTTCAAGACATTTTTTCATAAGAATTGCATCAATAGAGTTTGTGACTTTCTCAACCAATGCTGCAATAGGGTTTGATTGTTGGTTCTCTATAATACTGAAATTCGACTCTATTTGGCCAATATGTTTCCAATTCTCATTCTTAAAAAAATCAGGATATTCTACTATAATCTCATCAACAAAAGCCTCTGTTTCAGCTTTAAATAATTTCTCGAAAATTAATTTTACCATAGTCAACAATCATTTTAGGTGAAACAAAAAGTAATGATATTAAAAAAAAGTCTAATGATTAAAACTATTGACAAAATTATAAAAATCATTTTTTTCTTCAGAGTGTTTGGTGTTTTTGATATTTTGAAAAATTATCTTACCATAATTTTATCAGTTTATACAAACAGCGTTTGCATTTCTTTCAATTCCTAAGGATTTGGACTCTTTAGAAATTGGCCAATAGGTGTGCCCGTCATAATTACCTTTACTTGGAAAAAATTTTACAGGAACATAGTGATTGCCTTCATCATCGGTACTGGCTAAAACTTGCAATTGAAGAGCATCCGGATTTTCTTTGACGAACTTGTTTAGGAGTTGGAGATATTTTTTGAGTGTCATATGTAAAAAGATTTTAATGTGGATAAGTATTATAAATTTTTGTCAATATCATTGACAACCAACACTTTATAAGTTATAAGAATTTTTGTTTTTTGAAAATTATTTACATAAAAAATTCTCAAAATTTTATTCAACTTAGCCAAACCATCTTCCACGCCCATATCCACCTGATTCCCCGTTACCGGGGAGATGTGGATAACCCTCTCGGAGGAGTTCGGGGAGTGGTGACGGAGAAGAAGGGATATCCCTAAAAGTAAAGTAAACAGTAGTTGAAGGAATCAAACATCCGAATTATATCTTTTTCATTCCTGAAATGAATAAAATTACCTCTCAATTTACAAATTGTAAATTACAATTTGTAAATCAATGTACCCTTTATCCTGTAAAATCTCCCTTCATTTGGGTACATACAAAATAAACACCACAGGGACCTTATGTAGATCAAGTTTGGTTTTTCTCCAATCCTGAATGGTCTTTGTCTGAATGAATTCATCAGAACCTGTCAGGTTTTTAGCGATACACAATTTGGTCTGGGGTGACAGGGTGGATTTCAAATCCTCAAAAAGATGGTTGTTCCTAAATGGCGTTTCCATAAAAATCTGGGTTTTGTTGTGCCGGGCAGACTCCCCTTCCAATTGCTTGATGGCATTGATTCTGTCCTGTTTCTCAATAGGAAGATAGCCATGGAAAGCAAATGATTGTCCATTGAACCCTGAACCCATGAGGGCCAAGAACATAGAACTGGGACCTGTCAAGGGGACCACCTGTATTTTCTTTTCATGGGCATAAGCGACTGCCGCCGAACCCGGGTCAGCAATACCCGGACAGCCTGCTTCGGACATCACACCCACATCCACGCCTGCAAACAATGGCTTCATGATTCTTTCCAGTTCAGCGGGCTTTGTTTTCTTATCCAAAATTTCGAACTGCAAGTCCTCAATGGTAATACCCAATTTCAGACTACTGATAAACCTCCTTGCAGTACGCACATTTTCAACCAGATAATACTTCGTATTCTTGACAATCTCTCTTGTTCCAAGATTGATAATTTTCTCAGCTGAATTTTCTGCCAATACAGTTGGGATAAGGTATAATTTTCCTACTTTCATTTTGTTAAAGCTATCACAATAATAATTGAAAATGATTTAAGCCTCATCCTTTCTATCAATATTATGCGCAAAGAAAAATTCATAATCATCCACCTCATCTTATTATTCATCACTTTGCCGTTTATGTCTCAGGCCCAAAATATAAAAGCTTTGGTGGGAGGCACTTTGATTGATGGATTTGGTGGACCGCCTTTAAGAAATTCTGTGATCATTATTGAAAATGAAAGAATTAAAGAAATCGGGCAGGTCAACAATACGGCGATTCCGGAGGGTGCAGAAGTAATTTCCACAGAAGGAATGTCTGTCATGCCGGGTCTTTGGGACATGCATGTGCACCTTATGATCAATGGTCACAGTAATTACACCCATTGGGACAGTACTTATATAGGAATTTTTGAATCCGTGATTATGCCCTCTTCAGCACATCAACTCCTGCTTGCAGGAGTCACAAGCGCCCGTGATTTGGGTGCCCCATTGGAGGCAAGTATCAATGTAAGAGACAGGATCAATAATGGCGAAATTCCAGGCCCTACGATCTATGTATCCGGACCATTTATACAAAAAGAACCCTACCCCGGCACAAAGGCATTCCGTTGGGGAGTCAATGGTCCTGCTGATGCCAGGGAAAAAGTCAAGAAATTGGTGGATGCAGGAGTAGATGTAATTAAGTTGATTGACCATGATGAAATGACTTTTGAGGAGGCCAAAGCTGTGGTGGATGAAGCGCATAAATACGGGAAATCTGTCGTCGCACATTCACATCGACCCGATGAAATCAGAATCGGAATGAAAATAGGAGTAGACTGCTTTGAACATACAGGACTTTCGTCTGCACCGGAATATCCTGAGGACATCATTGACCTCATCAAAGAACGTACTGCGAAAATGAACATGGGGCCTTTGTTCTGGACACCAACCGTGGAAGTATTGTACAATTATGAATACATGCGCAACAATCCTGAAAACTTAGATGATCCATCCTGGCATTTGGGGCTGCCTGATTCGGTCATCAGAGATATCAGGGCTTCACAGAGGTATCCAGGAAGAATGCCTTATTTCCAACTTACGCCTGTCAGAAAACCGACTTTGGAAAGAAAAATCAACCAACTCAAAGATGCCGGTGTGGTCCTGATGATAGGAACCGACAGTGGCATCCCTATGAAATTCCACAGCCAAAGCACCTGGAATGAATTGGATGTGTGGGTCAATGAGTTTGGATTTGATCCCATGCTGACCATCAAAGCTGCCACCTATTGGCCTGCTGTAGCTATGAGAGTTGAGAATGATTATGGCACCGTCAGCGAAGGAAAATACGCAGATATCATCGCAGTGAAAGGAGATGTCCTCCGCCACATCAGCTTATTGCAAAATGTGGATATGGTGATCAAACATGGGAAAAAGGTGAAGTGAGAAGCAAGATTCAAGACACAAGACGCAAGACATAAGATGCAAGACATAAGATGCAAAGCCTGTCCCGAGGTAAAAAGGGGAATCAAGACTGAGGGAAAGTTTGATTCTTTGGTTCTCTCAGAAATTCCCTTTGACCTTTGCGTACCCATTTCGTCCTTTGCGGTTAAACATATTTTTCTAACCGCAAAGAGTGCAAAGAATTTTAGGGCAGGGGATTATCCTCTTTTAGGCGTAGAGTTGCCTTTCGAGACAGGCGGGGCATACTTGCAGTAAATAGTCTATGTGCGCTATGCGGACTATGGGATAATAACTTATCTCTTATCAAAATCTTCGAGGTCTGAAAGCCTAAAAGATTAGCGTAGAAAAGCCCTGACCGTTTCCACTACAGCAGCAGGCTGTTCGGCGTGCAGCCAATGACCGGCATTTTTGATGAAAATGACATGACTGTTCGGAAACATCTTTGAAATATCCTCCTTGTCCTGTTCAGTGATATAATCAGAATTCTCCCCTCCCATGAAAAGCGTAGGTTTGTCGAAGGTTTTATCTGAAACAATTTCTTCCCCGACATTATCGATTTTCTCCGTGATCACCGGAAGATTGATTTTCCACATAAATCCACCTGACTCATTTCTTCCCAGACTTTTTAGCAAAAACTGACGGATACCGGGTATCTTGATATATGTTGAAAGGATATCATCCGCCTCTTTTCTTGATTTTAGTTCATTGATCGGAATAGCATTCAGCCCTTCCAGAATCCTTTGATGATGTACGGGATAAAATCTTGGTGCTATGTCCGCAACAATCAATTTATTGACTTTTTCAGGATATTTGAAACCAAATTTCATGACCGTCTTTCCTCCCATGGAATGTCCCATCAGGTTGGCTTTTTCGAGCCCCTCCCCATCCATCAGCTCTTTTATATCATCCGCCATCACCTCATAATTCCAATCCGCACTTTGTGGAGAATCCCCATGGTTTCTCTGATCTACCAGATAAAGGGTGAAATCTTTTTCCAGTTCCTTGGCTATACTGAACCAATTATCAGCAGAACCGAACAAGCCATGCAAAATAATCAGTGGTTCTCCGCTGCCGGATTTTTTAAAATTGAGTTTCATAAATGTTTTAGTCTCAAATAGTAAGTAGAAATGACAAGTTTATATTTTAGAAAGAATTTTTTGACCGATGACCGATGTCAGATGACCGAGGTTGCCCATTGCTTTTAAATAGGGGAGCTATGTTAAATCAACCATATGTTTTTTGATTTGCTGATTTCAACTATTGTCAAATCACCTCCTATTCCCTATCCAAACTCCAAAAATAACAGCAAGGATCCCAAAATAGTGTCCTGCCAACAAAACTTCTCCATCAAGCAATCCCCACATAATGGCTACAACCGGGATCAGGTAGGTTACAGAACTCGCAAAAACCGTAGTAGCTACCTTGACCATGACATTGAACAGGATCAAGGCCAATGCGGTACCTACAATGCCCAAGATGGCAAGATATCCTGCTGCTTGAACTGCACCTTCTACATGTAATATCTTAAATGAAAATTGTGTAGAGGTAAAAAGATAAATCAAGGCCAAGGGTAAAACAAAAGATAAAGAAATGGCTGTGATTGCAACTGGTTTCAATTCCACAAATCGATATTTGATAATGTTCAAATTAAGCCCATAACAGGCACAGGCCAATAGCACCAATAAGGCATAGGCATTGATCTCGGAAAAATTCCCTATTCCTCCTTCTTTGACCATCATAAGGATTAAGACTCCGATGAAGGCAATAACCAAACCAATCCCATTTCTCCTGGTAATCCTGGACTTAAAAAACAAAGCCCCTATGATTACCACAAAAAGCGGTGTCATGGCATTGAATACTCCGGTAAGTGAACTGCTGAGTTGGGTTTGGGCCTTTGCAAATAAAAAGGCTGGGATAAAACTCCCTACCAAACCAACAATGATGAGATTTTTGACCTGCCGTTTATTCAGTCCTTTTAATCTTGGCAAAGAAAGTGGCAATAATACCAATCCTGCAAATACAATCCTCAAAGCGCCAACTTCACCCGGGGAATAAACTTCCAAGCCTCTTTTGATCAGGATAAAAGAACTCCCCCACACCAAGGCCAAAATAATGAGAAAGCCCCAAGCTTTCAGGGTACTCTCAGACTGCAAATCTCTTTCCATCTAGGAATTGGGTGATTGGTTTGGCATGCTGGCAATTCGTTAATAATATGTTCAGAAAAGAAATGACATCAAAGCGGGTTTAAGACCTCTCTCCCGTACTGTTGTCGGGATCGAGGTGACAAGGCAAAGTTTTCTATGGTCTTGAATGCATTTTACAGTTCAAGGGTTTAAATCTCCAAATCTGTCATTGGTAGTTTTTAAAATTTGGCATTTACAGAAAGGAAATGACATCAAAGCGGGCTGCAGACCTCTCCTTACGTCGAGGTGACAAGGCAAGGTTCTTTCTAGTCTTCAATGCTATTTGCAGTTCTTAACCATCAATTCCTAAATCTGTCAATGGTATTCTCGTGACAAGCTTTGGACCTTGTCTTGGTTCTTGTCTCTTGGTTCTTGATTCTTGTCTATTGTCTCTTGTCTCTAAACTCTCGCTTCTCCTCAAAACTGATAATCCGCATAAACCTCTCCCACCTCTTCCAAAAGGGCTACGACTTCCTGATAACTTTCAGCTGTAACCATCTGTGTACGGAATGGTTTGAAATTCGGCATACCTCTGAAATAGTTGGTATAGTGTCTTCTCATTTCCAGTATACCCTGTTTTTCACCTTTCCACTCTACCGAAAAATCCAGGTGTTTTTTGGTGACTCTGATTCTTTCTCCAAGATCCGGTCCAGCAAGCTTTTCACCTGTGGCAAAAAAATGTTTGATCTCATTGAAAATCCAGGGATAGCCAATGGAAGCCCTCCCAATCATCATTCCATCCACATTATATTTCTCACGGTATTCCTTGGCCCTTTCAGGGGTGTCAATGTCTCCATTTCCAAAAACCGGGATATGTAACCTGGGATTGTCTTTGACCAAATTCAAATAAGACCAATCTGCCTCCCCTTTATACATCTGCTGACGGGTACGGGCGTGAATACTGATGGCCTGAATACCCACATCCTGTAACCTTTCCGCAACCTCCACAATCCTGATAGTATCTTGGGACCAACCCAGCCGGGTTTTGACAGTAACGGGAATATTTACGCTTTTTACTATTTCAGCAGTCATTCTGACCATTTTATCAATGTCCAGCAAAATCCCGGCACCGGCACCTTTACAGGCCACTTTATTGACAGGACAGCCATAGTTGATATCCAACATATCGGGGCCAGCTTCCTCCACAATGCTTGCGGCTTCGCGCATGGATTCAATTTCATTTCCAAAAATCTGAATGCCTATGGGCCTTTCGTATTCGAATATATCGAGTTTCTGAACACTTTTGACGGCATCTCTGATCAGTCCTTCAGAACTGATAAATTCCGTGTACATCAGGTCAGCACCGTTTTCTTTACAGACTGCCCTGAAGGGCGGATCGCTGACATCTTCCATCGGTGCCAGAAGCAGAGGAAATTCCCCTAATTCCAAGTTTCCTATTTTTACCACTTCGTAATTGTAATTTTCGTGTAAATTTACCGCAATTATGGAGATTTATAACACCCAAAACCCCATTGCATCCAAAAGTAATTGGCTTTTATCATTTGTTATGATGGTTCTTATCACCTTTGGAGTATTGATTTTGATGCAAGGACTGGGACTTTTATTGATAAAACCGCTTTTTGGAATTCCGATTGATGAAATGATGTCGCTATTTACAGGTCAATCAGAAAACTCTGAAGGCAGGATGGCTTTCTTATTTGTTCAAGGGTTAGGTACTGGATTCGGGTTTATCGTTGCAGCCCTCATTATTGCCAAAGTCGTCGACAAAGCTGATTTGGGTTTTCAACAACAAATGGGCCGTTTTAAGTTCATTGGGCTGGCCATTACCGTATTGGTGATGTTTGGTGGGATATTGTTCAATGGACTGCTGATAGATTGGAATGCCAATATCACCTTACCGGAAAGCCTGAGCCACATAGAAAAAATGATGCGTGAAAAGGAAGATGAACTGATGTTGCTGACCAAATACCTGACTGATTTTGACAGCTTTTCTGAATTCCTGATGGGACTGTTGGTCATTGGTTTACTTGCAGGCTTGGGAGAGGAACTTCTCTTCAGGGGAGTACTTCAGCCAAAATTGCAATTTTACACAGGCAATGCCCACATGGGGATTTGGCTAGTGGCATTTATCTTCTCCGCCATTCACCTTCAGTTTTATGGGTTTTTCCCAAGAATGCTTTTAGGAGCTATATTCGGATACTTGTACCACTATTCGGGCAGCCTTGTTTATCCGGTCATTGCACATATTCTCAACAATAGTTTTACTGTAATTTTGGTATATTTAAATAAATTGGGAAAAATAAACTTTAATATTGAAGAATCGGATCAGGTTTCATTGCCCTTTGCGCTTCTTGGCTTGGTCATTTTGTTAATCGGCTTAAAGCTATTTAGAGATAAATCCCATAACAATCCCGCTCATGGATAACTGGCAAAAAGTATTCGCAGACGCTTCCCCGGTCAGGGCCGAAATAGTAAAATCGGTTTTGGAAGAGAATGAAATAGCCGCAGTGGTACTGAATAAGAAAGAATCCGTGTATCAGATTCATGGCCAATATGAGGTAATGGTTCAGAAAAATGAATTTTTGAAGGCGCTAAACATAGTAAAATATGAGATCTCCTTTTAGGATGAGAGAACGCTTCAATATCAATAATTACAGCAATCTCGGGCAGAGAGTGATTACAGGTCTTGTAGGTGCAGGGATTATTGTGGCAGGTTCATATTATAGTCCATGGCTGTATTTTATCATATTTGCACTGATTTTGGGATTTGCACAAATGGAGTTTTATAAGCTGTCAGGATTGGATGGGATGCTTCCTTTAAAAAGTTTTGGAACCTTCCTGGGCGTAACCATTTTTGCACTTTCGTTTTTTATCGGTATGGAACGCTTGGAGGAGAAATATTACTTTCTGATCTTCCCTTTGGCCTCCTTGGTGTTTTTCATCAAACTGTATCGAAAATCGGACAAAAAGCCTTTTACAGGAATTGCCTTTACCTTTTTGGGAATATTCTATGTGGCAGTCCCCTTTTCATTACTTAATGTTGCCGCTTTTTCCGTAGATGGATCCTTTCACTATGAGATTATCATCGGATCACTTTTGATCCTTTGGGCGAGTGATTCCGGCGCTTATTTTGCAGGAACCAAGTTCGGAAAGACCAAACTCTTTGAAAGGGTTTCACCAAAAAAATCCTGGGAAGGATTCTTGGGCGGAGCGGCATCTGCTTACCTGATTGCTTATTTTTTGGGCATATATTTCAACTCCATACCCGAATGGCAATGGTTGGGAGTGGCTACTATTATTATCATAGCGGGGACTTATGGAGACCTGATTGAATCACTTTTCAAACGAAGTATAGAGATAAAGGATTCAGGAAAATCCCTACCTGGACATGGTGGCTTTATGGACCGTTTTGATGGATTGCTATTATCCGCCCCATTTATAGCTGCATTTTTGAAAATCTTCTAAAATTACCCCTTGGTTATTATAAAAACTCCTTAATATTGTACCAAATTTCATAGTCAACTAAATAAACCCAATATGGCTTACATTGAACCGGCCCCAATCAAGGACATGGAAAATCCTTTGGAGTCAATGATGGAAAGATTTAACATCGCCGCAGAAAAACTTGGACTCTCAAACGAGGTTTACAATGTGCTGAAAAATCCCGCCAAGCAAGTAATCGTGTCTTTGCCCATAACCATGGACAGTGGCAAAATTCAGGTTTTTGAGGGTATCAGGGTAATCCACTCCAATATCCTCGGTCCTGCCAAAGGCGGAATCCGATTTGCTCCTGACGTACACCTTGATGAAGTTAAAGCACTTGCTGCTTGGATGACCTGGAAATGTGCGGTCGTGGATATACCATACGGAGGAGGTAAAGGCGGTGTACGATGCAATCCGAGGGAAATGTCTGCCGGAGAAATTGAAAGACTGATGCGGGCCTATACCTTGGCTATGATTGATGTGTTTGGACCTGACAAGGATATTCCTGCACCGGACATGGGAACGGGTCCCCGGGAAATGGCTTGGTTGATGGATGAATATTCAAAAGCACATGGAATGACGGTGAACGCTGTTGTTACCGGTAAACCACTGGTTTTGGGAGGTTCATTGGGAAGAACAGAGGCCACGGGACGTGGGGTCATGGTAACTGCCCTTGCCGCAATGCAAAAATTGAAAATCAATCCTTTTCAGGCATCCTGTGCCGTTCAGGGATTTGGAAATGTGGGTTCCTGGGCAGCTTTGTTGTTGGAAGAAAGGGGCCTGAGAGTTGTCGCGATTTCTGATATTTCCGGAGCATACCACAATGAAAACGGTATCAATATCCAAGAAGCCATTACCTACAGGGACAACAATAAAGGAACATTGGAAGGATTCAAAGGAGCAGAAAAACTCACTGATCCCATGGAAATATTGGAGTTGGAAGTGGATGTTCTCGTGCCTGCCGCGGTAGAAGACGTGATCACCATCAAAAATGTGGATAAAATCAGGGCCAAACTGATCGTTGAAGGTGCCAATGGCCCGACTTCAGCAAAAGCAGATGCCATCATCAACGAAAAAGGAATCATGGCCGTACCTGATATCCTGGCAAATGCCGGCGGTGTAACTGTTTCCTATTTTGAATGGGTACAAAACCGATTGGGCTACAAATGGACTGCAGAACGCGTAAACAGAAGGTCGGACAGAATCATGAAAGATGCTTTTGACCACGTTTATGAAGCATCGGTGAAATACGATGTCCCCATGAGAATTGCTGCTTATATCGTTGCAATAGATAAAGTTGCAAAAACCTATACCTTTAGGGGTGGATTCTAATCCCGCCTGAAAAGAAAGTTTATTATATTTGGGCTGTGGATGGAAACATTCACAGCCTTTTAAATTTGCTATCATGTCTATACATAAAGAAGGAAGAAAATTACTGTTTTGGCTATTGCTTATACTAGCCGGTCTTAATTTTGGTTTATCCCAAATCATTCCTGAACAGGAAACTGTTTTGAATCTTGTGCTGCTTGTCAGTATCGTCTTTTATATTCTTATTCTTCAATTTTTCCGGAATCCTTACGTTCCGCTTCCCAATGAGGATAAACTTGTCTTTGCACCAGCAGATGGAAAGGTGGTGGTCATAGAAGAAACTACCGAAAATGAATACCTTCATGAAAGAAGGATTCAGGTATCTATTTTCATGTCTCCCATCAATGTACACGTCAACCGCTCGCCCATCAAGGGCATTGTGGAATATTTCAAATACCATCCGGGAAAATATCTTGTAGCCTGGCATCCAAAATCCAGCCTTGAAAATGAAAGAACCACCATGGTTCTCAAACATCCCAATGGAGTGAAAATCCTGGTAAGGCAGATTGCCGGGGCCTTGGCAAGAAGGATCAAATGGTATGTAAAGGAAGGATCACCATTGCCACAGGGCGGGGAATTCGGATTTATCAAATTCGGATCAAGAGTAGACGTATTCCTCCCCTTGGATGCAGAAGTTTTGGTCAGTATTGATGAAAAAACCAAGGGCGGAAAAACCCCGATCGCGAGGTTGAAATGATTGTGCTCCTCGAGATTTGCAATCGCGAGGACAGATGAATGGAATTTGCAATTCCATAGACTCAAATCGGACTGATACCAGGATTACAAATCCTGTTTATCTGGATTCGCCATTACAAATGTCGAATAGCGCTCCTCGGGATTTGAAATCCCGAGGACAGATGAAGGGAATTTGCAATTCCCAATTGCTCAATTCGGATTGTTACCAGGATTAGAAATCCCGAAGATAGAGCTTGAAATCTGTCCTATTGAACAAAATTTTAAAAAAGTTAAAACCTGTTAGGAAGAAAAAACCTAACAGGTTTTTTTTTTCAAAAAAAATTGACAGCATACTATAAAAACCATATATTTAGTTAAAAAAACCATAAACCATAAAATCCTATGAAAAAAAACAAAATTAATTCCTTGATGTGTATTCTTTGGGTGGCATTATTTTTTAGTTGCCAAACCGAAGATCAAGTCCTGCAAAATATGGCAGAAGGTGATTTTCTTGATGAAAATTTAATTTCCAGTAATGCTTTTGATGAAGATGTTCTTAAAGTTTTTAGGTATTTCAATGATAATTCTGATGTTCACAATTTTGAATTACAGAAACAATTTGAATTACTAAAGGATTATTTTGAGCAAAATAATATCCCATACAATTTCAGGGATTTTAATCTGAATTCATTAGGAACTGGGGAAGAGTTAAAACTGGGCGGAAATGCAGTCTTAACAAATGAAATAGATTTCATTGATAACATTATTGAGTCAAGCCAAAACTTTGAAGAGGCTTTAATTTTGTTAAATGAATATTCTTCTAAGCTTTCAAATAATCAAATAAATTTAAACTCGGACGAGAAGAATATGGTATTATCTCATTTAGAGGCTACCAAATTTCTTTTTTTCTCTGATCCTGGAAAGACATATATCAATAAAATGAGGGATGCCCAATATCCAAATGGAGAAATAGAAAATTCGAGATTAATAATTGTTGGAGGTCAAAATTTCATAAATTTTGCTTGGTTTGTTTATTATACTGCAAAGTGTGTAAAAGGAGATATAATCGCTTGCTTTAGAGCAGCATATTACTTTCAAAAAATTATAGATTCAGGAGGATTTGTTGATCCCTGTCAAAACAGCACCAATCCTTGTTGTGGCGTTAGTTGTGTCCCTTCCCATTACTGTAATCAAAATGGTAATTGTGTACCATTACCGGATTTTCAAGGTTGCCCAAATGTTCCTTGCCCCCCAGATCATTTATGTCGATCTTCTGATGGGACATGCATTCCTATTTGATTTAAAATTGTCAAAGGCTATTTTATATTGAAGGTTACCAGATTGTGGTAACCTTCATTTTGTTTAAATAATATAATTCTATCACAACACTTTGAATAAGTTTTTAAAAAAATTTGAATTTTGATTCTTTTTTCTCTCCGTCGGATTTTTCATGTCTAACCCTGATTTTTGGAATATGAAAAATTAGGAGAAAAGTAAAAATTCTAACAATATTGGTTTTCACTGAAAAGCCCAACCTATAAAAATACCGTAGTTAGGCTTAAACTCTTTTTCAGGTCCATATTGATCCAAATTTGCCCCCAGGCCGAAATTAAAAGCCTCTTTTTTTAATCCTGCACGTAGTTGTAAAAAGCTTCTTGCGTGGTGGTTTGCCACAGTATTATGAATATACAGGTATTGAAGCCTGGTGTAGAGGTTAAGTTTGGCACTGATCTGTGGTTTATATTCATAAATGCCAAAAAGCTCTATGTTTCGACTTGAATTGAGAAAAACTGATGCAATCGAAACTGCTACCCATTCTTTAGTGGCAATCGAATGCTGCAATCCGACTAAGGGTGACAGCCCGACTCTGTTATTTATGGTGGTTCCTGTGATAACACTGAAGTTTTTATAAAAATTGTAATTGATCAACACCGGCATCACCAAATCCAGATCTTCTAAGTCATTGCCGTAATCCGAAGAAAATGTGGATACTGACAAAAATCCAAATTTGCTGTCAGGGGTAAATTTCTTTTTTACTACCATTTGAAAAAACAACCTTTCGTGACCGGCCATAAATTCTACAGGAGTGGGCACTTTAGGGACAAAGGTTTGAGAAAATACTTGGGAAATAAAGCCTGTTGCTATACTTATCCCCAGAAAAAATTGAATTAGCCTGAATTTTAATGATTTAAGGATTTTCATGAGATTTGTATGTTTTTACTTCTACAAATCTCAGGCTTCTTAAGAAATTAAATATTGCTCTATGTCAAGGTTTTAACTCTTATAGACTTGCCTTAAGCCTACTCAGTGTATAGGGCGTGATGCCTAAGTAGCTTGCCACTACTTTATTCGAAAGCCTGCTGAGGATTTTGGGCTGATGCTTCAACAACCATCTTACCCTTTCCAGACTGTCGGCACCCTGAAAGTCATAAATACGCTTTTGGGTAGTGATATAGGCTGATTCCAAAATGTTCCTATACACTTTATTGACTGCAGGTTCTGTTTCTACCAATTGATAAAAGTCCTCCTTGTAAATTCTCAGCACCGTGGTTTTTTCCAAAGTTTGAATGTTTTCAAAAGCAGGCTGACCTGTAATCAGGCTCGTGAAACTGGTGCCAAATTTCCCCTCAAAGGCAATGTATCTTGTGTTTTCCACACCATCTTTGTTGGTAGAAAAAAGCCGCATACAACCGGAAACAACGAAGTAGTTGTATTTACATACTTCTCCTTCCCGGAGTAGAAAGGTGTTTTTCTTGAAGGTCTCTTCTACAAAGTATGGCGCAATTTTTTCCAAAGCCAGGTCATCGACATTGGTGTGTTGCTTAAAATATTGGCTAAGTAAGGGATGCATCATTCCAATTTCGGGATTTTTCTTTTAAAATCTATTTGATCTAAAAAAGAAACATTTAGATCAATGCTCCTCAATGCTCCTCGTGATTTGCAATCGCGAGGACAGATGAATGGAATTTATAATTCCGGTTGTCCTATATCGGACTGATACCAGGATTACAAATCCTGTTTATCTGGGATTCGATACCGATAGCTATCGGTACAAATGGCGAATAGCAATAATTTGAGAAATGATTTAAAAATTAAAGGTGAATTTAGAGTTTATGTCTAGATTTGCCTTCAAATTATCCTCCAATGAAAAAACTATCAGAACTGTTTAAGGGGCTCACTTTTGTTTCCATCCTGCTGTTCAGCAGCTGCTACCCCATCGAACCGGAATTTGTATCAGATTTTGATTCAGTATTTACCGAAATATCAGACCCTGATTTTGATTTCAGCAATCCTGCCATCAATACTTACTATTTGGCAGATACAGTAATTGTTTTAACTGATCCCAATGCATCAGATACAAACCTTGAAGTGGATTTGGACCTTGTTTTGAATCGGGTACGATTCAATATGAACCAAGCAGGTTACACTGAAATTATAGATAATAATTTAGCTACACAGGCTGACTATCTTGTTTTGGTAAGTGTAAACCGATCTGACAACTATTTCTCCACCTGGTGGGGAGGTTGGGGCGGCTGGGGTGGCTGGGGTGGCTGGGGCTGGGGCGGCTGTTGCTTCTTTCCGCCTCAAATCACTACCTCCAATATCCGCACCGGTGCAATTATAGTAGAACTTCTGGACGGAAAATCACTTCCACAACGAAACGAAATTATACCTGAGGTATGGTATGGTGTTGGATCAGGTCTATTCACTGGCAACAACACAAACCTAACCAACCGCACATTGGGAGCTATCGATCAAATGTTTTTACAATCACCTTACCTTACCCGTTAAACGATGAAAAAATTACTGGTTTTTATAGCAATCCTCACTTTTGGTATTTCAGCAAATGCCCAAACTGAAAAAATTCGGGTGCCAAACTTCCGGGTAAATAACTTTCGGATGAACTATGATGTGGCCGTTCCTCTTGGTAAAATGTCGGATGATTTCATCAATCAAATGTCCTGGCGCGGGGTAAGTATAGAAAACCGCTGGTCTGTTAAACCCAATGTTTCTGTTGGATTTTTGCTCGGATGGCAGGTTTTTGCCCAACGCTTTGATAATTTCACGCAAGAATTGAACGATGGCAATGCCGCTATTAATGGAAATCAGTTTCGAACGATAAACACATTCCCGATTCAGGGGAATGTTCATTATTACTTTGGAGAAAATGTGGGTGCTTTGCCGTGGGTGGGAATGGGAATCGGAACCGCTCATTCCAATCAAGTACTGCAAGTGGGTTTTTATGAAGTTCAAAGAAAGTTCATGAGTTTTTCCTTAACCCCACAAGCAGGAATTGACCTTCCTATCGATAAAGTTACCTCAGTGACTTTAAGTACGCGCTACAATTTCTTTCTCCATGGCAATCAGCCCTTCAACTATTCGTTTATGGTGTTTAGTATCGGGATAAAGCAAAGCTATTATTAGAAATTTATGACTTTGTTCCTCGGGATTTGAAATCCCGAGTACAGATGAATGGAATTTGTAATTCCCAAATGATCAAACCTGACCGATACCAGGATTACAAATCCTGTTTATCTGGATTCGCCATTGCAAATGACGAATAGCGGCTCCCCGGGATTTGAAATCGAGGGGACAGATGAAGGGAATTTGCAATTCCGCTTGTTCCATATCAGACTGATACCAGGATTACAAATCCTGATTATCTGGGATTCGACATTACAAATGTCGAATAGCGGATTATTAGGCCCGGACCTTTTTCCAATAAAAATATCCAAGGCCAACAGTGCTGAGGAAAAAAATCAAAGTAGTCCATTCGTAGATTCTTTTGCTTGATTGCTGTTCTATGGCCTGAAGGTCTTTTTCTTCCAAGGCTCTCTTTAAGAGGGCAATTTCTCTTTCCAGCTTTTGGGAAATAAATTTGTAGTCGTTCTTTTCGTAGGTAATCTCTGTTTTCTCGATTTCACCCAGAAGTCTCAATTCCTCTATGATCTGATTGTCTTTTTGGATGATGCGCTCCATCCAATCATTGGTTTCGATCATATCCTTTTTGGTCCGGTTGCCAAAAATCCCGGACTTCTTGGATTCTGAGGATTTCCATTCTCTGTGCATGCTATCCCTCTCTTTTAGGAGTTTATCGAGTTTGGCTTGCGCAAATACGGTCACCGGAAAAATAAGGAGAAGTACAATCAGGTATTTTTTCATTCCTTGATATAACATTTTAATAAGAGTAACTCAAATTATATGCCGAAAAGAAATCACCTTGATTTCAATCTATCCTTAGACCTTCTTTTAAATGCCCCTTTCCTTCTTTTGTTGTTGGTGTAGAAATTATACATAAAATTGACTGCAAAAACAGCGATGGTCAGCGGAATAAAAAGATCAGGAAGCATACTTTTTATACCGATAAGTATGAATAAAGAAGCAATGATGCCTATTTTGTAAGTGGTATGGCTTTCCGGATAAATTTTACCGATGAGATAAAGACTCGATGCCTCAATCACCAAAGTCACCACAATCAGATAAGTCAACATATCCTTCATGGTGGTATCATTGGACCACACCACCCATGCCAGACCGGCCGCCACTAAAATAAGGCTGAGGGATTGTATCGAAGTATTCAATCTTTCTTTCATTTGGTTTTTGGGCTATGGTGATATTTTTCAATAAGATAGATAATTAGCAAAGAATATCAAAAAACAAGGATATGCTTTTATGGCAATCAAAAAACAATTTCCTTTGGATGGATAAATATGTATGTACGCAATGATGCCAGTAAAATGGTAATTCAATTTAATTCTCGGTAGGAAACTGAAATGTCCGGTACATCGGACTTCCGACATCGGACTTCCGACCCGTTTGAAAGCGAATATTGGGTTACTGGAAAAGAAGCAGATAATCATTATTGATAAAATTATTATATGGATTTACAATATCCGCTTGAACTGATCGGGACATTTGTGTTTGCAATATCCGGTGCCCTGGCTGTCCGGGACAGGGAACATGACCTTTTCGGGGCAGGGTTTACCGGGTTTATTACGGCCATAGGCGGAGGTACATTGCGGGATGTCCTGTTGGGATCTTATCCTTTGGTCTGGATCGGGGATATCCATTTTTTGTATGCGATTTTATTGGGGGTTTTAGCGGCATTTATTTTTCCGGGATTTTTGCTCAAACTCAGAAAAACCATGTTTTTGTTTGATACTTTGGGGATTGCTTTTTTCACGGTCCTGGGAGTTGAAAAAGCACTCAGCCTGGGAGTCAGGCCTGAAATTGCCGCTATCATGGGGATGTTTACCGCCGTGATGGGCGGGGTGATTCGGGATACATTGACCAATGAAATCCCGATTTTGTTCAGCAAGGAAATATATGCCTCTGCCTGCCTGACCGGCGCCATTTTGTATTTGATTTTAAACTATTTTGGATTGGAAAGGGATTACAACCTGTTGATATCTATTTCAGTTATTATCAGTATCCGGTTGATAGCAGTCAAATACAAATTGAGTTTGCCAAGATTGGACTGAGAAAATTCCCAATAGGAATTTCCGACTATATACAAGTTATGGACAATTCTGAGAACCAAATGAACCATCCTGTATTTTTGGTGAAAGGCTATACAATTAATGAAAAAAGGTTACTGGAGCTTCAAAAAACAATAAAACTGGTTAACAGGACAATCCAGCTTATCAGATTGAAAAAAACAGACTTTATCTTTATGGTGCAGAAAGCCAATCTAGAATGGTTTTTGTTGCCTTAGAAGATTAAATTAAATGAATAGATTACAGCAAATCACTCCAAATTCGTAATTCTTCTCTTCTGGGTTAATAATTTATTCCTATTATTTTTTTTCATTATTGGCAATACTTACATTTCGTCAGCAAATCAATATGTCTTCGGATCCATTTTTCAATAGTCCCGATCAAAGATTGCTCCTGATCAAAAAGATCTTTGGAGTCAATAACAAAGTCCTTCAGCTTTTAAGCTTTTTGGCCTTTGCGGTATTGGTATATGATCTTGGATTTACGGAAGAAAGCCAGATTGGATTTTTTAAAATTTTCTATAATGTTATCCTGGTACTACTTGCCATTGGCTTAACTATCCGTTTGTTTTCTGAATTCGAAAGGTACAAACGGGCTAGATTCATCACAGAAATTTTTATCATCTTATTGCTTTTATTTGCAGCAATGGTCAATTTGGATTGGATCAATCTGGGGTTTTCACAGAAAATCGTCAATCTTCATATCAATACCTTTCTTGCCAATCTTGTCATTCTGATACTTTTTTTGATTGAACTCAGCAAGTTGGCGCTGAATGTGAATCAGCTTGCAATCCATCCTGCGATGGTCTTTATTATGAGCTTTTTAATTGTGATTCTGATAGGAGCCGGCCTTTTGCTTTTGCCAAATGCCACCCATAATGGGATTTCTTTGATTGATGCACTTTTTACGTCCACCTCAGCTGTTTGTGTTACCGGATTGATAGTATTGGACACTTCCTCTGATTTTACTTTTATGGGTCAATTTATCATCATGATTTTGTTTCAGGTAGGTGGTCTGGGGATGATGACCTTCACAAGCTTTTTCGGTTTTTTCTTCAAAGGATCTTATTCACTGCAAAATCAGCTTTTTCTGAAAGATTATATCAACGAAGAAAAAATTAGTGCCATCAATTCCTCTTTGATCAAAATAATCATGTTTACCTTGATTGTAGAAGGCGCGGCGGCCTTAATGGTCTATTCAGTTGTGGACAAGGGACTATTCGATAATTTTGGAGACCGAGTTTTTTTTGCGGTATTCCATTCCATTTCAGGTTTCTGTAATGCTGGATTTTCCACCTTAGGGAATGGCTTGTACGAAGCGGGTTTTAGGACAGCATATCACATGCACTTGATCATTGCCATTACCATTATTATCGGAGGTATTGGTTTTCCTGTGGTCTTGGGCTATTATAACTATCTCAGGCATTTGGTCATCGGCACAAAAAAAATGATCACGGGGGAAGAAGAATATAGACATGCCCCCAGAGTGGTCAATATCAACATCAGGTTAATCGTTTACACTACCTTTATTTTATTGGTTTTGGGAATTGTGACCTATTATTTGTTCGAGGCTGAACATACCCTCAAAGGATTGAGTGGCTATGGCAAATTTGTGACGGTGATTTTTGGTGCTGTCACACCAAGAACTGCAGGGTTCAATACTGTGGACATGAGTGCCCTTGCGATGCCGACGATTTTGATCTATCTAATTCTGATGTGGATCGGAGCTTCGCCGGGGTCAACAGGGGGCGGATTAAAAACCAGTACCATAGCCGTTGCCGTATTGAATACCATCAGCATTGCAAAAGCCAAAGACCGGGTGGAAGTATTCAACAGACAGATCAGCAACGAAACCATTCGCAAGGCATTTGCTGTCATTTTGCTATCTTTCCTTGTCATCGGATTGGGGGTTTTCCTTGTCATCCTTTTCAATCCTGAATTGGCATTGATCCATGTTGCCTTTGAGATTTTCTCCGCTTTTTCCACAGTAGGACTGAGTTTGGGAATTACAGGTGACCTGACCACGGGCAGTAAACTTGTGGTCACAGTCATCATGTTTATGGGCAGGGTTGGGACCTTGACCATTTTAGTGGCTTTCTTTAGAAAAGTGCGTACCCTGAAATATAAATATCCTGAAGAAAGTGTTTTCATCACATAACTTGCAAAAAAATTCATCCATATGAAATATATCATCGTAGGCTTAGGGAATTTTGGGGGCTACCTTGCTGCCCGACTCACCGATTTGGGGCATGAGGTAATTGGGGTTGATTCCAAGGAGGAAAGAGTGGAACCGCTAAAGGATGCCATAACTCATGCCATCACCATGGATGCAACCGATGTGCATGCCGTCAAAACCCTCCCCCTAAAGGATTGTCATGTAGTTGTCATTGCCATTGGGGAGAATTTTGGCGCTTCTATCATGGTGACTGCAATTTTCAAACAACTCAAAGTTAAAAGATTGATCAGCAGGTCTATCAATAAAGTCCATGAGACAGTCATCAAGGCCATAGGTGTGGACGAAATCATCCACCCTGAGGAAGATTCTGCCGAGAGGATGGCCAAAAGGCTACAGATGAAAGGAGTATTGGATTCCTTGGATGTTTCCGATGATTACAATATCATTGAGGTAAAAGTCCCTGAGAGATATGTCGGACTGACCATAGCGGAGACCAAAATCAGACTGGATTACAATATCAATATCCTCACCCTGATCAAAATGGAAGAAAAGCTCAATATTTTTGGGATCAAATCCAAAATCAAAAAGGTGGCAGGTGTAGTCACTCCAGAAACAAAAATTGAGGAAGGTGATATTTTATTGATGTTTGGGCACATCAAAGATCTTCAGGAAATTCTCAGCTTGGAATAAACCTTATTTCAATCTATCCCCACAGAATTTACAGTATTTGGCATCTTTATCATGCTGGGTCTTCCCACAGGAATCACAGGTTTTTTCTTGGGATATTTTCCTTCTTACATTGGCAGCGGTCATTTCAGAGGTGACTATCCCTGTGGGCACGGCAATAATGCCATAACCCATCAACATGATCATGGAAGCCACAAATTTGCCTATAGATGTCATGGGAGTAATATCTCCAAAACCCACTGTCGTCAAAGTTACTATCGCCCAATACATGGACATAGGAATACTGGTAAAACCGTTTTCAGGCCCTTCTACAATGTACATGACCGTACCTGATATCAACACAATGGTAAGCATGGAAGCTATGAAAATCTGGATTTTATTCCGGCTGGCCCTCAATGCTTCAGAAAGATATTCCGCATCTTTCAGATACCTGCCCAACTTCAAGACCCTAATCACCCGAAGCAACCTAAGAGAACGAATGACGACCAGAAACTGTGTATTCAAAATAAAAATGCTGAGATAAGTGGGCACTATGGCTAGCAGATCCACGATGCCATAAAAACTAAAAACATATCCCCATTTCCTTTTGCTCAACCATAGGCGGAGACCGTATTCAATGGTGAAAAGAATGGTAAATGCCCATTCCAGAACATAAAAAAAAGATCCATAGGCTAGATGAAGATCCACCACGGAGTCCAGCATTACCACTCCAACACTCCCCAAAATCAGGACCAAAAGGACAACATCAAATGTTTTTGCAGCCCGATCGTCATGCTCAAAAACTATATGGGCCAACCTGGCTTTGGTAGGAAATTTTATCATTGGTGGAGGTTTTGTCGAAGTTAGCGGTAGCAATGAAATATTCCAAGGGATTTCAATTTCAAATCATTTCTCCGACAAAAACTTCCCCATACAAGTCCCGCTTATGCGTTTTGGACTTTCAACTGTGGATAACTTCCTGTAAAATTCCCGGATCAAAGCCTGTGATTAAGAGATATTAAGTAGCAGAATTGCCTAAACCTTAACTTTTACTTCATATTGCCCTATTCTTTCAATACCTTTACAGTATATATTCAATTGAAACACACATTTGGTTTTGCCGGCGCTTAGGATGTTTGATTTTTTTCCCAGAAACCGATAACCTTCCAAATAATCAATCGCAACTCTAGAGGGCTTCTTCTGCGCTTTAATTTGGCAAAAATACCAACCTTAATAAATGACAATGGAATCACTTCAAATGGAACAAATTAAAGAACTGCAAGAAGAAAATCAGCCACCTGTTAATAATAAAGTACTCATTGCCTCCTATTCTGAAGATGAAGCCTTGGTCAGTGCGATTCGGGAATCCGGATTGGAATCAGAATGGATGTTTTTGGAAGGTAAGGAAGATGAAATAGACAATGTGTTCAATTTTCTGACTTTAAAACCTGCCATCAATAAGGCCATAGAAGAGGAACATGGTTTGATTATCGGAGTGGAACCCAATCACGAAAGGATTACCCTTGCTGTCAGAAAATATAAAAAGGGCTCTTTTATTGTATTGAACAGCCATCAGGTTGCTGCCATTTTGTTGAAATTATGGTTGGATTCCGACAAATATGAAAACCTGATCTGCGTCAAATCCATTCATACTTCCGATCTGATTGAATACATGGCCATCAAGTCCGGATTGAATTGTCTCAGTGAAATCATTGAGCCGGGAGAATTGAAAAATGCCGTGCGGGAAATACAAAAGACCGCCGAAAATGAACCTATCTGTGGATTCAATATTGACCAACAGGTTTTTCATTCCGAACTGTCATTTTCGGAAATCATCCTCGCCATTGCAAAAAAAGAAAATGAATATAGGGAAGCCGGCCTGACACTTTTTGATTACTTATTGGAGATATACCAGGAATTCGGTTTTTATAAAGAAAAAACCATTACCGTGGATATCAGCTCAAAAACCCAAAAAACCCACCTGCTTTCCATCATGGACAAGATCAGAAAAAATCCAAAGTACCTGGAGTCGATTTTTCCGCTGAATACCATCACGGATTACAGGAAAGGCAGTAAAATCAGCATTATGACCGATAAGGTCAATTCCTTTGCGGGAAGCAAGGAAAATATCCTGAAAATGGAATCCACCAATAACCTGTCCGTAACATTTGCTCCTACAGATTCCAAAATGACCTATTATATCAGTATCAAAGGCGGGATGACTTCCAAGGAAAAATACGCTGACAAAAACAAGGAAATGGATGAGGAGATCCTGAAAGTGATTCAGATGCTGAACAGGGGGAATTTGTGATTTTTCCCGATTCTTTTCAACTTAAACTTCCACTTCGCCACGGAATACTTGGGAATGGAACGTATGGAGAGAAAAATGATCAGGGCCAATATCCCCAAAGTGACAGGAAATACAGTCTCAAAACCCAAGCCTGCATCCAATATCACCCCGAATAATGTAGGCCCTACGGCAGAACTCAGGACCATAATGGAGGAGAACAGACTCCGGACAGTTCCGATATATTTCTGACCAAAAAACTCCACCTGCAGTGCAGCCACAGTGGCACTGCCAAATCCCACCGACAAACCCATAAATACCATATACACATACATGGCCCAAAGATTAGGTACCAACCAAATGACCATCAGTGAAATAAAATACGGAATCAGATAAAAGGGGAAAAATGCCCTTGCCCGGTATTTGTCAATCAGAGGTCCTGCCGTCAATATACTGAATGCACTTGCCATAGCAAAGGCCGTCAAGCCCCCTGCGATGATTCCCTGATTCCAACCTTTGAATTCAACAATGGCAAATTGGTAAAAGAAAAGACCGGTAATGGCAAAGGGAATAAAGAAAATATTCGGGGCCAACAACCAAAATTCTTTGGATTTCATGATGTCCCGTTGACGGATTTTATCCACCTTGTTCTCTTTTGCACTAGTATTGGATTTGTCCTCAGTTTCAGGCTTCAAATACTCCTCCTTCAGTACAAATACCGTGAACAAAATGACCAACGTCGACACCAAAGCTGCATTGATCCAAAGGGATTCCCGCCATCCCACCACACCGATCAATATCAAAATAAGAGCCGGTAATACGGCCTGACCCAAAGGATGTCCCAAAGAAGCCAATGAAATGGCCTTGCCCCGGTTCACATCAAAATAACGGGACATGGAAGTAATCGCAATATGGGAATACAAACCCTGCCCGGCCAACCTCAGCCCCAAAAATGCCACCGGAATATACCACCATGACTGCGCAAAACTGAAAAACAACAGGGAGATAATAAACAATGCCGTTGTCGCCAAAGTAAAAGTTTTTAAAGGAATAGTATCAATCAGCTTGCCAACCTTGGGCAACAATGTGGCACTGACAATGGTAGCTACGCCATAAAATGTGGAAATCAATCCGTTGGAAAGTGTAAACTCCTCCATCACAAAGGGAACATACAGGGCCAATAAAAATGTCTGCCCAAAGCTCGATAAGGCAGTCATCATGATGCCAAAAATGACCAGGACCCTATTTTTTCTGATAAACTGAAGGTAGTTCAAAGGCTGAAAGGTTGATGATAAAGAAATGCTCTATATCAAATACAAATCTACGATAAAATATTCCCCTTATCTTCTTGAAGCGCAGCTTATGCAACAATGATCAACCTGTTCTTCTTGGTTCTGTTTACACTTTATGTGGTTATCCGCTCCCCTAGAATTTCACAAACCTACATCGGTCATCGGACATCCGAAATTATTTTCTCATTTTCAGTCCACCCCGAGAAATTGTCATCGATTTTCAGGAAAGCAGGCAAAATAACAGAGCGCTATGAAAAAATGGGCAAGACAGTCTATATACGCCACTTGGACAGTTCAAGCCGGGTGCTATTGGCCAAAGCCGAAAAGATCATCCATGTCAACTTTACCGACGATGATCCTGCTTTTAAGATTGTATTGGAAGAAGGTCGGGTGATGGGGTAAGAATTGAATGACTAAATAGACCACATACATGAGGTTGTATGTGGTCTATTTATGGTTATAGTTTTGAAAGAAATATTCAAGATAAAATTCCAGTTGGGTACCCAGATAGTACGGTAAGTTGATCAGATAGAAAGGTTTTCCCGATATTGTTTCTGTATTTTCAATTTCAAACTTTCCCGCATAAAATCTAACCGCAACAGAGTGATTACACCTGTCGATAAATTGGTGGAGTGACCTTAGGGATCCTGAGCTCCCGGATTTTACTTCAACAGGTATAAGAAATTTGCCAAAAGGAAAAATTATATCCACCTCAGAATTGGAATCTTTTTCTTGTCTGACCCAAAAATGGCTGACAGAGTCTTTGTTTTCTATAGTAGAGTTAATTTCTTGTGCCACCAAATGCTGTATAACCCTTCCTCTGTGGACATCATCTAAATCCTCTACCTGAATCATGCTTGCTTGGAGACCCATCGCCTGATTCCACAAGCCCGTATCCACAAACTGCAACCTTGGTCTCTTTTTATAATCAACCACCAAAGGCGGTTTAACGGATGTAGTTGGGTAAACCAACCGGATCAATTTAGCCATATCCAATGCCCTGAGCGCTTCGCCGACCTCTCTACTTCGGTAATTGGAATTTCCAAATCCTTCAAACTTAATTCTGTCCAATTCGAAAGGGGCCGTATCGATTACATGTCGGATAATCCGTCTCTCAGTCTCATTTTTAGAATATTTTTCCACATCATCCTTATAGGATTGCCATAATTTAGTGTATCGTTCAGACAGAAGGGCAAAAACTTTATTTTGTACATACTCTGAAACAATCCCGGGCATACCTCCGACCAAAGTAAAATCATGGAAATGCTTTTTCAGGGTTTGATATGCATATTCAGGAACAGGGACTTTCCTCAATACTTCCAAAGCTGGGCTTTGACCTATTGCCCCAAGGTATTCCTCAAAATTCAAAGGGTGAAGGAAAAGGTAATCTACTCTTCCTACTGGAAAATTAGGCACTTTTGATAAAGCAAACTCCAATAAGGATCCTGCTGCTATAACATGTATATCTTGATGTTCTTCAAAAAAATACCTTAGCTGACTGATGGCATTTGGGCTTTCCTGAATTTCATCTATGAAAAGCAGTGTTTTGCCTTTTTCGGGAACTACTCCCTTGTACAAATAGATCGCATTTAGGATTTTATTAGTTTCATCCAATTCGAAAAGCTTTTTATCAGCTTCTTTTTCAAGGTTCAACTCTAAATAAACAGAAAACTCACTAGAGAATTGTCTGACTAATGTAGTTTTTCCAACTTGTCTTGCTCCTCTGATCAACAGTGGCTTTCTGTTTTCAGAATCCTTCCATTGGATCAGCTTTTTGTAAGAATTTCTTAAGATCATTTATGCTTTGTAACAAAGAGGGGGTAAAAATAATGATTTTTTGTAACAAAGAGGGGGTTATTATAGACTATTTTGTAACAAAGAGGGGGTTAATTCTCGACTTTTTTGTAACAAAGAGGGGGTAATTTTAGAAAGCCAGGGATAAGGAACGGTATTTTTCCCACTGATTTCGCCCAAATCGTTGAATCTATGCTACTGATTCCGCGGGAGACTTTCTACTAATACAAAAAGCCAAACAGCCACAATGGAAGGGATTTTCCAACTGGATATTCTATTTCGTCTTTGACTACCCATGCATTCTCAACATTTGACAACTGACTCATATCCTTGTTTTTACCCCCTATTTCAAATGTGAATTTTCCATCAACCAAAAAATCACCTGATTTGGGATAACTTGTGTTATGCATCGAACCTACCTGATTACTAAAAAATATTTCTCTTACTGTACCAGTTGACGGAGTTTCCTTAGAAAGTGCAAATAGTAGATTGGTGTTTTCCAAAAAGATTTTCTCAGGTTTTTGCAGGACAGCAACGCTACTTCCTGCCGGATATAGCAAAGTCAATAGCCTTGCTTCTTGTAAAAAGTAGAGATAATTGTTGATGGAGTTTCTGTGAATCCCGGTTTTCTCTGCCAAGCTATTAATATTGGGTTTAAATGGTACCTGTTGCGCTACCACAAATAACAATTGCATCATCTTCTTTGCGTGTCGAATATCAAAGCCCTTCAATTCAGCCATATCATATTCCACAATCAACCTTGTTTGTTGCCTTAACCGCTGAAAATATCCCAATCTGTCTTCTGCCTGGTAAGGATAATATCCAAACCTCAGATATTCTTGAAAATTTGCAAGGGGTTTAAATTCTTGCGGAAATTTTTTTCTGACAATACCCTCTGAGGTCAGAATTTCCTCCAAACTAAGCTTAGGGAATTTTATGCCATATTGAAAATCCAAAAACTCTCTATATGAAAGCCCTTTTAGTTCATACATCAATGCTCTTCGACTCAAATCACCCTCCTGTTTGGAAATGTCAATTATGGAAGAACCTGTGAACACTACCTGTAAATCATGAAACCTGTCATATAGATTTTTTATTTCCTGAGCCCAGGTTGGATATTTATGCACTTCATCCAAAACAAGTATTTTTCCTCCTTGCTGGTAAAATAACTTCGCTGTTTCAACTAAGCTGTTTCCTGCAAAAAATATATCATCCAATGAAAAATAAGCCTTTTGTCTTGTTGGAATATCCACTTCCTTCAGCCATTGCAATAGCATGGTCGTCTTCCCTGTACCCCTTGAGCCTTTGATTCCTATCAACCTGTTATTCCAATTGATTTGAAAATAGAGATACCGTCTGAAAGTCAAAGAGACTCTATTGAGGAGATTCTCAGAATTTAACAATAGATCTTCCATATCTGCACATGTATTTATGCAATATTAATCAATTTATGCATATGTACATGTGCATTTATAAACATTCTTGCACTTGTACTTATGCAAAATAGTCAATTTAAATGATTTCCCTGACCTTCCACAGAAAAAGTCGTCTACAACATCTGCGCGGTCTCCGTGATCTGGGGGAAGTAAAAATCGGCTCGTTGTTGTGGAAAAACCGACTCTGAAAGCGGGCCATGTATTGGTGAAATTCCAGACCAATTCAGGTACAGAAATTTATTTTTCTTGTTTAATTATAAATCAGAATCAATCGTATATTTTTAAATAAAACTTCACCCTTCCCACGTATGAAAAACTTCCGCCTGATTGGACTAATGCTCTTTATTTTAATGACGGGCAATTCATGCAAAACCTATAAAAGCCTTGAAAGGGTAAAACCAAAAACTGATTCCGCTTCCATTGCAGAGCAAGTCCAAAAATTAAAGCCCGGAGATTTAATCATGGTCTTTGAAAAAAGCGGAAGCATCAAGGAGATGGAATATGTCATTACCGAAGAGGGGGTTTTAAGGGGATTCGGGGCAAAAGGAAACCAAGCCGATCTGATTTCAATCCGGCTTGATGACATCGTAAAAATAGAAGCCAAAAAATTCAACGTGGGAAAGTCAGTATTATTAACCGGTGCTGTAGTAGCTTCTGCTTACCTTATTGTGGGTATTATTTTATTGGCGGCATGGAGTGCGCAATAGTAGACTTGGAAGTTAGATTTCAGGGTTTTTAGGTGATGCTGCCTTTTGCTTTGGTGGGAATGTGGGTCTGAGGGAGTACCATGTAACATCCTTCTCGGCGGACAAGTAGTAAAAAGCACAAAGAATTGAGTTATTGGAGGGATGACCTCTAATGTTGAAAAATTTATCCTTGTCATTTCCCTGTCGGCCGACAGGGAAGTAGAGAGAAGTCTGTAACTCCAAGGGAAGTAAACCTTATAGTGGAGACACGCACATTTTCGATATAAACAACATATTAATCGTCCAAAAACCAAATAAACAAAACTTTCGTTTTTATTTTACTTCAGATACAGAAATTTATTTTTTCCGTCTATTTTCAAATCGGTAAGAAACGCTTATTTTTAATTTAAACTTTTACCCAAACATCTTATGAAAAATTTCCGCCTGATTGGACTAATGCTCTTTATTTTAATGATGGGCAATTCATGCAAGACCTATATGAGCCTGGAAAAGGTAGAACCAAGATCTGATTCCGCTTCCATAGCAGAGCAAGTTCAAAAATTAGAACCCGGAGATTTAATACAGGTCTGGCAAAAAAGCGGAAGCTTCAAGATGATGCAATTTGTCAGTACCGAAGAGGGGGTTATAAGGGGATTTGGAGCAACGGGAAACGCAGGAGATCCGGTTTCAATAAGGCTTGAGGACATCGAAAAAATAAAAGTCAAAAAAGTTAGTGTGGGAAAGACAGTATTATTAACCGGCGGTATAGTTGCTTCCGTCTTCCTTCTCTGGTACATTGCTACGGTAATCTTTATAAACGCAGCATTTGGGTCTTGATAATAAACGCAGCTTTATAGATTTGGAAGTTAACTTTCAAGATTTTTGGGCGATCGGAAATTAAAGTCGGGTGGATTTTTGTTGGTAGCAAATTCCGGTAGGCGGGGTCGATTAGTAGCGGAATATCGGTTTCCTTTGAAGAGCAGATTTTTGGTCGCATTGTTTTTTATAGGCATCAGGGAAATATATCCCGACAGTTTTTGTCAATCACTTGTACTCTACTTTTTAGCTGTTCATCTTGCGGGCATGGAGATGGGGGGTAAAATCAGGATTTTGGAGGAGTATTTGGGTGAAGTGGAAAGTTATGCGGATGGGTTAAATATGGAACAAACCACTAACCAAAGAATACTTGAATTGATGTTTCATTCATTGGAAGATGATGGTTTTTTTAAAGCACTTGAATTACAATATGGCAAGGTAATTCCGCTATATCATGCAACTGATTTGAATTCCTACGAAAAGATAAAAGAGGAGGGTTTAGTATTGCATCAAGGCTCAAATTATCTCCACTTTGGTAATCCCAGTCAAATTTACTTTCAAATCGGGAAGTCTGATTATGTGGACAGTTACCGATCTGTTTTGTTAAAATACAATGCTCCCATAGAATGGTTAGGCCAATTTGGATTTGCAGATTTAGATAATGTCACTGTTCAGGATGAGGATTTATTAAAATTTGGAATATCCCTCGAACAAATCACTTCAGAAATGAAAGATTTTCTGAAATATTACATCTGGAATGAATTTAAGATAGAAGGTATGGAGATTATGATTAGGGATTTGGATTTAGTAGGTATAGGTCAAATTTTTCCAGAAAGGATTCTGTGATTTTATTTTTGAAATCTGGTTGTAAAATGATAATCTAAAAATTCCTTATCTGGGAGATATCTTCCTGGCAATAAAATTTTTTGTTTATGATATTTTTCAAAATATAAATTAGCCACATCTGTTCCTTGTAATTCTGGAACCTTTGTCGAAACCAATATTTGATAATTAGTATCAATTGTTATTAGACCTAATTCATAAGCTCTGTCATGGAGAGGATTAAGACAAAGCCCATTTCTGGGATTCATCCTGTTTTTTTCATCAACACTCCAAGGGATAATATGACCTGCAACTAGTAGACTAGGATGATTAATTCCTGTAATGCAACAGGTGTTTTTATATGATGCTAAAATCGCCTTTCTGAAGAAATTTTGATTTACTCTGGTTTTAACTATTTGTTCCCGTACAAGCCCCTCCTTAGGTAAATCCGCTTCATCTATATCATTCAAGACCTCAACTGTAACATGTTCAAATTTGGCTCTCAATTTTTCACTTTCAAAACTCGTCTCTTCAATATTCCCATAAAATTCATTCCAAATCTTTTCATCCAATTTACTGGTATTTTTTAAGCCTCCGACTCCTCTTTCCTGTAAACTAGGATCGAAGCTCCCAAAATTTCCAAGTTTGAAAACAATTGAACTAGGAGTTCTTCCTAGTAATTTGGCAAGCTTGATTACTTCAGGGTTTCCTTGGTGTATTTTTCCAAACTCAAGCTTCCAATAGAGATTTATTGCCAAAATCAGTTCTTCTCGCTTCCAAAGTTTTTGTCCTACTTTCATTAGAAAAGGTAAATGGTATTATGTATTTATCCCTTAGAGTGCGAACTTCCATAAGCTAGTTCAAAGTATTTTATCATTTGGTTTATGGTATCACTTTTAAATTCTTTTCCCGTAAGCTTCTGGATAACCGTGGGAAGTGTTTGGTACAAATTAAACAAGGCGTTTGGGTCTCCTGTGACGATTTCATAAAAACTTGCCCCATCAATAAGTCTGATATCATGATTTTCTGAAAACTTGGTTCCTTTTTCTTTGTCAGATGGGTTAAAGAAAGTATTTATTCTGGTAGGTTTTTTTGGGATTATGGTCACATAATAAGCTGTATAGCCTTTGAAGGTGCTATATTTATTACTGACCAAATTCTCCATCGCTTGGTAAAGTCCTGACAAATCTGATCCTTTGACGGTATTATATTTGTTTTTAATTTCAGCAATTATTTTTTTATCATGGTTGACTAAATCCATGATCTGACCTGTTTCCAAATTTTCCCAGCTACCAACTCCTCCTAGGATAATTTGGTGAAAGTCCCCCACATGATTTTGAAGAGATTTCTGTGCCTGACGAGTTTTTTCTGCAATCAACCATTCATCATGCGAGATATTAAATCCTGCAATCTGAAAAATCGCCGAAAACGGATCAAGAACATTTTTATTGAAATCAGTTTCTGATTTTTGGAGTGATTTATCAGCTATGATGAGGAGTTTTTCAACGGCATTAATCAGAAATTCATCTGAAATCCAAGGAAGTAATTGCATGTTGTATGAAGAATTTCATACAAACTAAAGAAACTCTTTTATCTAGACAAATTATAAGCCTTATTTACTTTAGAAAATTTATCTGAATAATAGTTGTTTAAAAACTTCACAATAGCATATCCTACTTCCTGACCTAGGTTAACGGGCACAGCATTTCCTATCTGCTTATACTGTTGAGCAAGCGAGCCTGCAAATTTCCATTCATCTGGAAAAGTTTGAATTCTTGCATATTCCCTAACAGTGAAAGGCCTTGTTTCTTCAGGATGACATCTTTCAGTTTGCTTTTGGGCAGGGCTGCATGTCAAAGTAAGAGAGGGTTCATCCCAACCAATTCTTCTAGCCATACCTGTTTTGCCTCCTCCCAGATAGAAGCTTCCGCCCATATATTCTTTTTGGATGTCCTCAGGAAGGTCACGCCAATATCCTTTTGGAGGAATCATATCCAATACTTTCTTTTTATAGGATGGATATTTTGCACCAGATGATTTGGGAACATCTGTGTCAAACAATGACCCTTTCTTCAGCGCATCTTCCAAATTGTAGATCCTTTTATGTGGTTTTGGGTAATTGAAATCAATGTTAATATCCTTTCTGACTCCGACCAAAATCAATCGTTCCCGCTTTTGAGGTACGCGGTAATGAATAGCCTTTAAAACTTTTACGGGTACTACTCTATACCCGATTTCATCCAAAATAGAAATCATGCCTTGTAAGGTCTTGCCTTTTTCATGGCTTAGTAAACCTCTTACATTTTCTCCTATACAAATTGCCGGATTCACCTCCTGAACTACCCTGGCAAATTCATAAAACAGTGTTCCCCTTGCATCATTGAGTCCTAGTTTTTTACCAGCATAGCTAAAGGCTTGACATGGAAACCCACCTGTTACCACATCCACTTTATTTCTATATTCCGAAAAATTAAAGTCTTTAATATCTCCCTCTAGAACATTCCAATTAGGTCTATTATTTCTCAAAGTTTCACAAGCCCATTTGTCAATTTCATTTAAGGCAACGCATTTTATTCCTGCTTTTTCCAATCCAATACCTAATCCTCCTGCTCCTGCAAAAAGCTCTAAAACTGTATATTCATATTCTGGCTCTACGAAATTAGACACTTCGTTCTCAATTACTTCGTCAAACATGCTTCCAAGGAGCAATTGCACATCAGTTTTTCTATAGACACGATAGTTGGAAACAGGTTCACGTACAGCATTCAAGATGCCCTCTTTATCCCATCTTCTCAATGTTTCTTTGCTTTTGCCCACAATGTCAGCAGTTTCAGCAAGCGAATAATATTTTTTCATAACCAAATTATTAAACCTTATACAATGGTTACAAATATAATGTTAATGTTTCCACTATAGCAAAAACTATCATATCTTTAATTTTTAACAGAATTGTTCAAAAATGCAGTATTATCCCACCAAAAACTAGTGAGTTGACATCGGCTGTCACAAAACTTACAATAAAATAAATAAAGATAACTTTAGGTTCGATTTTTTGGTTTATGTAAATGTATGTGCGAAATGATGCCAGTAAAATGGTAATTCATTAGAAATCTCACCAGGAAACTGAAATGTCCGTTACATCGGTCTTCCGACTTCGGACTTCCGTCCTGTTTGTAGTAGATATTGGGTTACTGGCAAAGAAGCGGATAACCATATTATGCAATTGTATGACAATTAACTTCTCACATATTGGTAATATTCTGGGAGCAAGAGTTCTCGGAGAAGAAATCCGAAAGGAAATTTCTTCTGCTTTAGCTAGGAACGAATTTGTGACTTTTGACTTTTCAGGTGTGGATTTTATCTCTCATGGCTTTGCAGATGAATGTTTTGGGAAATTGCTCTTGACGATGAAAATAGAAGAGTTAAAGAAAAAAACCACTTTCAAAAATGCCAATACTTTGGTGAAAAGAACAATTGCTTTCGCGTTGAAAGAAAGATTATTACAATTAAAGAGTGTTTAAAAATTCACCAACTCCCCAATCCCCACCTCAATCGCCACCGCCAACTTCTCCATCACTTCTAAAGAAACATTCCTCTTCCCCTGTTCTATGCCTGAGATATAAGGTCTGTTAAGACCGGACCTTTCGGCCAGTTCCTCTTGGGACAGGCCTTTTTCTTTTCTGAGGGTTTTGAGCCTTAATCCGAATTTTTCTTTGATATCCATAAAATAAAATTGTTTACTATTGTAAACATTTTGAATTTTTCTCTTATATTAAGATAGTCAGTTTTGTCAACCAAATAAACAAAATGTCTATGTATAAAGCATTCTTTCCCCCTTCTCTTTCTCCAAACTGGAACATCTCAGATGATGATCCTGATAACAAGTATATAGAACTTTTGGGATTTGACGGTGAATATCTGATTGCTATCAGCTATGAACCTGATGAAAATGAGACAAAACCCTATTTCCTGAATTTCCAGCAGATGAAGGGGGCTTTTCTCAGGTATGATTATACCACATTTGAGATCGACTGCTGGTATCCTGATCCTGAGGCTGCAACCTTGGCTGCTTTTGCGCTTATGCAGAAGGTCAACCTACATTATCCAAAGTTCTTACCCATTTCCCATCAAATGTACATCGGGCTTGGCCCTGTATCCCAGCTGGAACAAATCCAAAGATATTTTGGAGGAGAACTCAAGGTATCATCTGTCTCAGCAAAGGATTTGGTATTTAAAAAAGTCATTTATATGCCAGGCGAAGATGACTTTATTGCTACGGCCGGAAAGATCATCAAAGATTATGTTACTCATTTTAAGATAGCAGAAGCGGATTTTATCGGAGGCTATTTGTGCAATGAGAACAGTCAAAAACTGGGAAAATTAGATTATCAGGGAAATATTTTAAACGAATCAATAGAACATCAAATATAAAAGCGGGGGCAACGCTCTAAAATCTGCAAGACCGATTATGAGACCAAACAAAGTTGGACAGGTGGTAAGGTTCCATACCCCTTACCCGGACGAAGATCCAAACATGATTTATCATTTACTGGATTTTGATGAGAGAGATCATTTCCCTACACCATCAGCAGATATTCAGGTGATTTTTTCCGATTTATCTTTTGTGCCAATCAACAAGGTAAGACTTGAGGAATTAGAAGTTGTTGAGTTTGATCTGCGGGATCTTTTGGGATATCCTGTTACGATCGTTAAAGAAGACAAATCAGAATTTTCAGGCATTGTGACCGGGTTATGCCAAGAGAAAATTGTACCCGAACTTCATGTAAAAAGAGGCAAAGGAGTCGAAACCAATGTAAAGCTTACTATTGAAGATGATTCCGGATCCCAGCATATAGGGATGCTTTTTGTCACACCTGAATTAAACTTGGGAAAGCTAAGAACCAAAGGTGAGTATCCAATATCCTGAATGTTACCAAATATTGTATTCTCAACCTTAATAATATCGAAATGCCATTTATATAGTTACTTTTTTTCTTGACAAAAAAAGTAACCAAAAAAGTCAAGACTGCGGAATCCTATCCACGCACAAGGCCAAGGCCGGCCCGGTCCGCAGTCATTCCTCCCCACCTAACCCCGAAAAACTTAACCTACATTAAGAATTCTTGGTAAACAAGTGAACGTTCAATAAAAAGGTCATGCTAAAAGGTCTGCCAAAAAGCGGCAATAAATGTCTATGAAATTGGGTCACATCAATTATTTAAAAACTAAATCTTTGAAATAATGAAAAAGGTAAAAATCAAATCACTTATCAAATCCTTAAAAGATGTCAAAAAGAGAGGCGGAAAATTTGTCCACTTTGAGGGTACGCTGATAGTATATAAAACAGGAAATGAAATCATTCTTTCAACTGAGCCACAAATTTAGGATGAAAATCGGGTATTGGAGCATATTTCTAATACCCGCTTCACACACATCCCCAACTCCCCCTTCACCTCAAAATCCCAAAACCGCAGCACGGTCCAACCTTTGGATTGGTAGTAGTGGTTGATCTCCCGGTCTCTTTGCATATTCCGCTCGATTTTCGGAATCCAGAAGTCCCGGTTGGATTTGATGGTGGATTGGCGGTGGTCCCAATCATGCCCATGCCAGAATGCTCCATCCACAAAAATCACCAATTTGTATTTGATCAGACTGATGTCGGGCTTTCCGGGGAGTTTTCGCTTGTTACTTTTGTGCCGGATGCCTGCATGCCAAAGGGCTTTTTTGAGCAGTTTTTCCGGTTTGGTGTTTTTGCCCTTTATTTGGGACATATTGAAAGAGCGCTGCGGGCTGGTGTAAAAACCTGCTTCCTCTGAAAATCTGGGCACAGAGATTTTCGGTTCCGGATAGGGTTTGATGATGGCAGGTTTTGACTTTTTGGGCATTTTAATTTCTTACCTGAATTTCTTCCCCGCAATTGATCCGAGCTTGGTCTAAGGCCATGCCGATAAACATGGGGTAGCTCCAACTTTTGTACCTGCCCCATACCTCTCCTGCATATTTGGGATAGATTTCATCTTTGACCAAAGGGATCAGCGGCTTGGCTTTTTCTTCCAGTAGTCTTAGGGCAATGGCAGCATGGAGGACGGTGGTTTCCGCTTCCGCCTGAAGGTACTTTGCCAATGTTTGATAGGCTTTGGGATCTTCTTTGAGTTGGATCAGCATTTTGGCACTCTGAATGGCATTGATTGGAGAAGGGTCATCCAATATGTTTTCCAGTTCCTGAAGTAACAAGCTGGAATTCAGCCCGGCAGCTTCCAAAGCAATCAAGCCCCAATATCGGACAAGGGGATCCTGATCCTGCATCCGTTTTAGGGTTGATCCCCCATCTATTTGCCCGACCAGGTTCATTGCTTCGAGTGTTTTCTCCGGATCGAATTGGGTGCTATCCCTTAATATTTCATAGACGGAACTTCCTTGTGCCCGAAGCATGTATTCAGATTCATTGAGCATGCCGGAATCCCGGTGCTTTACCATCCACTGATCCAGCTCTTTCTGGAATGAACGGACGCGTTCCTGATGCTCAGGCTTCATCGCCAGGTTATTCAATTCATAAGGATCTGCTTCCAGGTCATATAACTCCATGGTCCATTTGGGATGATAATATTGTTCCATGCTCAAAGGCAAGATCATTTCATTTCTTGCCCGGTAGATTTCCTCCATGGCCTGTTTGCCTTGGGTGAAGATGATGGCATTTTGAATGTAGGGGAGTTGGGGCAGGTAATGTCTGATATAGAGGTATTGCCCATCAGAAACCGACCGCGACATCTCATGGCAATCATCCGCACGGCTTCGAAAACCAAAATTATACTGGTTTTTCAGGGCATTGGGTCCTAGGAAATTATTTCCCTCCATATAGGAAGAAGGGGCTATGCCTGCCAAGCCCAGGACAGTAGGTGTAAAATCCACAAAACCCACCAAGTCATCCACCTCTTGGTTTTTCAGATTGGAGACCAAATGTCGGTATTTTTCCGGAACATGAAGGACAAGGGGGATGTGCAATCCGGAGTTGTTCAGCCAGCGCTTGTGCCGGGGAAGGCCAAAACCATGGTCGGAAAAGACAAAGATGATGGTATTGTCATACAGCCCGTCGTCTTTAAGCTGTTGGACAAGATCCCCTACTCCTTGGTCAAAAATGCTGATCAGGTCGTAGGCATGGGCCATAATTTCCCGCATTTTGGGGGTATCCGGGAAGTAGGGTGGAATAGGGGCTTTTGCAGGGTCATGTCTCAGCTTCAGGTCCTTTTTTACCGATTCGGGGTCGGCATTGTTGGTGGGGCCTTCGTGGGTGATCATAAAATTGACCACGGAGAAAAAAGGCTGTCCTTCTTTCCTGTTTCGCCAATGGGCCTGATTGCTGCTATCATCCCAACGGCCTTCGGCACTGAAGTTATAATCTGTTTTGACATTGTTGGAGGTATAATAACCATGCTCCCGGAGGATTTCGGGCAAAATTTTCAAGTCGTTGGGAAGGGCCACATCGGAACGGAGATGTTGGGTTCCCAAGGAAGTGGCATACATGCCGGTAATCAGTGTAGACCGGGCCGGGGCGCAGATAGGGGAGTTGGAACTTGCTCTTGTATAGATAAAACCATCAGCTGCCAGTTTGTCGATATTTGGTGTGGAGGCGTATTCATCCCCATAGCATCCCCAAGCCGGATCAATGTCCTCGGTGGAGATCCACAGGATGTTGGGCGGAGCGAGTTCTTTTTGGCTTTCAGAGCCGCAGGAAAAAAAGATCAGTGTAGACAAAAGAAGAATAGGAAGAAAGATTTTCATGTTGCCTTATTGTTAAAGTCGAGGATCTATTTGCAAAAATTATCCTTAATGCGCGGATCCTTATTTTGTTGACCGCTTGCAATGAATGAATATGCAAATTTTTCCCTTGACCCTCAAATGATGGCATAAAAAATATTCCTTAGTTCCTCAAATCTGGAATTTGAAAGACGATTTATGATACAGCCTCTTTAATTTATGGCTTAATTGTTCAAATAGGCATGACAGGCTTCTTTGCAGCTTTGACATGATTTGGCACATGCCTGACAATGGTCATGCGCATGTTTGCCACATTCTTCGGCACATATTCCACAGATTTTTGCGCAATATTTTATGAGGTCATCTACTTCTTTGAAAGTACCGGAAAGCACCTTACTGGTAGTCAGGCATACCGAACCGCAGACCTGATCTGTTTGGATGCAGGTTGCCATATGGCTGACATCCTTTTCATGCAGGCATGCATCTGCACAATGAAAACAAGCATTGGCGCATTCCTGAAGTTTGATTATCAATTCGTTACGTTTCATGGTATTTACTGTTTTAAAGTTAAAAATCAATTTAATTGTATCTATTAAAGTGCAAATACCATTCCATAGACAGGATAGGTGTTTATTCAATGAATTTTTATACTTTTAAAAAGTAAAATCCACAAAACCACATCTCCTATGAAAATCAAATCCATTTTATCGCTATTGCTCCTGATGGGAATTATTGCTTCCTGTAATGTCGGCATCAACAATTATACTGAAACCGTAGAAATTGAGGGCGTCAAAAGGCTAAAGCTCAGTGGGGTGTTCAATGTCACTATTTCCCAATATGACCAAGAGTCTTTGGAAATATCCGGCAGTGAAGACCTGGTCAAAAAACTTATAGTCAAGCAGACCGGAGATTTGTTGGAATTGACTTTGCGGGAAAAAGATCAGGGCGGTTTTTTAAAGAATAACAGCGTTCAGGTGAATCTTGTTATTGCTGATCTTACAGAGCTTAAATTTGAAGGGGCAGGAAATATTAGAACTTCTGAGATCCTGACCTTGGAAAATCTTCGCATTTCGGGAAATGGGGTAGGAAATATTCAATTGGAAATAGCAGCTGAATCTGTTGATTCCAGATTGAATTTTGTAGGAAATATGGAATTGAAAGGAGAGACCGATGAATTCAAATTGGTCAATGAAGGCATAGGCAATATTGATGCTTCCCAATTCACCGCCCAAAGGGTGGATTTGGTAAGTTCGGGCATTGGGGCTGTTTCCGTTCACTGTGAAGATGAACTGAGTATCCGGGTCGATGGCATTGGATCTGTGAGTTACACCGGAAATCCCACTGTCATCAGTGAAAAAATCTCAGGCCTTGGAAAGATAAACCGGAATTGAGTGGGCCGAATACTGTTTTTAATCAAATAAGGTTTCTGATTCCAGAGGTTGGGTTTTGAACTCCATCAATCTGCCAAGGGTCTTACTTTATTTACAAGTTCCACCAAAAACTTGCCTGGTTCTTCCAAAAATGGCATATGACCACTATAATCGAAGGTGATCAACTGCTTGTTTGGCGCGGAAAGCTGTTCCCAATAATTAACCACAGATTCGTAAGGCGTATGTAAGTCATGCATGCCCATCATCATGACCACCGGGATCCGAAAATCCATTGGAAAATCGCCTGCGCCGCCTTGAGCGAGAATTTTGCGGGTAATCCAGGCGGTGCTGACATCCAAGCTTTGGATTTCTTCGGGACTGTAATCCGGAGACAATTCGGGAAGGGAAAAGAAAAGTTTAAAATCCTGCTTACCGTACCAACCTCCATTGAAGTATCTGGCCCATTTGCGAACAGTAATTATTTTCTTCATCGGAGTGGCACCATCAGCTGCAGGATAAGGTGCCAAGGCTTCCAATTCCCGAAGGGCTTCAACATGTTGAGCCTCTTTAGCCAAATCAAGCAACCGGTTGTAGATTACCTGTTCAGGTTTGCCGGGAGCCATTTGGCCCATGCCAATATAAGCATGAAGTTTGTCAGGAATGCGGGCAGCCATACGGATGCCTATTCCTGAGCCATAGGAATATCCCATGAGGAAGATTTTCTCCTGCTGAAGACGTTCCCTTAAGTGATCCACAAGATAGTAAGCATCCCGAATCAGTGTCCGGAATTCAAGTTGCTCAGCCACAAGAGTAGTATCGGTATTCATCCAATTTTTCCCGGCAGCGCGCTGATCCCAATTTACCACGGTAAAATAATCTTCCCAAGGACTCTGATAAGCCCAACTTACCGGCATCAATGGACTTGCCGGTCCCCCATGCAATACCAATAAAACCGGATTTGACTTGTCTTTACCTCGGATACTTATCCATTGCTTGGAGCCATTGAGTTCGACCTGTTCCAGAACTTCAATGCCATTTGGCGTGTGTATCTTGCGGAGATCCCGGATCAAATCCACAGGTTCCTGACCTGATACGGGTAAAATCAGTGCAAAAACCAAACAAGAGAAAAGCAATAAGGAAAAGAGAATCTTCATGGGAAAGGAAATTTGGATGCTATAATTTTACAAAAACTGTTGAATTAATCAAGATGCATCAGTGCATATAATCCGATAAATCTATTTATGGACAGAAAAAAAGCTGCCCCTGATTTTATTTTGGTAAATTCGGATATTCAGAAAAAAGAAAGGAATTATTCCCATTTGTTATTTTCAGGATGAATCAGAACAATAAATTTTCTTCACTCTTCAACTATTTCGACCAGTTTCAGAAATTAAACCCAAAGGCCGAAGAGGCCCTTGGGAATATCTGCCGCGAAGTCCATATTCTCAAAAACAAAGATCTTCAATCTATTGGCCATACCTGTAGGACGATTTATTTTGTCAAAAAAGGCATGGCCAGGATCTACTACTATAAAGATGGGACTGAAATCACAGAATCCTTTGCTTTTGAAAATTCACTGATCGCCAGAGTGGAAAGCCTTTTTACCGGTAAGCCAAGCAAAAAAGGTATTCAGGTTTTGGAAGACTCCGATTTTATCGGGATCAGTTCGCCTTCACTTTTTGAATTGTATGACAGTTACCCGGAAATTGAAAGATTGTTCAGGAAGATTTTTGAAGCTGCTTATGTGGAAACGGTAAACAGATTGGAAAGCATCCAATTCCACTCTGCCGAAGAGCGCTATCGGGATCTTTTGAAAACTTCCCCTGATATTCTGCAGCGCGTTCCGCTCAAACATATTGCCTCCTATTTGGGAATCACCCAAGTCAGCCTGAGTAGAATCAGAGCCAAATATTGAACCCCGACCTTTGGGTTCCGATAGCTATAGGAACAAAAACCCGAAGGTTGCACTTCCCTGACCTTTGGGGTTTCCAAAAACCCCGAAGGTCTTTTTCCCGGCAAGCGGTTAAATTCTCAACGGATATCTAGCTTCAAAACCTTCGAGGTCTGAAAAAAGACCTCAAAGGTTGCACTTCCCTGACCTTTGGGTTCCGATAGCCATCGGAACAAAAACCCGAAGGTCTTTTTCCCGGCAAGCGGTTAAATTCTCAACGGATATCCAGCCTCAAAACCTTCGAGGTCCGGAAAAAGACCTCAAAGGTTGCACTTCCCTGACCTTTGGGTTCCGATAGCTCCTAAAATCCGCATACAGATGTTTAAAAATACCGCAAAACCTTAATTGCTAAGGCTTTGCGGTTTCGATTATTTCACCTAATTTGGTGTTGCACAAACAATCGATGAATGAAAGTAGTAAAATCAAATTCAATATCAGCATTTGGAGGGATGAATTTCGTTTTTGAACACCTTAACAAGCTGAATATTAGTGATATCCTATCTGATTCTTTACCTAAATTAAACCCCAATTCTCGTTATTCATGGAAAGATTTATTTTATTCTTTCCTGTCAATTTATTATTGTGGTGGGGACTGCATTGAAGATATACACACCAATTTAAGGCCGCATTTTGAAAACAATCCTTATATAAAATTACCTAGTCCTGATACTTTACTGAAGCGCCTGTCTGAGTTAGCCACTGAAAATCAGATTTGTAAAACTAAGAGAGGTTCAGTTGAGCATGAATTTAATAGTAATGAAGAATTATGTAAACTAAACATGGCAATACTGTCAAAACTTGGGGTATTAAATTCTCAGGAATTGACGCTTGACTACGATAATACTATCATTTTTAATGAAAAAAGCGATAGTAAAATGACTTATAAAAGGGATTATGGTTATCAACCCGGTGTGTGTACAATAAACGAAGAACATATCTTTTACATCGAGAATAGAAATGGTAATTCCGATGCTAAGTCATTCCAAATTGATACTTTACAACGCATGTTTGGAGCTTTGGAAAAAGTTAAAACTCCAAAAGTTTCACATTTCAGAGCAGATGCAGCATCTTATCAATATGAAGTCATTGAGTTGTTGAATGAAAAATCTGAGTTTTTCTATGTAGGTTGTAGAAACAGTTACGTGGAAAAACATTTTACACAGGTTCAGGATTGGACAACAGCCAAAGATGAATTTGGGGAATTACAAGTAGGTTCAATCTTGATCACTCCTTTTTCACAACAAGCCAGAGAATATAAAGCTACTCCCAAGCCGTATCGCCTTTTGGTAAAACGCAGGTTAAGAAATGATGGCCAAATGAACATAATCACACAGGATGCCTATGATTACCGTGCAATATTGACCAATAATTTTGATATGACTGATTTGGAAGTCGCTAATTTTTACGCCAAGCGGGGCAACATGGAAAGACAGTTTGACATCTTAAAAAATGATTTTGGTTGGCAATGCCTCCCTTTTTCTTCGTTAAACAAAAACTCAGTATTCCTCTATTTTTCAGCAATTTGCAGAAACCTATACAATAATGTGATTAACTATTTTTCAACTAAATGCAAAAGTATAAAACCCACCGACCGAATTAAAAAATTTATTTTTCGATTTATAATTCTTCCTGCAAAATGGATAAAACAAAGCAGACAAATGAAGCTAAAAGTATATAATCCAGCTTTTGTATATACCTGATAAAAAAAACATTTGCGAAAAAAAATGGCTCATTCCTCTAAAATAAGTATTGGATAAAACTGTCTTTACTTTTCAAAATTTCAATAATTCTGTAAATCAAGTCAGCAAAAACAAACAAACTTCGGAAACAAGAGAAAACAAAAGCCTTGATTTTACTCAATTTTTCAAAACAACACGGTTTGGTTTACAGAATTGAATGTCATTAGGTCACTTACGGATTTTAGGAGCTATCGGAACAAAAACCCCGAAGGTCTTTTTCCCGGCAATTGGTAAAATTCTCAACGGATATCCAGCTTCAAAACCTTCGAGGTCTGGAAAAAGACCTCAAAGGTTGCACTTCCCTGACCTTTGGGTTCCGATAGCTATCGGAACAAAACCCCAAAGGTCTTTTTCCTGGCAAACGGTATAAATTCCCAATGCATCCCCAGCTTCAAAACCTTCGAGGTCTGAAAAAAGACCTCAAAGGTTGCACTTCCCTGACCTTTGGGTTCCGATAGCTATCGGAACAAAACCCTGTATTCTTATAAATCTTGCCAAAGGCAAGACTTGTAATAACCCGGCATGATATGCTGGGGAATATCCGATATACCCGGAAACCAGAGTGCCAAAGGCACGATCTGTAAAGCCAAAACACAAAAATTTTTAGAATTGGTGTTTGGGTATGTTTAGTTGGTTGGGATCTGATGTATAAAGGAAGATATTTTCCCAGGAATCAGCCAAAAACTGCTCATATCCTTTCAACAAAAACCTTCGAGTCCGCCGCGGTGGACTCGAAGGTTAGCAGCACTTGACCTTTGAGGTCTTTTTTAACAAATGTAAAAGGATTCCTTTTGCCCAATGTTGAATTTTGTTGGCAGATACATTTTTGATGGAAAAAATTCAACTGGGTTTAAAGGAAAACTGGAAGCAATTTACCCTTCTTGTGATTATCAATGCTTTTGTGGGCGGAATGGTAGGTTTGGAAAGAAGCATTCTTCCCCAGATCGCAGAAGTGGAATTTGAGATAGCTGCCAAGACTGCCATCCTTTCTTTTATCATTGTTTTTGGTATAATAAAGGCAATTTCCAATTATTTTGCCGGGGCTTTTGCCAATAAAATCGGCAGAAAAAATCTCTTGGTGCTGGGTTGGGTTTTCGGACTTCCTGTTCCCTTTATGCTCATGTTTGCGCCATCCTGGGATTGGATTGTAGCTGCTAACGTGCTTTTGGGGATCAACCAAGGTCTGGCATGGAGTAGCACGGTAGTGATGAAAATCGATCTGGTTGGAGAAAAACAGCGCGGTTTTGCCATGGGACTGAATGAATTTGCCGGGTATTTGGCAGTGGCCATTGTTGCTTTCCTTACCGGATATATCGCTGTAGAATACGGACTCAGACCCTATCCCTTTATTCTTGGAATTGGCTTGGCTGTGCTTGGACTTTTGGGCAGTATATTTTTGATCAAGGATACCAGAAAGCATGTAGCCGCCGAAAATAGCTATTCAGAAATTCCATTGCTTCAAAACATCTTTTGGGAAACTACCTGGAAACACCCTAACCTGGGTTCGGTCACCCAGGCCGGTTTGGTCAACAACCTCAATGATGGAATGGCCTGGGGGATTTTTCCCATTCTTTTGGCTTCCAAAGGTTTCTCATTGGAAGCCATCGGAATTGTCACCGCAGTGTATCCTGCTGTTTGGGGTTTCGGACAACTATTTACGGGAAAAATGGCTGATATCTACAACAAGAAACACCTCCTTTTTTTAGGAATGTTTCTTCAGAGTATAGCTTTGGGACTGTTTCTATTTGCAGACAGTCTTACCCATTATATAATTCTATCCGCAAGTCTGGGATGGGGAACGGCCATGGTTTACCCTACTTTCCTGGCTACGGTTGCAGAAAACACCCATCCAAAGGACCGGGCCAATTCGGTTGGTGTATTCAGGCTTTGGCGGGATTTGGGCTATGCCATTGGAGCCATTCTGACAGGATTGATCGCAGATGCTTTGGGCCTGGAAGCTTCCATGATGACTATTGCCTTCCTGACCTTGGCTTCTGCCATGATAATTGCGATTAGGATGAGATAGAGAAAATGCTTCTATCAACAGGGCCTTGACTTGAAAATCAAATGCGCAGGTATTTCAATAGATTTTTTTATTTTTAAAAATATAATCCTTAATTACTTGCTGGAGGTTTGACCGACCGAACATTTTTATGAAAAAGAAAAAATTCTTAGATGACAAAACCCGATTTTTGATCCGGAATATTCTGAAAGGATTTCTTTATCTGATATTTTTGATCGTTGTATATTTTCTTATCAAAAGCTATTTTTCAGAAGAGGAACGAATGGAATGGTTTGGAAGAATCTATGACAATGTTCCTTTGGTCATGTCTGTTTTTGTAGCCTCAGAGATTTTGTTTGGCGTGATTCCGCCTGAGGTGTTTATGCTTTGGTCCCTTAAAACCGGCTTGATTGGGAGTTATTTTCCCAGTATAGGCCTGCTTTCTGTTATCTCTTACCTGGCAGGTTTTTCCAACTTCACCATCGGAGCATTCGCCAAAGACAAAAGCAAAATTCTAAATGGCAAAAATAAAATCATTCTAAAGTACCGGTTACTTTTCCAAAAATATGGAGCACATCTGGTCGTTGTCGCCTGTGTGAGCCCCCTTCCTTTTTCTGCTATCTCTCTGCTGGCCGGTGCCGGTGGAATGGACAAAAAAAAGTACCTATGGGTCAGTTTGCTCAGAATTATCAGATTTTTTGTCTATGCCTACGTTATATACAAAATTGAAGGCTAATCTTTCCAACAAATTACCATTTCATCTGTTGAATCGGTAACTTTGCCAGTTATGAGTGTAAGCACTGAATTCGAATCCCCATCCGTAGATACCCTTGATCCCAAGGAATATATTATCATCAAAAATGCCAAGGTCAACAATCTCAAAAGCCTTAGCGTTGCCATTCCCAGAAATAAACTGGTGGTGATTACCGGACTTTCGGGTTCAGGAAAGTCATCCCTGGCATTTGATACACTTTTTGCCGAAGGACAAAGGATGTATGTCGAAAGTCTCAGCTCTTATGCACGTCAGTTTCTGGGCAGAATGGAAAAGCCGGATGTGGAATATATCAAAGGGGTCTCTCCCGCCATCGCCATCCAACAAAAGGTCAATACCAAAAACCCCCGCTCTACAGTCGGCACCACCACTGAAATCTATGATTACCTCAAGTTATTGTTTAGCAGGATTGGAAGAACCATATCTCCTGTCAGTGGTGATGAAGTAAAACACCATACCGTAACGGATGTGGTGGATTTTATCCACAGATTTGAGGAAGGCGACAAGGTCATGATTTCCTGCCCTCTCCACCTTTCCCAAGACCGATCAAGGAAACAGGAATTGGAATTATTACTTCAAAAAGGTTTTACCAGGGTATTGGTCAATGGAGATGCCTATTTTCTGGAAGATTTAGTCGGGAATTCTGATTTGCCAAAAGGAGATTATGAGATTCTAATTGATAGGGTTTCTATCCAAAAAGAAGATGAAGACAATCAGTTCAGGATAGCCGATTCGGTTCAAACAGCTTTCTTTGAAGGTCATGGAGACTGTACCATCCTGATTCCCGAAAAAACCAAAAGAACCTTTACGGATCGATTCGAATTGGATGGCATGAGTTTCGAATTGCCATCGGTGAATTTTTTCAGTTTCAACAATCCCTATGGCGCCTGCAAAACCTGTGAAGGCTTTGGCTCTGTATTGGGCATTGACCCTGACCTGGTGATTCCTGACAAAAGCATGTCTATTTATGAAGGTGCCATAGCACCATGGCGGGGCGAAAGTTCCTCCAAATGGCTGGAACCTTTGGTAAAAAAAGGAATTTACTTTGATTTCCCCATCCATCGTGCCTATGAGGATTTGGATGAGTCACAGAAGGAATTGCTCTGGACCGGAAATCAACATTTCAAGGGACTGAATGATTTCTTTGCAGACCTGGAAACCAAAACCCACAAAATCCAATATCGGGTCATGCTATCCCGGTTCAGGGGCAGGACCACTTGCCCGGATTGTAGGGGAACAAGGTTAAGAAAAGATGCCTCCTTTGTCAAAATCAATGGCAGGTCCATCACGGATATCGTTTTGCTGCCCATACATAAAGCGTTAAGGTTTTTTCAGGAAATCGAGATCTCTGATTCAGAAAAGAAAGTAGCCAATAGGCTTTTAAAAGAAATCCAGAACAGATTGGAATATATGGACAAGGTGGGTCTAGGCTATTTGACGTTGAACCGCTTGACCTCTTCACTTTCAGGAGGTGAATTCCAAAGGATCAAACTGGCAACCTCATTGGGTTCTGCCTTGGTGGGTTCCATGTATATATTGGATGAACCAAGTATAGGACTGCATCCAAGGGATACAGACCGATTGATTGAGGTGTTGAAAACTTTACGTGATCTTGGCAATACCGTGATTGTGGTCGAGCATGAAGAAAAAGTCATGAAGGCCGCAGATCAGATCATTGATATAGGACCGGAAGCAGGCGTTAAAGGCGGACACTTGGTTTTTCAGGGAGACCTTCAGGAATTGTTGATTCATGGAAAAAGCTATACAGCCCAATATTTAAAAGGAGAGGAAAAAATCCAAGCGAAGGATTTCAACAGGAAATGGAAAGACTCCATCTCTGTCAAAGGTGCAAGAGAAAACAACCTTAAAAATCTGACCGTTAAATTTCCGCTGCACACGCTGACTGTGGTCACCGGGGTGAGTGGGTCCGGTAAATCCACTTTGGTCAAAAAGGTACTCTATCCTGCTTTGGGCAAAACCTTGGGAACGGTGATAGACGAAACAGGGAAATTTGACAAACTGGATGGGGATTACAAAAAAATCACTCAAGTGGAATTTGTGGATCAAAATCCCATCGGAAAATCCTCCCGATCCAACCCGGTAACTTATGTCAAAGCCTACGATGCCATCAGGACTTTGTATTCGGATCAGACACTTTCTAAACAGCGGGGATATAAACCTGCCTTTTTCAGCTTCAATGTGGATGGCGGGAGATGTGAAGCCTGTCAGGGAGAAGGCACGGTTACTGTGGAAATGCAGTTTATGGCGGATATCCATCTGACCTGTGAGTCCTGCAAAGGCAAACGCTTCAAAAATGAAATCCTGGAAGTCAAATACAAGGATAAGGACATATCCGACATCCTGGATTTGACCATTGATGAAGCCATGGAATTTTTCAAAGGAAAATCCCAAATTATCAACAAGCTGCAGCCCCTGCAGGAAGTCGGTCTAGGATATATCGGAATGGGTCAGTCTTCCAATACACTTTCAGGAGGTGAAGCCCAAAGGGTAAAATTGGCTTCCTTCTTAGGTAAAGGCGGCACCAAATCCGGTGACCATATCCTGTTTATTTTTGATGAACCTACCACGGGATTGCACTTCCATGATATCCGCAAACTCTTGCATTCCATTAATGCCCTGATAGAACAGGGCCATTCGGTCATCATCATCGAACACAATACTGAGGTGATCAAAGCTGCGGATTGGGTGATCGACTTAGGTCCTGAAGGTGGTGAAAACGGCGGACATATCACATTTGAAGGCACCCCCGAAGCCCTGATGGAAACTGAGGGGAATTTTACCGGGAAGTATTTGAGGGAGTCTTTTCAGTAATTGGTTATTCAGTTAATAAGGATTTTAGGTTTCCTCTATTTTTCCAGTAAAAACGGGACACTTCAACAAAGGCTGATCAAAATACCAATTCATGCCAACATCGGTCATCCGTCATCGGTCATCCCACAGTCAAATAAAAACAGACTCAACTAGAAGATAGGCATTGATCAAAAGCTAAGTCAGAGTCTCACTTCGCAAAAATCTGCCCCTGATCCTGAAAGGATTTAAACTCAAGTGCATTGCCCGAAGGGTCTAAGAAAAACATGGTAGCCTGTTCCCCTACCTCTCCCTTGAATCTGATATATGGCTCGATGACAAATTCCATTCCATGGTCTTTCAGCTTATCTGCCAAGGCATGCCATTCTTCCCAAGGTAAGATCGCCCCAAAATGCCTCACAGGAACATTTTTGCCGTCTACTTCATTTGCCTTGGCCAAATTCAGTTCTTCAGGTTTGACATGAGCGGACAACTGATGCCCAAAAAAATTGAAATCTATCCATTTTTCGGTACTTCTTCCGATATCACATCCCAACAAATCTCCATAGAATTTTCGGGTTTCTTCAATGTCCCTGATGGGAAATGCAAGATGAAAAGGCTTGAATTGACTCATAATTGATTAATTTCGTTTTGCGAATTAGCGTGCTAAGATTGATTTTTCATAATAATTTTAAACTATGAGCAAAAAAACAGTTTCACTGGTATTATCGAGTGGTGGTGCCCGGGGAATGGCGCATATAGGTGCAATCGAAGCATTGGAAGAATCGGGATACGAAATCGTGTCCATAGCCGGTTCTTCTGCCGGAGCGTTGATCGGCGGTATGTATGCCACAGGTAAGCTTCCAAAGTTCAAAGACTGGATCTGTAATCTGGACAAAATTGATGTTTTTTCCCTGATGGATTTCACCATTTCCAGTCGGGGTTTTATCAAAGGGGACAAAGTTTTTGGTGAACTCAAAAAACTGATTGCAGATTGTCAGATTGAGGATTTGAATATTCCTTTTGTCTGTACAGCAGTGGAAATACCTTCAGGTAAAGAGCATGTGTTCAGAAAAGGAAGCTTGTATGCGGCCATCAGGGCCTCAGTTTCCATACCCACGGTACTCACTCCCGCAAAAATACATGGAAAGGAATATATAGATGGAGGTATATTGAATCCCATTCCACTGAGCCTTTTGCCAAAAGAAAAAAGAGGGGAAATAGTACTTGCCGTGGATCTCAATGGACCAAAAGAGGCATTTGTAAATTTAATCGAGGAAAAGGACAAAATAATCCTTCCCCCCACCATCAGCAAATTGCCCAATTGGATGATTGATTACCAAAAGAAATTTTCGACCTATTTTTCTATTTTGGAAAAAGATGAAAAACCAAAGGGCATGGGTTTTATCGATCTCATGAACTATTCCTTTGACATTTTGCAGGATAAGTTTTCCGAACTGGTATTGGAAAAACACCAAGTGGATATTATTGTAGAAATCTCAAGAACACAGGCCAAAACCCTGGAATTTCACAGGGCATCGGAAATGATAGAAATCGGTAAACAAAAAACCTTAAAAGCCATCGCACAATTTGAAAATGAAAGTCAAAAAACTTAATCAGCTTCTGGGAAATATTGATATCTATCTATTGGATCAGATTCTTAAAAAGCGATTCACCAAATCCATGAAAATCCTGGATGCCGGCTGTGGAGAAGGTAGGAATACCATTTATTTTTTGAATGAGGGTTATCAAATATTCGGAGCAGACAGCAATCCGATAGCCATACAGATGGCAAGAATATATGCGCAGACCATCCAAAAGGATTATGATATTTACCGCTTTCAGACCTCCATCATAGAGGATATGCCCTTTCACGCAGGTGCTTTTGATGCGCTTATCAGTTCTGCTGTGCTGCATTTTGCAAAAAGTGAAGCGCAGTTTTTTAAAATGATGGATGAAATGATGCGGGTTTTGAAACCCGGCGGAATCTTCTTTTTAAGGATGACTACCGCCGCGGGTGGGATTTTGGAAAAGTCGCCTGACTTGGGTGAGGGCGTTTACCTGCTTCCCGATGGGACAGAGCGGTTTTTGTTGACAGCAGAATTGGAAAAGGAAGTTGTTGCAAAATACAACCTCAACTATCTGGAACCCCCCAAGTCCGTTCTTGTGCACGGGCTGAGGGCGATGGGGGTATTTGTTTGGGAGAAGGGGTAATCGTAACAGATGTTGGAAGGTTGTAGATTCCACCAACCAAATGAAAGTTTACAACTCTTTTGCCCTGACAACATGGGCAAAAGTAGAACAAACTTATCCTTGTCACTCCGACGTAGGAGGAGTCTATTCCTTGCACCGATTGATATTTCCTATTCTCAAGGTTTGTGAAAAAAGTATTTAAGATCCAAGTTGGCAATCCCACATCCCATCTAGGTTATTGATCTCAAAAATTTTAAATTTTCACCATCTTTCAATATTCCAATTGCCTGCCCCTTTGAAATCCCAAAATCATTCCTGATTTTAGCATCCTCAAATGAATTTGAGCGCGGCATATTATTATTTATCGGGATGGTTTGGAGCGCTCATATTACATTTAATGGGATCTTATCCCGATAGCTATCGGGATGGTTTAGAGCGCTGTTGTAATAATTATTATGGGATCTTAGCTCAGTTGGTTTAGAGCGCTGCTTTGACAGAGCAGAGGTCATGGGTTCGAATCCCTTAGGTCCCACTTTTTTGATTTCTGAAAATATGATCATTGTTCCAGAATCATAAATTTTTTTGATAAGGTCTAAACTCAAGAAAAAATACATTTTGGGATCTTATCCCGATAGCTATCGGGATGGTTTAGAGCGCTGCTTTGACAGAGCAGAGGTCATGGGTTCGAATCCCTTAGGCCCCACTTTTTTTGATTTAAGAATTTAGATTGATGATTTTAGATTAAAGACAGCCACAATTTCACCTTTAATTCTAATGCAAATCAGAAAGGTTATCGATTTAAAGTATGTTTTTTCAGGGATCAGAGTTTAGCAATTTCCAATATCACAATTTAAAAGTGGGTTAAAAAATCTTTTTTTGTACGGAATAATTACGGACATTTGTAGAATCCTTTCAATTAAAGGTCAATTAGATCCTTCTATTCAAAATACAAAATAATGGAAAGTGTAAAAAAATCCCGTTTTGAGATGCGTTTATCAGATGACGATAAATTGCTATTTGAAAAAGCTTCCGAAATAAAAGGATATTCTTCATTGGCTGGATTTGTTTCTGCCGTAATGAGGAAAGAGGCACAAGAAATCATACAGGAACATGAAAGAATATTGGTTTCAAATAGGGATAAGGAGATATTTTTTGAAGCTATCCTCTCAAGTTTGGAACCCAATCAAAAGTTAAAAGAAGCTGCATCACGCTACAAAGAACTAACAGATCAATGAAGTATTCAAAAATTGTTCTTTTAGAAAAAAAACACCGGAAAGAAGCATTTGATTGTGGCAAACCCCTTTTGGATAATTACATCAAGACCCAAGTTGGCCAAGATTCCAAAAGGAACCTTACAGTTTGTTTTGTGATCGTTAATGATGCCGATGAAGTAAAAGCCTACTACACTTTATCAAATTACAGTATCCAGCAGGAAGAAATACCAGAGGAATATGCCAAAAGACTTCCAAAATCTTATATCAGGATTCCTGTTACTTTACTTGGCAGATTGGCAGTGGATAGGGAATTAAAAGGAAATGGATATGGGGAGTTTTTATTGATAGACGCACTAAGAAGAGCTTTGGAAATATCAAAGAGCGCTCTTGGATCTATGGCTGTTGTGGTAGACCCTTTGGATGATGATGCCAAAAAATTTTATGAAAAGTATGGATTTACTATGCTGCCAGATTCCGGTAAAATGTTTTTAGCCATGACAAAAATTGAAAAGGCATTTGGTGAGTGATTTTGATTTTTTTCTTGTTTTTCTAGTTCAGTTATCCTTTATCAGAATACCCCTATTTCAAATATTGTTCCAGTGCTCTGTCAATCCACCTACCAAAGCCATATCTACCCCATCCACCAACTATCACACAATCCATCCATCCGGACTGCAAATACCTTGGAGGGTTTGGTAAATACTATTAACTTCCCGGCTCAAATATCAAATTCTATGAAAAAAATATACAGCTTGGTTTTTGCCCTTTTTCTGGCAATCACAACCTTTGCCCAAAAAAGCCCGGAGGAATTTCTTGGGTACAAAATGGGAGACCGATTTACACCCCATCACCGTGTAGTGGATTATTTTGAGCACTTAGCAGCTACCCTGCCCAATGTCAAATTGGTATATTATGGGGAAAGCTACGAAAACAGACCACTTTTTATAGCGATAGTTTCCACGCCTGAAAATATCAACAATCTTGAAAATATCCGGATGGACAACCTCAAAAGAACAGGAATGGTAGAAGGTACCCCTACTACCAAAGTTGCCCTGAACTGGATGCAATACAATGTGCACGGGAATGAGGCTGTGGCTACAGAAGCGGCGATGACTACTTTTTGGCAAATTGCCGATCCCTCGAATAGCCAATCCAAAGAATGGCTGCAAAATCAGGTCTTGGTCATTGACCCTTGCGCCAATCCGGACGGAAAAGAAAGGTACACCGTTTGGTACAACCAAAAGCAAAACGCAAGATTGCAGCCTGACCCACAGTCCATGGAGCACTTTGAGCCTTGGCCGGGAGGAAGACCAAATCATTATATGATCGACCTCAACAGGGATTGGGCTTGGCAGACACAAAAAGAAACCGTACAGCGTATCGAACTTTATCACCAATGGATGCCACACCTGTTTGTGGACTACCATGAGCAAGGAATTGACTCTCCGTTTTATTTTGCACCTGCTGCAAAGCCATTGCATGAGCAACTTTCTCCATTCCAACTCGAATTCCAAACGCTGTACGGCAAAAACACAGCAGCAAAATTTGATGAACAGGGCTGGTTTTATTTTACCAAAGAAAGATTTGACCTGCTTTATCCCGCTTATGGAGATACTTGGCCAACCTACAATGGTGCCATTGGGATGACAATCGAAAAAGGTGGTTCGGGCCGTGCAGGTTTGGGCATGTTGAATGCCCTTGGTGATACCGTGACCCTTAAAGAAAGAATAGAACATCAGCATGTGGCAGGAATCTCCGCCGTGGAGGTCACCGCTCAAAATGCTGCTAAATTGGCTGATGAGTTTGCCAATTACTTCAAATCCAACAGCAGCAGCCCTAGGGCTAAATACAAAAGTTTTGTCATCAAAGGAGACCAAAATCCGGAAAGGGTCCATGCACTTTTGGAACTTCTGGACAAAAACAAAATCCAATATGGATTTGCGGGTAACCGTTCAGGACTGAAAGGGCTTGATTATTCCAGTGGAAAAACTGCCACTTTCTCCACTACAGACAAGGATATCATCGTGAATGCCTACCAACCTAAATCTGTGTTGACACAGGTTTTGTTTGAACCCGAGGCTACGCTTCAGGACAGTATCACCTATGACATCACAAGTTGGGCCTTGCCATATTCTTATGGTGTGCAGGCATATGCGCTTGAGAACAGATTGGATGCTGCCAAGAAATATGAAAAAACAGCCTTTAATGCCAATACCGTCAATGGAAAGCCCTTGGCATACCTTGCTCCTTGGAACGCCACAAAGCATCCACAATTTTTGGCAGCCCTACTGAATGATAAAATCCGTGTGAGATTTGCGGAATATGCTTTTGAATTGGAAGGAAAAAGTTATCCTTCCGGTACCTTGATTATCCACAGAAATGGCAATCAGTATGTATCGGATTATGACCAAAAGGTGGTAAATGCAGCTAACAAATTTGAAATCACTTTAAACCCAACCAATTCCGCTTATGTGGACAAAGGAAAGGATTTCGGTTCCTCTGATGTCAAAGCAATCGTAGCCCCTAAAGTGGCACTTTTGGGTGGTCATGCGGTTTCCTCATTGAATTTTGGAGAGCTTTGGTATTTCTTTGAGCAGGAACTTGATTATCCGATCAGTATTTTGGATGCCGACAACCTGGCACGATTTGATTTGACCAAATACAATGTCATTTTGATGCCTTCAAGCCGGGGTGGGGCTATTTCTGAAAATAACCTCAAAAAAGTATTGGAATGGGTAAAGGCGGGTGGAAAACTCATCGCCTTTGAAAATGCCCTGAACACTTTTGCCGACAAAGAAGGTTTTGACCTGAGCAGGTATGATACTGAGGAGGAGAAAAAAGCAGCTGAAAAAGAGCAGAAAGAAATACAGAATGTAGAAAGATTGGAGCCTTACCAAGAAAGGGAAAGGATGGGGATTTCCACCACTGCCGCAGGAGCTATATACGAATTGAAAATCGATGAATCCCATCCGCTTGGTTTCGGATTGGGTGGAAAGTTCTATACTCTGAAAAATAACGGCTCCAGATATTCTTACCTGGACAGGGGCGTCAATGTAGGAATTATCCCCAACAACGAAGCGTACAGATTCGGATACATCGGAATCAAAATCAAACCCAAAATGGCCCAATCCATGGTCTATGGTGTAGAGAATCAAGGCAGGGGACAAATCGTCTACATGGCGGATAACCCCATGTTCCGTTCCTTCTGGGAAAGCGGCAAGCTCTTGATTTCCAACGCTATATTCTTTGTAGGCCAGTAAAACTTTGAGGGTTGGTAAAACCCTCAAAGAATTTCAATTGAAATACCCTGGTATTTCTAAAAAAAAAGACCATTGGGGTTTTAAACTCCCTCAATGGTCTTCTTATTTTAACAGGCCACTTTTTACAAATAAATGGCGTTTTATACGAAACCTTTGGTGTCAAAAAATAAACCCCAAAGATTAACTTTTCTAATTCACAGTCACATTGACCACATTGTCATCGGGTATCCTGTCAATAAGCTTGTTGTAGGGGTCAATTCCTGCTTTCACAGGAACACCTCCTTGTACTTTGACCTGAATTTTGTTTTCACCGGGAGTTATTTTGTGTTTTTGGATATACAATGGATTAGTTCGATTACGCCCATTTTCATCTTTATCCTCGGCGGCAAAAATCCCGATATCCAGATAATCCCCATCATAAATAGCCGGTGTTTCCCGACCAAGACTGTCTGCATACAATTTCTGCGAGGAAAGCATCAAGGTGACCAAGTACTCCTCTTCCCCGGTCTTTTCAGCCGTGGTCTCTATCACTTTATTTTCATAAAGAGTAATTTTGTTCCAGGTGTCATCCAGGAAATAATGAAGAGAATCTGGCGTGTGGTCAGTCAAATACCTGAGTAAATCAGAACTACCAGCAAAAGGAGGCGTTTCTTTCAGCCCAAACTCTCCCACAAAACTTTTTAAAGCTGAATCTATAGCCTCATCCCCAATATAATCTCTCAAAGCATAAAGCACCAAGGCACCTTTTTGATACCAGATATATCCGCGGTCTGCATTGATGAAGGCATTTTCCTTTTTGCTTTCACCGGACCTGCCTCTAAGGTATCCGTCCAATTCCTCTTTGAGAAAGCGCTTCATATTGTCCTTGCCATAAGCCCTTTCGGTCAAAATCAGAGCTGAATATTCAGCCAAAGCTTCTGAAATCAAATTTGAGCCTCTTGTATAGTTCGGCGCAATCTGATGACCCCACCATTGGTGGGCCAACTCATGGGCTGTTACAAAATACACATAATCAAAGCTGTTTGGATCGCTGAAATCAGCTACCCAACCGAAACTTTCAGAAAAAGGAACGGTGTTGGGAAAAGACTGTGCAAAACCTGCATACCGTGGGAATTCCAAAATCCGCATTTGCCGGAACTGGAAAGGACTGTATTTTTCTGAGAAATACACTAACCCGTCTTTGTAAGCTGCCAAAAACCTGTCGAGGTTAAAGGTATGCCTGGGATGATGATAAATTTCAATGGCTACTTTTTTTCCATCCGGCAGCGCTACCTCATCCAACAGCACTTCATAATCTGCTGATACAATAGAAAAGAAATACTGTATTGGTGTATCCTGCATGTAATGGAAATACCTTCTTCCGTTTTCTGTCCATTCCTTCTGCAGATATCCCGGCACCACTGCAATTTGATCGGGAGAAGTACTTACTACCGCTTCAAAATTTACAAAATCAGCATCCTGAGAAAATAGCAGATTCCGCAACCCGAAAGGATCATCATGTTTAGGAAGATCTGTATCCTTGGGCCCTAAATCATATTTTCTTCTGGTTTCATCCGAACTCAGTTCCAGGGATTCATTATAGCCGAAGCTTGGCAAGAATGCACTGGTAAAGGTCCCGTTGTGGACAAGGTCTCTTCCATATCCCGAATTGGGAAAACCTTCATTGATCAAATTGGCCAAAACCTGAATCTGCAAAGTGTCTCCAGGCTGCATGGTTTGTGGCAAGGGAAGAATTTTATACCAATGCTTCTGCTCATATTTATTTAAAATATCAAATTTCCGCTTGTCATGACTCAAAGGAAATCTATATTCCATTACCTTTCCATCAAGTAGTATGTCAAAATTGGAAAGCGAAGTGGAATGCATATGCAGGGAATCAATGGGACTATCTGTTTTATTTACAATTGTCAAGTCCAATTTAAAATCTGCTTTCCTTTCTTCCGGATAAACATCTGCTGTCAAAAAAACCGAAACAACTTTAGGCTGAGGTATAAACTGATATTGTTTCAGTTGCTTCTCATAATCGGCAGTTCTTTTTTCACCCTCCCGAATAGTCAGGTAACCATTATCATACACTACTGATTGATAAATGAAAGCACCTGAACCAATTGCTATTAAAAGAAAAACCAAAGAGAGTTTGATAACAGGGGAACTCAGACGCTGTTTTGCTATTTTCCACCTACTGGAAAAATTTGTCTCAGAACCGCGGGTAAAGAAAATACTGAAGAACAAAACCAAAAACAGTCCAAAAGCTGTCCAATACAGGTTAAACCAAAATAGTGATTTACCCAAATGGCCCAAGCCATTCATATCTGACCAAATGTAGCCCGGCTTGTAAGAGAACTTAAACATGGTAAAATTGACCTTGGCCAAGTCCAATACCAAACCAATCACTACCCAAACTGCAATGCTTGCAGCATGACCGGCAAATTTATTATTGAAAATCAGGTGTACTGCAAATACCAACATAACCATTTGCAGGTAATCCGGATAGGTGATCAACAAGCTATCTATCAGATAAATATCAAAGTCAAACAAAAAATACCCCTTCAATATTTGGACAATAATTCCTACCGGAATGGGAATAATGGCCAAAATGAAAGTTACAACAGCCATAGCCAAAAACTTGGAAGTCAACATCACACTATCTTTGACCGGAAAAGTATCACTGATAATCGCATAACCCGAGGACTGACTCCTGTGGATGGATTCTCCGGTGAAGAAAACAATGATGATAAATACAAAAAGGTTGTAGTCAAAGCCTTTGAACTCCATCAAAAAACTGGTAACCGGAAAATTAGATACACTGTATATCGTATTGCCAATCCAGAAATCCAATGCCAGGAAGATAGCTCCGCCAAGTAAGATAGATCTGAAATAAATGTCTTTGAGGATATTACTTACCTCTATTTTACTCAAAGCTACTAAGCTTAACCATTGATATTTTCGGGAAAAATCAGGGAATACCCTGACTTGGGAAGGGGCTTGGTAAATTTCCTCTTTTTCTGATTTTTTTGGCCCTTTAAGTCTTTCCTGAAAGAAATAAGTAAAACTAAACTTCCAATAAGCTGCTACAAAAAACAGCAATCCCGCTAAAGACCAAATCACTCTATTCAACAACAGGTTGCCCTGAAGTGGTAAGACAAATGTGTTTTGCTCAAAAGGGGTCAGGTATCTTGTTTCATAATTGAATGTATTCAGGGCAAAAGGATCAAGCAGCTGAACCAGGTCTTTATTTTCAATATCCTGGGCCAAAAAACTTGAAAATAAGTAGGCAATAAATAATAAAATTCCCCCGGAATAAATGGATTTGATATTTCGAGTAAAAATAATCAGGGCAAAGAAAAGCGTTCCTGCAATCCACATATTGGGCAGCACCAAAGTCAGCCAAGGTTGAATATAATTGATGAACACATGGGGACCATAGCGTTCAGCTTCTGTCCAGCCTGTAGCCGCACCTATCAGACTACCAAAATAGATCCCGAACATGACTCCGGTTGTGATAAACAGCAGTACCACAAAAGAACCCAAAAACCGGCCCATGAAATATGCCGCTTTAGTAAGGGGATAACTGAACATGAAAGTTCCTGTTTTGTGTTCCAAGTCCCTGTAAATCGGGACTCCCATGATGGCTGATGCCAACAAAACGCCGAAAATCGAAATGATTGATTGAAGTGAAGCAATTACATATGGAGAGTTATGATAGACTTTTTCAGAAGCAGGTGTAAAACCTCCACCAAACAGCAAAAACGCAATGGCAAATAACATCCCGAAATAGGCATAAGTCGCCGGTCTGGAAAACCTATACCTGATTTCAAATTTGAAAATATTCCAAAAATCCTGCATAGCTTACAAAGTTATGGGGTCCACTTTTTGAGAAATGTAACTGAAATACACGTCTTCCAGATTGGTAACCGTCGGCACAAAACCACTTCCGGGTTCGGTTTCGCTTTTGATCCTAAGACTCAATTTTCCCTCTTTCAATTGGGTAGATATTACATCAAACTGACCTTTGTATTGAGATAGGTCTTCTTTGGCAATACTTTTTTGGTAAATCTGTCCTTCCAACTCACTGATTCCGTCGGAGGGCTTCCCTTGCATTAAAACCTCACCCAAGCAAATAATAGCCATTTGTGAACAAAGTGTACTCACGTCCTCCACAATATGGGTAGATAAAATGACGATGGTGTTTTCACCCAATTCGCTCAGCAAATTGTAAAACCTGTTCCTTTCAGAAGGATCCAATCCTGCTGTAGGTTCATCCACGATAATCAGTGAAGGATTCCCTGCCAATGCCTGGGCAATTCCAAATCTTTGCCTCATTCCTCCTGAAAAAGTACCTAAGGCCTTTTTTCTATCCTTATATAAGTTGACCTTGTTCAAGAGCGAATTCACCAGGTCTTTTCTTTTAGATTTATTGATTACGCCCTTCATTTGAGCAATATGGTCCAACATGACTTCGGCTGATATTCTAGGGTATAGACCAAAATCCTGGGGTAGGTAGCCCAATTTTTCCCGAAGGCGCTGCTTATCATGTAAGACATCAAGGTCGTCCAAGAATACAGATCCTGAATCTGCATCCTGAAGGGTAGCGATGGTTCGCATCAAGGTAGATTTGCCGGCCCCATTTGGGCCTAAAAGACCGAACATCCCCTGATGGATATGTAAGGAAATGTCGTTGAGCGCCTTCACTCCATTTGGATAGGTCTTGGAAAGATTTTGAATTATGAGTTCCATATTGAATAAGTTGTGGTGAATATTTATAAATTAAAGTTTTAAAATAAGATGTAAAAAATAAAATCTATATAAATTATCCGTTTAATATCCATTTAACAATAAAAAATTTTGTTGTTTGATTCAAAAACGGACATTTTTAATTTTTGTCCTTTTAGCTTAAATAGTAATCCACAATGACCCGAAGGTAAAAAATACCCGCCAAGGAATTTGCTCCTAGACTCAAACCACCTATAACAAAAAAACCTTCGGGGTCTAAAAAAGACCCCAAAGGTTGAATCGATTTTTAAGTCTTGTGTCTTACTTCTTAAATCTTACGTCTATGGTCTATCCTTCCCGTTATCCGAAGCTTGTAGCTTCGGATCATTGAGTTTAGAGCCTCTGGCTCTAGTTTTTGCTTTCCCGATCAGGACAGGACTTTGGTGCTTGACTCAAACCACCTATCACAAAAAAACCTTCGGGGTCTAAAAAAGACCCCAAAGGTTTAATAGTGCTTATGTCTTGCGTCTTCCGTCTTAAATCTTACGTCTATGGTTTATTCTTCACATACTTTTCCAACCAGGAATTCATCTCCCACAAAGTATGCAAAATGGATTCTTTGGCGGCATAGCCGTGACTTTCATGAGGTAAGAAAACCAAACGTGTGGTCGCACCATGACCTTTCAGGGCATTGTAATAGCGCTCGGATTGAATGGGGAAAGTACCGGAGTTGTTGTCTGCCTCACCATGAATCAACAATATTGGTGTTTTGACTTTATTGGCATTCATAAAAGGAGACATAGTATTATAGACATCCGGCGCCTCCCAATAGGATCTTTGCTCATACTGAAAACCAAAAGGCGTCAAGGTACGGTTGTAAGCACCACTTCTGGCAATTCCGGCCGCAAATAAGTCTGAATAAGAAAGCAGGTTGGCAGTCATAAAGGCGCCATAAGAATGGCCTCCTACAGCTATTTTACTTCTATCCCCAACTCCGGCACCAACAATATAATCAATGGCTGCCTCTGCATTGGCTACCAATTGCTCCACAAAAAAGTCATTCGGTTCTTCATCCCCTTCGCCTACTATGGGCATTTCGGTTTGGTCCATAATTGCATAACCTTGGGTTACCCAATAAATCGGAGAACCCCAACTCAATCTGGTAAACTGATATTTGGAACCCCTTACCTGTGCAGCATCTGCAGCAGATTTGTATTCTCTGGGATAAGCCCACATCAGAACGGGCAATCTTCCGTCTTTGGCAGGGTCATATCCTTCGGGAGTATACAACGTAGCAGACAAATCCAATCCATCTTTTCTCTTGTATTTCACCAAGGATTTATTGATGCCTTTAAGAGACTCATAAGGATGGACAAAATCAGTAATTTGCCTTGGTGCAATTCGCTTGCGGGTATTGACAATCCAGTAATTTGGCTGTAGGTCAGTGCTTTCTTTGAGTGTTACAAATTCTGTTGCGTCTGCATTCAGGACCTTAACCACCCTTTCGAAATACGGGGCCTGACTTCTCCAAAGGATTTTTTCGGTTTTGGTTTTTGTATTGTAGGCTGAAAGATAAGGCATATCTCCATCAGGACCTCCGCCGGAAGAAGTCATATAAACATCGTCTCCTTTTCTCAAAATCACATTTCTTCCAAAATCATTGACTGTAAAAACCGGACTTCCGGGATCATTGTAGCGGTCATCAGAAGATCTTTCGATAATCACGGTCCCTTTGTCACCGGGATTGGAAGGGTCAATTCTATGAACACGAACCTGCCTGGTAGCTGACCAACTCTCATTCAGCAGAGCAAAATTATCGTCTGACCAAAAAATGCCTCTAAATCTATAAGCAATACCCGCCAATTTTTTTGGTGAAGTAGTGAAGGGTACTTCCAGTGAATAGATGATTTCTCTTTCATCTATCTTGACTTTCGGGTCTCCTCCATCCTGTGCTTCTACCCAATAAAGAGTTGCCGGTTTATCAGCCCTCCAATTGATAGATCTTGGTCCAGTAACTGTGGCATCAAAGCCTGTAGGTCTTACCTCGTCCAAAGGAATTTGGGCCAAAGTTTTCACTTTATTGCCTTTGATATCCCAAATCTCTACATCATACGGAAAACGGGAAGCAGGCACCAAATAAGAAAATGGCTTTTGGATAAGATCCACCACGATGTAATTACCATCAGGTGAAAGATCAACTGATTTGATCATGCCTGACTTTCCAACGGCCTGCTTATTGCCTTGAAGGTCAATCAACATCAACTGAGAATCCATAAAATAAGTCAATAAAGCCTCATCATGAGGATTACTCAACAAATCCTGATAGGTTCTTGATGGGGCTGCATTTCCGGAAGTTTCCTGAATAATCGGACCGGAAGGTGCCAAAGGAGCAACAGGCATCTGACCTCTTTTGGGATTTATGGCTTTCAGCAAAATCTTATTGTCCGGAGTCCAGGATATAGTGGAACCATAAGTGGCATTAACAATTTCATCCGTCAATTTTTTGGCTTCATAGGTGGTAAGGTCCACGACCCAAAGGCTGATTCCTTTATTGGTAGTATTGGTAACAGCTGCAAATTTTTCATCCTTGGAAAGAGAAATCTCTCCCAGTTTAGGATTATTTGGAAGGCCTTTGATGGCTTGCTGCTGACCCGTTTTGGTGTTTTTTACCATCACATTGTAGAAACTCCCCGATCTTGATGGGCCATTTGTTGCCGGATTGATTCTTATTCCTCCTATTCGGAGTTCGGGTTGCGCCAAATCTTCAATGGAGGGATTGTCTGCTCTTTCCAAAAGCAGCATCAAATCTCCCGAACGGCTAAAACTGACTGTCGGAGTCAAAGGCGCATTGACTAAATCAGCTATCGCTTGCGGAGGGGTCTGATAGGGAAGGGCTTCCTGTGCCTGACAGATGCCCACCATGAGCAAACAGTAAGCTGATAGAAAAAAGGATATTTTCAGTATTTTTTTCATGAGCATAGTAGTAAGTTTAGTTGTACCGAAATTAGATCAATTGCCTTCAATATAAGTGAAATTTTAGGTATTTGGTTTTTAAACTTGGATGGGTGGTCTTAAACCAAGGAAGAGTCAAAAAAAAAGGAGCCTTTGAGAGGCTCCTGTTTAAATTCTATAAAGACAAACTATTTTATTTTCCTTCACCTCCGATGGAGATCATCGCGCATCTGAAACCGATGTGGTTTGTGGCGGAATCCTGATGGATAAATCTTCTGGTACCCGGCGCAAGCCAATAGGCCATGTCTCTCCAGGAACCACCTTTATAGACTCTGTAGTCATCAGTGATCAATGTTGTTCCATAAGTTTCCTCCTCATCGAAAATTCCGTCTTTTCTTAAGGGGTTTAAGTCATCAAAATCCTGGTAAGATAATGGTCTGTAAACATCCTGTACCCATTCGTTGACATTACCTGCCATATTGTATAACCCAAAGTCATTGGGAGGGAAATCATAAACGTTTGTTGGGAGAATTTCTCCATCATTGGAATTGGTTCCTGCAATACCGGCATAATCACCACGTCCTCTTTTGAAGTTGGCAAGGAAATCACCTTGCTTGCCTTTTCTTTTGACATTATATGGATTTCTAACTCCCCTTCCATCCCAAGGATAGATTCTTCCGTACTCTTGATTTTCATCCATGTATTGCGTTCCGATCATGGCTTTGGCTGCATATTCCCATTCCGCCTCACTGGGCAGTCGGTATTCTGCAAAAGCAACTCCTCTTTCAATCAACTGGTTTTTAGTAAAAGAACTGTCGATTTCATTTTTTTGTCTGATAAGATCAGATACAAATTCCGTTCTCCATTTGGCATACACATTAGCCTGAGTCCATGAAACACCTGCTACAGGATAAAAATTGAATCCTGGAAATCTGAAATAATATGTATCATAAACATCATTATAGGATAAAGCACCTGCCCATACGCCTTCTTGAGGTTCCAATTTCTGGATAGAGTCTGCACTGACCTTTTTCTTCATATGAAAAAGGAATTCCCTATAGTCATTATTGGTGATTTCTGTTTCATCCATGAAAAATGAGGCAATTGTCACTGTTCTTTCGGCATTATCCCTGAAAGCCATGACATCTTGTTCCTGAGAACCCAATACTGCACGACCACCCTGAATGTATTTCAGATTGGGTCCGATTTCTTGCTTGGCAAGTCTTGTTACCAAGAATTGCGTACTGTCTTTTGAAGCATCAAAGCTGTATTCCGCCCCTGTGGTAGGGCTTGCTTTGCCGGGCTTTGCAGCAGTCCTTCTGCCGTACCCGGGAGTTTTGTTACAGGAACTAAGGAATGCCCCCACAATAATCAATGCGGAAGCCAAAATCAAACCTGTTTTGTTATTTCTAAAAACCATAATTGTAGAGTATTTTTATGCACAAATAGAACGCTAATATATAATCATTAATATCTTATCACAATAATTTTTTTTGTACCCTCCCATATAGAAAATGGGATTTTTGCGGGATTGTAGCAAATAATACAATTATTTTGAGAGGAAAGACAAATAAGCCCTGATGTAAAATTTTCAGTTTTTATGAATTTTTCATTCCCAAAAGCCATTTTTTCGCATTTTCTATGGTATTTACCTCATTGATAATGAGGATTAAGCGGTTCTTGGCCTCTTTGATTTTGCAGTATTTACCCTGCTTTTGAATAAACGCTAATATCTTGCCAAAGGTATCTGACTTGAAATATTTTTCCTTTTCTGATGGCAAAAAGTAGCATTTCATCATATGGTTTTTGATTACGAGTTTCTCAAATCCCAGCTCTTCTGCTATCCATCGCAGGCGAACTGTTTCAAACAAGTCTTCCACTGTTTTTGGTATCGGTCCAAACCTATCCCTTATCGATTGGATATAAGCGAGGAGTTCAGACTCTTTTTTGATATTGTCCAATTTGGAATAAAGGCTAAGTCTTTCTGAGATGTTGCTGACGTAGGTTTCCGGTATCAGCAATTCCAGGTCTGTCTCAATCACACAATCCTGTACCAATACCTGTACTTTTTCTTTTAGATCGATTTCAAAGAGTTCGGCAAATTCATTCTCCTTCAATTCCTGTACAGCTTCATCAAGTATCTTATGGTACATTTCAAAACCCAGGTCGGTGATAAAGCCACTTTGTTCAGCCCCTAAAAGATTTCCTGCACCACGGATATCCAAATCCCGCATGGCCACCTTGATGCCGTCACCCAAATCTGAAAACTCCTCCAATGTCTGTAGCCTTTTCCTTGCTTCTGCTGTCAAACCTGTGGTGGGAGTTGTCAGTAAATAACAAAAGGCCTTTTTATTGCTTCTTCCCACTCGGCCCCGCATCTGGTGCAGATCACTCAAGCCAAACATATGGGCCCTGTTGATGATAATGGTATTTGCATTGGGGATATCCAAGCCGGATTCAATGATATTGGTAGACACCAAAATATCATATTCACCCTCAATGAATTTGACCATGATATTTTCCAGCTTCTTGCCATCCATCTGACCATGTGCTGCGGCCACTCTAGCCTCAGGGACCAATCTTAAAATCAGATTGGCAATAGCATCTATTTCCCCTACCCGATTATGGACAAAAAATACCTGACCACCTCTTCTCAGTTCAAACGATATGGCATCACGGATGACTTCCTCTTTAAATGTATGTATCTCGGTAGTTACGGGTTGACGGTTGGGCGGCGGTGTAGCAATTACAGAAAGATCCCTTGCACCCATCAATGAAAAATGCAAGGTCCTTGGGATAGGGGTGGCAGTCAAGGTCAACACATCCACATTGACTTTCATTTCCTTTAGTTGGTCTTTGACCTTGACCCCGAACTTTTGCTCTTCGTCTATGACCAATAATCCCAGGTTTTTGAATTTGATGTCCTTATTTACAATTCTGTGTGTCCCTATCAAAATATCAATTTCACCCGTACTGACCTGATTGGTAATTTCCTTTATTTCTTTGGCTGACCTGAAGCGGTTGATATATTCCACTTTGACAGGAAATCCTGCAAGCCTTTCTTTGAAAGTCTGAAAATGCTGCATAGCCAAAATAGTAGTCGGCACCAAGATCGCTACCTGTTTTCTGTCATTCAGGGCTTTGAATGCAGCTCGGATGGCAACTTCGGTTTTTCCAAATCCAACATCCCCACATACCAACCGGTCCATGGGATAACTTTTTTCCATATCTGCTTTGACATCTGCCGTAGCCAATGCCTGGTCCGGGGTATCTTCAAATACAAAAGAACTTTCCAGTTCCACCTGTAAAACCGAATCAGGGGAAAACTGAAAACCCGGCGCACTTTTTCTTTTGGCATAAAGAGCAATCAGGTCTTTGGCAATGTCTTTCACTTTTCCTTTAACTCTCCTTTTCTTGTTTTCCCATTCGGGAGAACCCAATTTGGACATGGCCGGCATGGTTCCTTCCTGTCCGGAATATTTGGAGATTTTATGAAGTGAATGGATGTTGACAAACAGAAGATCGTCATCTCTGAATATCAGACGAACGGCTTCTTGGGATTTCCCGTGCACATCGACTTTTTCCAATCCCGCAAATCTCCCGACACCATAATCTATATGGACAATAAAATCTCCGGGATGAAGGGTTTGGAGTTCCTTGAGCGTTAAGGCTTTGGACTTGCTTGCTTTGGATTTGGTTTTATACTTATGAAACCTTTCAAAAATCTGATGATCGGTATAACAGGCTATTTCCAGGTTTTTATCCACAAAACCCTCTCTCAAACCTATGTGTAATGATTGCACACTGAGCGTTGGATCAAGTTCATTGAATATGTTTTGAAGCCGCTGAATCTGTTTGTCGCTTTCAGAACAGATGATATTCAACCAGCCTTTCTTTTCATTTTCGACCAGATTTTCGACCAATAGGTCAAAGTTTTTATTAAAAGAGGGTTGGGGTTGGGAATTGAAATCAAAGTTTTTTGCTCCTTTAAAATAAAACTTATGACCGAATTCTACTTTTCCAAAGCTTTTCAATTTCAATTCAAAAGCTTCGGCCCCATCAAATAGGTTTTCAGGCTTGAGTAGAAGTTTTTCATTCTCTGTCTTACTGACAATCTGATCAAATTGACCTTTGGCTTTCAGGAAATTTTCTTCAATTACATCAATGGAAAATTGATAATCTTTGAACCAAAGCAAGGTGTCTTTTGGCAAAAACTCCAAAAAGGACTGTCTCTGTTCTTGCAATAACTTCGTCTGAATATTAGGTATAATGCTGATTTGTTCAATTTTGTCCAGAGAAAGCTGTGTTTCCGGGTCAAATGTCCTGATACTCTCTATCTCCTTACCAAAAAGCTCCAACCTAAATGGAAGTTCGTTGGCATACGAAAATATATCCAAAATACCTCCCCGGATAGCAAACTGACCTGCTTCAAAGACAAAGTCTGTTTTTTCAAAATCATAGGTACTGAGCAGTTCAGCAATAAACTCCAAATCAACTTTCTCTCCCACAGAAGCTTTAAAGGTGTTCTCCTTTAAAGACCTTTTGTTGATGACTTTTTCATACAACGCTTCCCCATAGGTGACGATAATCGGGTTTTCCCGTTCCTGGACCAAAATTTTATTCAAGACTTCCGCCCTTTGCAGGACGTTTGCATTCTCAATTTCATCGAACTGATAAGGTCGCTTATAACTTGACGGAAAATAAAAAGTGGAATTTTCCCCCAAAAGCTCCTGAATATCATTGTTGAGGTAGGCGGCTTCCTCCTTGTCGTGGGCCACAATCAGGTGGCAACCACCTATACTCCTAAAAAGTGTGGTAAATACAATGATGTCCAAACTTCCCGAGAGACTTTTCAATTGGTAATCCCCACTCTTGTTGTCAAGAATGGATTTTGCCAAGGTCTGTATGAAGGGATCGTTTTGGTAAAAGGAAAGAAATGATTTTTTTTCCAAAATGGATGGGATTGGATTATTGAGCTGCAAAGGTAGGAAATTGATTTTTAATCTACTTCTCCAAGCCTTTTATCAAATTGTAACGCTTTAACCTGAACCTAAGAGACTTTAAAATGTTTAAGGTATAGAAGTACAAAACTGAATGGAAAAAACAAAAGAAACCTGGTTTCAAAGAATTGAAAACATGCATCCCTATCAGACCCTGATTTATCTTGGGATGTTCGGAAGCGGCCTGATTTTTCTTTTTATGACTGTAGCGTTTTTAGCTTCGGACACCTCTGTCATGGAAGGGGTTAGATTCAAAATGCCAAAATCATTTATTTTAAGCTCGCTGATTATCCTTATCAGTGGCTATACGGTGACCAAAATGATGTTGCATTTTAAGGAAGATGATGTGACCAAGTTAAAAAACAGCTTATTGTTGACATTTTTTCTCGGAATAATCTTTACGGGATTGCAGTTTATGGGCTGGAAAGAACTTGGAGATATGGGTGTTGATTTTCGGGGATTGCCCAGTGGGAGTTTCCTATATGTATTGAGCGGCATTCATATTTTTCATTTGGTGGGTGCCATGATTTTTGCGATCATTATGGTCTATCAATATAGCAGGGTAGAGAAAGACGAAGTCAAGCATTTGATCCTGCTGACCAATCCATTTGAAAAAATGCGTATCCAATTGTTTACAACATATTGGCATTTTATGGATGTGATCTGGCTGACGCTCTTTTTGATTTTTGTACTTACCTTTTAGAAAATAAACCTAATTTCGGTCTTAGATTGAAAATTAACGAATAAACCAATAACAGATATGGCAGAAAACAAATATGAAATCAATATTGATCCGGATTGGATAAAAAAATACCTGGGCCGAATCGTTTTGGGTTTCTTAGTGTTGGTGGCAGCCGTCACAAGCACCAAAACAGTAGGTCCAGAAGAGGAAGGGGTTGTCATTCAACTCGGCAAATACAACAGAACCGTGGATCCAGGCCTTAATTTTATTTTACCCTTTGGCTTGGAGTCTATGTATAAAATTCCGGTACAAAGACAATTGAAACAGGAATTTGGATTCCGGACCACTCAAGCTTCCCAGAGAAGCGAATATTCGAGTGGAGATTATGGGGATGAAAGTATGATGCTCACCGGTGACCTCAACCTGACAGATGTGGAATGGGTCGTTCAGTATAGAATTGTGGATTCATACCGATACCTATTCAGGGTAAGAAATGCCGAAAAGACTCTCCGTGACATGTCAGAAGCATCCATGAGAAAAATAGTAGGAGACAGAACTGTAAATGAAGTGCTTACAGTCGGCCGTCAGGAAGTTGCCACGAGTGTAGAGGTATTATTACAGCAGTTGTGTGATGAATATGAAAACGGAATACGTATCGATCAGGTAGTTTTGCAGGACGTGAATCCTCCGGAACCGGTCAAGCCTTCTTTCAATGCAGTAAATGAGGCCCAACAAGAAAGAGAAACACTGATAAATCAAGCTGAAGCAGAATACAACAGGGTGATCCCCAGGGCAAGAGGTGAGGCACTCGAAACCATTCAGTTGGCAGAGGCTTATGCCCTCAACAGGGTAAACAGAGCGAAAGGTGAATCGGACAGATTCAACTCCCTTTTTGAGGCTTATGTTAAGGCCCCTGAGGTAACCAAGCAGAGAATTTACCTGGAAACAATGGAAAAGATATTGCCGAAAATCGGTAACAAAATCATTGTTGATGAAAAAGGAAACAATGTATTGCCCTTATTGAACATTGACAGAGCTAAAGCCATCAACCCATGAGAACGAAAAGAATAATACTGATAAGTTTGGTTGCAATTACCGTTCTGGTATTGACCAACAGCATATACATACTGGACGAAACGCAACAGGCGATAGTAACCCAATTCGGGAGACCGGTGGGAGAACCAAGGACTGAACCGGGATTGAATTTCAAAATTCCCTTTTTGAACAAGGTACAGTTCTTTGACAAAAGATACCTGGAATGGGATGGGAATAAAAACCAAGTGCCTACCAAAGACAAGAAGTTTATTTTTGTCGATACCTATGCGAGGTGGGAAATCACCAATCCTTTGCAGTTTTTCATCCGCTTGAGAGATGAGCGTTCGGCCCAATCAAGATTGGATGATATTTTGGATGGGGAAACCCGAAATGCCATTGCCAGCCATGATTTATTGGATATTGTCCGTTCTACAAACAGAGACCCTGAAGTCACGGAAGAGTTTATGGAAGAAATTGAAAAATTAGATGATATCTCAGTTGGAAGGGCTTTAATCGAAAAAATAGTTCTGGAAAAAGCCAATGAGAGAACGGCTGATTTGGGGGTCAGAATTTTAGATTTTAAGTTCAAAAGGATGAACTACGTAGATGAGGTAAGGGACCGTGTTTATGACAGGATGATTTCTGAAAGAAACCGGATTGCAGATCAGTTCAGGTCAGAAGGACAGGGTGAAGCCAGGAAAATCGAGGGAGATAAAGAAAGAGACTTGGCTGAAATCCAATCAAATGCATTTAGAGAGGCGGAAGAAATCAAAGGACGTGCAGATGCCGAGGCCACAGATATCTATGCTTCTGCGTACAATAAAAACCGCACAGCTGTAGACCTTTATAAATTTTTGCGGACCATGGAAAGTTTCGAAAAATCAATGGATGAAAACACCAGTATTATCCTTTCGTCAGACAGCGAATTCTTCAAATATCTGAAAAAGCTCAATTAGGATTGAAACTAAAGATCCCAGTCAAATGATTTAAAATCCCGCAGAATTATGATGCCTGCACAGTTTTATGTTAAACAAAAAAATTCGCTGTTGGTTTCAGATATTTCTGCGGGAGTTTTATTGTGAACAGTATGCATCAGCATTATGCATGAAGGATATTCAAGATGAAAATAAATATTGAAACCAAGGTCGACCAGAATTATCTGGCTGTAAAAGAAGGATTTGACGAAACTTTGTTTACCAAGTTAAGTCCTCCTTTTCCACCTGTAAAACTGCTTCGATTTGACGGTTCAAAAAAAGGGGATATCGTCAGTTTAGAGCTCAATTTCCTGTTGTTCAAGCAAAAATGGACGAGTGAAATCATTGAGGACAATACCACATCCAAGGAGTTTTATTTTGTGGATAAGGGAGTGCAACTACCCTTTTTTCTCAAAGAGTGGCGGCACAGGCACCGCCTGATAAAGGTAGGCGAAAATACAGTCATCCGGGATGAAATCACCTACAAAGGTGCGTTTGGGATTTTTACAGTCTTGTTATATCCAGCTTTGTATCTTCAATTCCTTTACCGAAAACCCATCTACAAAAAAATCTTTAAATCCTGAATCAGAGAACAATCAGGTTGTCACAATCAGGAATATGGCAATCTCCATAAAGCACCAAAGAATGACTTGTGATAGCCGATTGAAATTCATTTCCCATGGCTTCCTTGATCAAATTGATTCTTTCATCTGAAAATTCCCTTATTTTTCTGCACTGATTGCACACATGATGATCGTGGTGCTTGTAGGTAAGTGCCTGTTCGTAAAGTGCGACTTTATCTTTAAACTGATGTTTCACTGCCAACCCGCATTCTACCAACAAATCCAGAGTATTGTAAATTGTTGCACGACTGATGGTATAGCCTTTATTTCTCATCAATAAAAACAGTCCTTCAACATCTATGTGTTCATCCTGTGGCAAGGCATATAATTCGTCAATAACAGAATACCTTTCAGGGGTTTTTCTACTTCCCTGTCTGACCAGGAAATTCTCAAAAATTTTTTTTGCTTTTTCTACAATCGCTTTTTCTGCCATGTCTAATAATTCTAAAAAATAAAGATGGGGTATTTTTTAGATTTTTTCAATAATTTAAAGAATGTAACAGTTAGTTACACTAATATTTGATCTGAATCCGTATAAAATATATCCTTTGGATTCAATTCAGATGTTTTAATTGAATACTCTAGAACAATTTCACAATAAAAATTATTTATCATTATATTATCATCAAATCCAAAATAGCCACAGGTACAATGCCAGGAAAAGTGTTTTTTTTTATAATTATATTCCTTACCGGATTTATGGAGCTATCGGCCCAGGTTCCCGGATTTTATATGAAAGAAGAAGGCAGGAAAAAAGAATTACCTTTTATTAATTCAAATAATCTGATAATTATTCCCGTATCCATAAACAATGGCCCACCAGTAAATTTTTTGCTGGATACAGGGGTAAAAACCAATATCCTGTTCAGCAAAACCTTTGGAGATTTTTTGAATCTGAATTATACCAGAAAACTCGATTTGGTAGGTGCAGATGGACAGACTGTTTTGACCGCTTCAGTTTCCCCAACCAACGAACTTGATATGGGTGAAGTAAAGGGGGTCTTCCAAACTTTATTGGTATTGGATGAAGATTTTTTAGAACTCGAAAGGGTAATAGGAATTCCTGTTTTTGGCGTGATTGGATATGAGTTTTTCAAATATAATCCTGTAAAAATCAATTACGATGAGGGGATAATTACCTTTTACAAAATGGATGCAATGAAGTGGGGGCCTTTGGGATTCAAAAAAATACCCATCAAAATGGAAAACAGCAAGCCCTATTTACATGCAAAAATCAAACTTAGTTCAGAAAATGAATTAATTGCGAAACTACTGATTGACACCGGTGCCAATCATGGTTTGTTGCTGAACAGAGAAACATCCGATCAAATTGTTCTTCCTGAAAATCACCTTGAAACTGATCTTGGAAGATCCCTTGGAGGCGATTTATACGGTTTTGTGGGCAGGGTCAAGTCATTTAATTTAAATTCTTTCAAATTCAATAACGTCATTACTTCCTTTCCAAATGAAACAGAATTCAGTTATGTAATCAAAGACAGTGGTCGGCAGGGAAGTTTAGGATCGGAGATTTTGGGAAGGATGAACATTATCTATGATTATCAGAGGGAAAGAATATTCGTAAGGCGGAACTTGACTTTTTATGAGCCTTTTGAATTTGATATGAGCGGCATCGTTCCCAGGGTAATCCCTTCCGACGAATTACGTATTTATGTTTCCCAGGTCCGCAAAGACTCTCCTGCCTTTGATGCAGGGGTAAGGGATGGAGATGAATTTGTAAGTATCAATGGCATCCCGTTAGATTTTTGGGAATTGTCCGACCTCATTAAAATTTTCAGGTCAGAAGAAGGGCGGGAAATTAAATTGATCATGAAACGATATTCAGATGAAAAACTGGAAGATTTTGAACTCAATACATTCACATTCAAACTAAAGAGGCAAATTTAACAAGGGTTTCTCAATTCTTGCTTTTCATCAATTTAATTTCTACAATCATATGTTAAGAATCGTATATTTGAATCGATGTAACTAAGATGAATTTTCTAACAACAAGATTTGCTATTATTATTTGTTTGATTTAAATGATGTCTGAAAGCCCAAAAGATTCATTCAAAAATATATTATTTACTGTTAAAAAATATAATAACGGCAAATTCGAACTGTTATATATTTCTTCCGAAATAAGGAATATAATTGATGAAGGAGAAAAATTTTACCGTGAGGCCTTTTTTGAAGAAATACTTCCCACATTGCCCAGACCTTTTTTCCAATATTTGTTTAAGATCCTGGGAAATGGAGATAAAGTGATTTGTCCCTTGGTCTGGAAAAAACAACTCTTCCAGTTTGTACAGCTAGAAGGCTACGTAATTTCTCAGGAAAATTACTCTTATTTGATCAATGTTTTGATTTCTCCCTTACCCCCAAACAAAAACATCAAGGTTTCCTGGCTTTTGGATAAATCAAAAAACGGGGTGTATGTTGGAAAGGGAGAACTTAAAAACCCCGAAAATATTTCGGAATGGGAAAAATATTTCATTGCCAAATTTGATTTTATAGATAAAAATAAGTTTTCAGAATTCATGCATTTGGACAGTGCAGAAATCCTCACTGTCTTTCCTGACCATTTATATTTGACAAAGCAAGTCCTGAATAAAGAAGTCTATTTGATACAGTTGGAATATGGTTCCTCTGCAGATTTCAAAGGCTATCAAAAACCATCGGTAATCGGTAGAATTGCAAATAATAACCGGGTGATTTACTATGAATATGATGTAGATTCGGATCTTTTTAAAGTATCAGGTGGATTCGAAGACATTTTGGGTTATCCGGTTCATTTTTTTGATGATTTTTCGGGAAAGGATTGGATTAACCTGATTCATCCTGAAGACAGGCACTATTTCAATCACGGTTTTGAGCATTATAATAAATTGGTATATAGAATGTTGCACAGCAGTGGACATTATATCTATGTAAAAGATGAAAACAAGAAATTTGAAGAACAGCCAAACCAAAAAAACCTTGTATTTGGAATCATCACAGACATAACTGCCCTTAAAGAAATTGAGAAAGATCTATTGGAACACAAAACCGTCCTTGACGAACTCACAGGAGTAGTACCCGGAATGGTTTATTTGCTTAAAGCATACGCGGATGGTCGTAGAAATTTCATTTTTGTAAGTGAGGGTAGCTATAATCTCCTGGGCCTGGAAGCATCCACAATTATGGAGAATTACCTTACATTAAAGGGTTTAATTCATCCGGATGATATTGAAAATGTTACCACAGCAGACAAAGATGCATTTACGAAAGACCAGAAATTTGAATCCAATTTCCGCATAATTACCCCCTCAGGAGAAACCAAATGGATTTATGGGGCTTCCAATAGGTTGAATAAATATCAAAATGAATCAATTTGGGCAGGCTTTTTTGTAGATGTGACTTACACCAAACAAAAAGAAATAGAGTCCTTTTTTAACCTGAACAAATACAAGACCTTATTTAATGAAAACCCTCTACCAATTTTTCAATACGACAGAGAAGGAGTCATTCAGGATGTAAACAAGAGGTTTATAGAAAAAATTGATGTGATGGACCCTAGCCTTTTGTTAGGTAAAAATCTTTTTGATATAGTCGGTAATCATCCTATTAAAGTCGCCTATGAAGACAGTATAAAAAAAGGTTACGGCTTTTACGAGGGACCATACGTCAGCAACTTCAACAAAAAACTGTTCCATGTCAGGGTTAATGCAAAATCTGTTGATGAAAACGGTCTTTTCCAGGCTATTCTGGAGGATATCAGTGAAGAACAATATGTGTCAAACATTCTTTCTGAGCTTACTGAAAGAACATCAAGATATAGCGGCCAGAAGTTTTTTAATGAACTTACCAGTTTTCTTGCCGGTAAACTTTCTATGTCCTATTGTTTTATTGCAAAAGTGAATGAAAAGGATCATTCTGCTGAAATTTTGTCCATTTATGCGCAAGGAAAAAAGCAGAAAAATTATTCCTATAATTTAAAGAATACTCCTTGTGAAAAATGTTTGGATTCTAATTCACCCTTTATTATCCATAACAGGGCCTTTGAAAAATTTCCTGAAGATAAAACCTTGTTTGATTTGGGTATTTCTACCTATTTAGGGATTCCGATTACTGATATCGAAAAAAACAGATTAGGGATTTTAGTTTTGATGGATGAAAAACCTCATCCTTATAGTACCGGATTATCAGGATTACTGACTGTTCTTTCGGATAGAGTCGGTGCAGAACTCAGCAGATTGAATTTTGAAAACAGATTGATTGCGTCCGAACAACTTTTTAGAAGTATTGCTGAAAATTTCCCCAAAGGGATAATTGCCGTTCTGGATAAAGATTTCAACTATATATATACCGATGGGAAAGGCTATCGCACTCTTGGGATAGATCCCAAAAACCTTATCGGAACGTCCCATATGTCCATGTATGAAAATGAAAACATACATGAAATTGAGGGTTATTTCAAGAAAGTATTGAACGGGGAGGCAGTAGTGTTTGAGGTAGGTGTGGACAAACAATATTACCTCAAAAACGGTGTTCCTTTGGTCAATGATAAAGGTATTATTGACCGGATTTTATTGGTTTCCCAAAATATTACCGAAATCAAAATATCAGAATCGGAAAGGGAACAGTTAATCAGAGATCTAAAATCACAAAATGAGGAACTGCAGCGCTTTGCTTATATCATTTCCCATAACTTAAGAGCACCAATCGTAAACATTTCTTCACTATTGGATCTGTATAACAGCAGCAATCCCTCCGATATAGAAAATTATGAAATAATTGAAAACCTGAAAATATCGACCGATATACTTCACAGTACATTAGAAGATTTGATAGAAGTAGTTTCAATCAAAAAAAACAAACTTCCCAAAATAGAAGAGGTAAGTTTCAAAATGTTGGTCAGAAACATAGAAAAAAGTCTATCCAAACAAATAAAGGAATCCGGAACCATTCTGAGGAATAACTTTACAGCTGCTCCAAATATAAATTATATCTATTCTCATTTAGAAAATTTTCTGATCAATCTGACCACCAATGCCATCAAATACCGGCACGCAGAAAGAGATCCGATCATTGAAATAAAAACTTACAGGAAAAATAATTTTACTGTTATTGAATTTAGGGATAATGGAATCGGTATTGATCTGGAAAGATATAAAGATAGGTTGTTTGGTCTTTACCAAAGGTTTCATTCTCACGTAGAAGGAAAGGGCCTTGGCCTATATCTGGTACGGGAACAAATTCGTGCCCATGATGGCAATCTTAAAATTGAGAGTAAAGTTGGAGAAGGAACAACCATATATATTTATCTGAAAAATCTAAAATCTCCCAGTTCCGAATAAAAGTAAATCGAAACAATTACCATAAAATTATTTATTCTATTCTTTTACCTTTGTCCTAAATTTTAAAATCACAAAAGCATGAAAAAAGCATTAATCCCAATTCTCATAATTGCTGTTGTTGGAATATTCATTTACACAAAAGCAGTCGGTGTGTACAATATGTTTGTGCAAAATGAAGAAACCATCAATGGACAATGGGCAGAAGTAGAAACCCAATACCAAAGAAGAGCTGACCTGATACCTAATTTGGTCAATACCGTCAAAGGATACGCGGATTTTGAACAGGAAACCCTAACGGGCGTGATTGAAGCCCGATCTAAGGCAACATCGATCAATTTGAATGCTGATAACTTGACGCCGGAGAATATTGCACAATTCCAACAGGCCCAGGATCAATTGAGTGGCGCCTTAAGCCGCCTGCTTGTAACTGTGGAAAAGTATCCTGATCTTAAGGCCAACCAAAACTTTTTGGAACTCCAAGCCCAATTGGAGGGTACAGAAAACCGTATTGCAGTAGCAAGAAGAAATTTCAACCAATCGGTACAATCTTATAATGCCAATTTAAGAACATTCCCCAACAACATCTTTGCCGGTTGGTACGGCTTTGAAAGGAAGGGATATTTTGAAGCTGCAGCCGGTTCAGAAAATGCACCGACAGTTCAATTTTAACGTTTATGGCTGAAAAATTATTTTCTCAGGAAGACAGGGATATCATCATTGCTGCTATACAAGCAGCTGAACAAGAAACATCCGGAGAAATTCAGGTGCACATTGAAAACCATTGTTCCGGGGATGTAATGGATCGTGCTGCGGAGGTGTTTGAAACACTCAAAATGCACCAAACAAAGGAAAGGAATGCAGTATTGTTCTATTTGGCGGTCCAAGATCACAGGTTTGCCATTCTGGGGGACTGTGGAATCAATGGAGTGGTTCCAGCTGATTTTTGGGAGAATATCAAAGAAAGGATGCTTGCAGAATTCAAAAAAGGGAGATTCACTGAAGCACTGAGAATTGGTATTGAGATGTGCGGTTTACAGTTAAAAGCCCATTTCCCATTTAATCAAAAAGGTGATATCAATGAACTACCTGATGAAATCTCTTTTGGATAAAAACACAATGGTAAATAAATCACAATTACTTCTTAGCCTCTTATTTATTCAATTACTGGTTATTCCTCTCTTTGGTCAGGGGGATTTTCCGCCTTTGCCCAATCCCCCCAAATTGGTCAATGATTTTTCCAATACCCTTACATCAGAGGAAGTTCTCAAATTAGAACGCAAATTGGTCGCTTATAATGACAGTACTTCTACCCAGGTCACCATTGTCATGATCCGTTCATTGGGTCCTTATGACATCAGTGATTATGCATTTCAATTGGGTGACAAGTGGGGAATCGGCCAAAAAGACCTCGACAATGGCATATTAATCCTTGCTGCTATGGATGATAGAAAAGTATTCATTGCAACGGGATATGGAATGGAAGGAGCGATCCCTGATATTTTGGCCAAAAGAATTGTAGACCAATTAATTGTCCCCAATTTCAGAATGGAATCTTATTACACTGGATTGGACAAAGCTACCGATATGATCTTCAAATTGGCCTCAGGGGAATATAAAGCAGATACAGTAGCTACATCCGGAGAACATGGGGGAGCATTGATTTTCTTTTTGATCATTATCTTTCTATTTGTAATCCTCCCTCTGATAAGAAACAGGAAAGACAACAACAACCATATGGGTGGCAAAGGCGGAGGAATTGATTTATTCACCACCATCATGCTTGCCAATATGCTCAAAGGCGGCAGTAAAGGAAAATTTGGGGACTTTTCCTCTGGTAAAGGTTCTTTTGGCGGATTTGGCGGTGGCGGCGGTTTTGGAGGTTTCGGAGGTGGATCCTTTGGAGGTGGTGGTGCAGGAGGAAGTTGGTAAATTTTAGGCGTACTTCATCAAAAGATTGAGGTACTTTCTATCCAGTTTTTCACCATACCAATTTTCATAATCCACATCTTCCCGTCCAGAATTCAGGATGCCAAAAGTTCCGGAAAATTCCCAGATTCCAAAACCTATTCCATTTTCATGCATAATATCCAACACATCCTCAAACCAGGCCAAAAACACGTCATGGGGAGTTTTATTGAAAGCACCACATTCTCCGCAATGGACCCCAACTCCTTTTCTGAGTAAATCCACCCAAGGCTCATAGTATTTTTCAAGGGTTTGTTTGTTGTGCATGACGCCATTGATTTCTCCAGGCCATGTTGGAGTAGGAAGACTGTCCACATCCTTATAAGACCAAGGGGCTTTAAAGTGTGAAATCAAATGTGGATGATAACCGCGACAACTTTGATGGAGGTCAAGATCAGCCAATTCCGGAACAGCAACGCCACCGCCGCTATTTCCATCAGCTATGACCAATCGTTTCTTTTTTACAGATTTAATGGTTTCCACGGCAGCTTTTGCTACCCTATGATAATCTTCTACGGGAACCGGTCCTCCGGGTGAATGTTGGTCATTTGGATCCGCCCTCATGTAGGGTTCATTGACCAAATCAAAGCTCAATTTCTTGGCAGAAATGCTTTTATACCGCTTTGCCCACATTTCCCAATGTGCACAAAAAGCGTCCAAAGCTTCCTGATCCTTCCATAAATTATACGGTTCGATAAATCCGGCATTGATACAAAAACCCGGAGCCCTATGTAAATTCAAACTGACATGAAGTCCATACTTATGTGCAGTGTCTACCAATTTGTCAATTTCCTGAAGTCTATTTTCATCAAAATTCAACACCTCTTCTCTCAAAATGGGCCTGGACCTATCAAAATCCAAATAAGAAGGATAAGATATGGGTACCCTTACAAAGTCAAATCCCCAATCAGCCATCCACTGAAAATATTTTTCGGGATTTTTCCTTCCTTTATCTGCTTCCGGATTGAAAAAATCAAGTAGATTAAAACCTCTCCATTTGGGAAGTTTATTTTTGATTTTACTATCAGCTGCAGTTAAACTGGAAGTCGCACCAAGGCTCACTGCAGCGGCGATTACTCCGGATTTCTTTAGGAAGTCTCTTCTTTCATTGATTTGTATCTTCTTCATAGGCTTGATAATTAAATACTTAAATAGTGAAAAATTAAAATGATAAAAAATACTGTTTACATCAACGGTAAAAAAATTAAAAAGCGATTTATCGGAGAAAGAATAGACATTTTTAAATTTTGCACAGCTTAATTGTTTCAAATTGATTTAAGCTTTTCCTGCTGCAATAACTGCTAAATCCACTGTTTTGACCATTTGGCGATGAAGGATATTGGCACAGGAAACCAAAGTCGCTCCTGTGGTCATTACATCATCTACCAATAATATGCGCTTTCCGGCTAATTGACTCTCTTTCTTTACCTTAAAAACTTCGGAAACATTTTCAATCCTTTCAATTCTGGACTTACTGGTCTGTGTTTCTGTAAACTGCACTCTTTCCAATGAAATGTTTACAGGTATACCCAAAGATTCAGATAGACCGTTAGCAAACTGTTCACTTTGGTTATAACCTCTTCTTTTTTGTTTTAAGGGGTGCAGTGGAACCGGAGTAATTTCATCCCAATTATTCTGAAGATTAACCGAGTGTAATATTGAGCCGTAAATTCTGCCCAATTCTGCCCCAATTTCCGGTCTGTTTTTATATTTCAGCTGATGCAGCAAACTTTGACTTATACCCTTCTTGGTAAACCTCAAAAAAGACATCACAAGGTTAGGATGCGTCAGTCCCATGATTTTAACCACCAAGTCATTGTTTTGTGGGCGAAGGTGATAATCTGCTATGGGGAGATTTGCAATACATATTTTACATAGCTGATTTTCAAAGTCAAATAGACTCCGTTTACAGAGGCAACAGGTCTTTGGAAAAACCAATGCCAAAAAATCTTCAAAAATGGAGAAACGTAATTCCAAAATAGCTTGTTAAGACTTAATTAGATTAAATACCTGTTATATTTGAAGTTTAAAACATAACCTCCTCAAAATTTAATGAATTTAATAGAAGAATTCAATTCCTATAGAAGCGAAATGAATGAAAGAATCATGGCTTCTGACAACAAAGTGATCAAGCGGTTCTTCAATTTAGATACCAATACCTACACTGAAGGTGCGGTAAATGTAAAGACAAAGGAGATGATTGGACTGGCCTGTTCCATGGTTTTGCGCTGCGATGATTGTATTAAATATCATTTGGGTAAATCCTATGAGGCCGGATTGACAAAAGAGGAGATCTTTGAAGTATTCTCTATTGCAACTGTCATAGGCGGATCCATTGTGATTCCCCACCTGAGGCGAGCTGTGGAATATTGGGAATTATTGGAAAAGGAAAATAAGAAAAATGTTTAAAAAAGACCTTGATCTTGAAAAACGTTGGGGGAAACTCCTTTTAGGAATTTCTGACTTGGTGGGTAAAAAACCCACTGATTTAAACAGTGTTTTATTCCTCATAGGAGTGCAGGAATTAGGTATGGGTAACAGAAATTTTTCCAAAGAACAAAAGCAGGACCTGATGCACATTGCAATCTGTAAGGTTCTTAGTTTAGCGGGATTTTATGAGTTGGATTATATTGATCAGGAAGGTTGGCCACATTGGAAGCTGGTAAAGAAACTTCCTCATTTTGACATTCTGGAGCAGGAAAAATTGCTTAAAATACAGGTGATAGACTATTTTGAACAAGAATTCCAAATAGAAATCAAATAAACAAAAAAGTAAGCATCAAATACCAATGAAAATCGTATCCTACAATGTCAATGGCATCCGGGCAGCATTAAATAAAGGCTTTTTAGATTGGTTGAAGGCAACAGACCCTGATATCATAGGCTTACAGGAAGTAAAGGCTGAATTAAATCAAATCGATAAAGCTATATTTGAGGATATCGGTTATAACATATATTGGTTTCCGGCAGTTAAAAAAGGCTACAGTGGAGTTGCCATATTGAGCAAATTGAAACCCAAACACGTGGAATATGGAATGGGTATATCCAAGTATGACGATGAAGGTAGGATGATACGTACAGACTTTGAAACATTTTCGTTTGTATCAGCTTATTTTCCATCAGGAACCACCGGAGATGTAAGGCAAGATTTCAAATACATCTTTCTCGATGATATATATGGTTATTCTCAGGATTTAAAAGAAAAATTACCTAATTTGATATTGAGTGGAGATTATAATATTTGTCACAAACCAATAGATATTCACAATCCGGTTTCAAACAAAAATTCTTCGGGATTTTTACCAGAAGAAAGGGCATGGATGGATAAGTTTACTGAATCGGGATTTGATGATAGTTTCAGGTTATTCAATAAGAATCCACATCAATATACTTGGTGGAGTTATCGAGCAGGGTCTAGGGGAAAAAATTTGGGTTGGAGGATTGATTACCACATGACTACCGATTCCATGAAAGAAAGAATCAAAAGATCTGTCATATTACCAGAGGCCTATCATTCAGATCATTGTCCGATAATGGTAGAAATAGAAAATTAAAATATATAACGTAATAGCCATAAAAGCTTCATGAAATCTATTAAAATTTCAATTCCATCTCTTATAGATAATATAAAAATTATAGAAAGCTTCATTGATAACGCCAGAGAGAAATATGCTATCAATGAAGACATCTATGGTAATATTATGATTTCTGTGACAGAATGTGTTACTAATGCGATCCTACATGGCAATAATTTAGATGGTAATAAAAAAGTGGATTTGGAATTACACTTAGACGACAATCTTGTTAAATTCATTATTAAAGATGAAGGAGAAGGCTTCGATTATGAAAATTTAATCGATCCAACTGAACCGGAAAACTTGGAAAAAACAGGAGGTAGGGGAATTTTCATTATGAAACATCTTTCTGATGAAGTCAAGTTTGATGATTCCGGAAGAAAAACAACTTTAACCTTCTACATGTAAATGGCTATTTTATTTTTTGAGGAGGACATCAAATTTTCCTTAAATCAAAAAAACAAATACAAAAAGTGGCTTAAAGAAGTTGCTGACAGCGAAAATTACAAAATCAAGGAACTTAATTACATATTTTGTTCAGACGAGTATTTATATCAAATTAACCAGCAGTATTTAAATCACCATACCTATACAGACATCATCACTTTTGATAACTCAGAGGAAGCAAAATTAATTGAAGGTGATGTTTTTATTAGTATAGAGAGAATTAAAGAAAATGCCTTACGAGAAAAAAACTCATTTGAAAAAGAAATGTTAAGGGTAATGAGTCATGGACTTTTACACTTGATGGGTTATAAAGACAAAAACCCAAAAGATAAAATATTGATGAGTCAAAGGGAAGATGAATCCATTTCTCTTTTTGAATAAACCAAAGTTCCACGTGAAACAATTTCTTCAGACAGCTACAAGTCAAGGTAAATAGTTTCACGTGAAACATTAAAAAAATAAAATTATGTTTCCGATATACGATGTGATAGTTGTAGGGGCTGGGCACGCTGGCTGTGAGGCAGCAAATGCAGCTGCAAAGATGGGTTCTAAAGTGCTTTTATGTACTATGAACATGAACACCATTGCGCAGATGTCCTGTAATCCTGCAATGGGCGGAGTTGCGAAAGGACAAATCGTAAGAGAAATTGATGCGCTTGGAGGAATGTCAGGAATCATCTCAGATAAATCAATGATCCAATTTCGCATGCTGAACAGATCAAAGGGCCCTGCAATGTGGTCCCCGAGATCTCAAAATGACAGGATGAGATTTGCGGAAGAATGGAGATTGGCACTAGAAGCAAACCCCAATGTTGATTTTTGGCAGGAAATGATCAGTGGCTTGATCGTTAAAAACAACTGCGTCAAAGGAGTAAGAACTGGAATAGGTCTAGAAATATATAGTAAATCAGTGGTATTGACCAATGGTACGTTTTTAAATGGGTTAATTCACATTGGAGAAAAACAGTTTGGAGGCGGAAGAACAGGAGAAGCAGCTGCAAAAGGAATTACGGAGCAATTGGTTCAACTGGGTTTTGAAGCCGGGCGAATGAAAACAGGAACTCCGCCAAGGGTAGACGGTAGATCATTGGATTATACCAAAATGGAAGTTCAATATGGAGATGAACATCCAGAGAAGTTTTCTTATTCAGATGAAACCCAGCCATTGAAAGAACAGAGAACATGCTGGATTACCTATACCAATAAAGAAGTACATCAAACTCTTGAAACAGGATTTGACCGCTCTCCGATGTTCAATGGCAGAATCCAAGGCTTAGGACCAAGATACTGCCCTTCTATCGAGGATAAAATAAACAGATTTGCTGAAAGAGAAAGACATCAGATCTTTGTTGAGCCCGAAGGTTGGAACACTGTGGAAATATACGTGAACGGATTTTCGACATCGCTTCCTGAAGACGTACAATATGCTGCGCTAAGAAAAATCGAGGGATTTGAAAATGCAAAAATGTTCAGACCAGGATATGCAATAGAATATGATTATTTTCCTCCTACACAATTGAGATTGACACTTGAAACACAATTAATAGAAAACCTCTATTTCGCAGGACAAATCAACGGGACAACAGGTTACGAAGAAGCTGCTTCCCAGGGTTTAGTAGCAGGAATAAATGCTTCCAGGAAAGTCCACGATAAAGAGCCTTTCCTTTTAAAAAGATCAGATGCATATATAGGGGTACTCATTGACGACTTAATCAATAAAGGGACCGAAGAACCATACAGGATGTTTACATCCAGGGCAGAATTCCGGCTATTGCTGAGACAGGATAATGCAGATTTAAGGCTTACCCAAATAGGGCATCAGTTAGGATTAGCAGACGACCAACGTTTGGAAAAAATGTTGGATAAAAAATCCGATACCGCAAAACTGATCAATGACCTAAAGCAAAAAAAATTGTCTCCGGATATCATCAATGAAGGCTTGGAAGAGTTCGATACCGCTACAATAAAAGAAAAAATCTCTATTGAAAAACTTTTGAAAAGACCACATCTAGGTTTATCCAAAATTATTGAACTTGATAAAGATCTAAAAATATACCTGTCCAAATACAACAAAGATGTCTTAGAACAGGCAGAAATACAGATCAAGTACGAAAGCTATATTGAAAAGGAACAACAGATGGTAGAAAAAATAAACAATATGGAAAACTATAAAATTCCTATAGCTTTTGACTACCTGGCTATTCCTGCTTTATCAGCTGAGGGAAAACAGAAATTGAATAAAGTAAAGCCTGAAACATTAGGACAAGCCTCACGGATAAGCGGCGTCTCCCCAGCAGATCTATCAATTCTCACTGTCTACTTAGGAAGATAATGTCAATGGAAAGGTTAACCAAATGCCCACTATGCAAAAGTGGGCTTTTTCTTAATCACTCAGAAGTAAAAGATCATTCCGTAAGCGGTGAAACATTTTTTCTATGTCAATGCAGCAATTGTAAACTTATATTTACCAATCCCAGACCATCAATAGAATTTATAGGTAAGTATTATGAATCGGAGGAATATATTTCCCACCAAAATAAATCGACCAATCTAACAAATAAATTATACAAATTTGTCCGCCAATTAACGATACGAAAAAAGGTAGCACTGATAAATATGCTTCACCCAAACAAAGGAAAACTATTGGACATTGGCTGCGGTACAGGTTATTTTATTGAAGCAGCAGAAATAAGTGAATGGAAGGTAAAAGGTATAGAACCTAACAGTACAGCACGAAAGATAGCACAGAGTAAAAATTTGAAAGTATCAGAATCACTCAAGAATATCAACGATAATAAAAAATTCGACGTAATCACACTTTTTCATGTGTTGGAACATATGCACAATTTAAGAAAATCAACAAAGAAGATTGTTGAACTATTAAATGATAACGGAACATTAATAATCGCTGTACCAAATTTCGTCTCATTCGATTCCAAATATTATGGATCAAATTGGGCAGCATTGGATGTTCCCAGGCATCTATACCATTTCAATAAAATATCCGTTCAAAAATTGGCCGAAGAATTCAATCTACGGATTACTGAAACCAAACCAATGAAATTTGATAGCTTCTACGTTTCAATCTTAAGTGAAAAATATCTAAAACCTAATAACAATAGCATACTACATTTGATAAAAGGTGCCATAAATGGGTTAAAATCAAATATTTGGGCTAAAAACAATGAAAATAATTATTCTAGCTTATTATTCATTTTAAAGAAAAAATGAGATTATACAATTACATAATATTAATTTATATATTTTTAGTAATAATATCTTGTGCTAAACAAAGCACACCTATGGGTGGTCCTAAAGATGAAGACCCCCCAAAACTTGTTGCTATGATTCCGGAATCGGGTTCTTTAAACAGCAAACCTAAAATAATAGAACTTGAGTTTGATGAATATATCAAAGTTGAAAATCCAAATAAACAGATTCTGATAACTCCTAGAATCAATAAGGATGAAATGGAAGTAAGTGCAGTCAAAAACAAGGTTATTATAAAACTCAATCAAGATCTAGAAGACAGTACGACCTATGTATTCAATTTTCAAAAAACCATCAAAGACATAACTGAAAATAATGTACCCGAAAACTTGAAACTGGTTTTTTCCACAGGCTCTCAAATAGATAGTCTTACATTCAGCGGGAATGTCGCTTACGTCTTTCCACAAAAAGATGAATCAATGAAAGATGTGTTGGTAGGATTATATACTTTGGATGATACCCTGGATATATTGACAGGTCCACCATATTATATAGGACAGACCGATTCAACAGGCAATTTTAACTTAACAAATATAAGGTCCGGTGAATATAAAGCATACGCCTGGCATGATTCAAACAATTCTCTTAAGGCAGAAGAGAAATTGGAAAACTATGGATTCCTTGGAGATACTATCCGGATATTTGAAAATATATCACAGGCTCAATTTTACTTATCCAAAGCAGACCTTTCCGAATTTAAAGTAAACCGTGCCTCAACGGCAGGAACCAATTTTGATATAGTTTTAAGTAAATTTCCAGTAGAAATTTCTATAGAAAATGAGGATTTAAACAAGAATTTGTTCTTTAGACAAAATGAAAAAACCATCAGAGTTTATCATAAAACATTAATGAATGATAGTACTGCAATTAAACTAAATATCACCGATTCAGTAGGATACAAAATAGACACTTTAATCTATGCAAAATTTGAAGAAAGTGATAGAAATAAAGAAAAATTCGAACCAAGCATTCTCGCACCAAAGAACTTCTCCAAGAATTTATCATTGGATATACAATTCAATAAACCTCTTTTTGAAATAAATTATGATTCCCTTATTGTAAAATACGATACCGCATCGGTTATTGAAATAAGAAAGGACTGGACCTATTTTAAAGACAGTACAACACGAACACTGCTCACCATAGATATACCCATACCTGATACAATAGCTTCTGAAACATTCACCTTCTTAGCAGCTGATTCAAGCTTTACAGATATCGAAGGACTGTTCAACGAAGCCAAATTAGAATCAAGCTATAAAAGATTAAAAAGCGAAGCCTTGGCAGAGGATATAACTGTCATAATCAATACCGAAGAACTACCGATTATTGTCCAAATTACTGATAAGCAAAATAAAGTTATTGCCGAAAATTATTTAACAGAAACGAACCAAACCATTTTTAAAAATATAGAACCTGGAGTTCACTTTATAAGAGCAATTATAGACAGGAATAAAAATAAGAGATGGGATACCTCAAATCTTAGAAATAATTTACAATCAGAGCCTGTCTATTACTTACTAAATGAAAATGATAACAACTCCAAAGACACAACTATAAGGGCAGGCTGGGCATTGGAAGTAACCATACAACCCAACAATCCAGTAGGAATACAAACAAACTCAATTCAAAAAGACCGAAATGAAAAAATAAATCAAGAAAATAATGTAGATAAGTGACCAAAATAGTGTGTACAAGCTTAAATAACTTGGGTATAAACCGGCACTTATACCGGACAATAAACAAAATACAACACAATTAGAGATAACCGAAATTTAAGTGCCATTTCATCCACACTTATAAACATTTCCATGAACACAAACTTATACTAGGTTATCTATTACAGACTAATCCACATAATCTGATTCCAATTATATAAACTAAACAAAACCAGAGAATTAAGCCAAAATTTAATGTTAAAAGAATGTGAATAGATTATGAATAAAGTCATTCACCACTGTTGATTAATAAAAGACAAAAACTTACCCACAAATCCACACCTTAATAACTTTAATAGTTTTATTTAATTAAATAAAATAATATAAATATAAGTCTGTGAATAAAGCTCAAAAATTGGTCTTTGGATAACTGAGGTCTTTTTCATAATTTGACGTTCTGTCTCTAACCCAAAATAATATGCAGATCAGCAGACTATTTGATTTGATCAATTATCAGATTGCCAACTTTGATAAAGAAGATGCTTTGGCCCAAAAAATTAACGGGCAATGGAAAAAATATTCCTCCAGAGATCTGAAAACAATCGTAGACAATTTAAGTCTTGCATTTTTAAAATCAGGAATTCACCAGGATGATAAAGTAGCAATTATATCCAATAACAGACCTGAATGGAATTTTATTGATTTGGCTTTGCAGCAAATTGGGGCTATCTCAGTTCCCATGTATCCAACCATATCTGCAGATGATTACAATTATATTTTCAATCATGCCGAAGTAAAAAAGGTTTTTGTTGGTGATGAAGAGATACTGGAAAAAGCAAAAGAAGCATCCAAAAATATGGATGTACAGATTTTTTCCTTTGATAAAATTTCCGGCTGTGATTATTGGGAAGATTTTATGCTATCCGGGGAATCCGGCAATATTGCTGAACTTGATTCCATTAAGGAAACAATCAAAACTGATGATCTTTTTACAATAATTTATACCTCAGGTACAACAGGACGACCCAAAGGGGTAATGCTGACCCATGGGAATGTGATCCATAATCTTTTTGCGATTGAAGACCGGATTATTGTTTCAAAGGGGATTGGAAAGGCCCTGAGCTTTCTTCCGCTCTGTCATATTTACGAGAGAACAGGTTCCTTCTGCTTTTTGTACATGGGAATTTCCATCTATTATGCGGAAAACATGGAAACCATTGGAGACAATCTCAAAGAGATTCAACCACATGTATTCAATACTGTACCACGCTTATTGGAAAAGGTATATGATAAAATCGTATCAAAAGGTTATGAACTTACAGGTGTTAAGAAATCATTGTTTTTTTGGGCGCTTAATTTGGGATTGAAATACGAACCAAACAAAGACCAAGGTGCTTGGTACAATTTTCAGTTGAAAATGGCCAATAAAATTATTTTTAGTAAATGGAGAGAGGCATTGGGCGGAAATATCATGCAGATAAATTCCGGAGCTTCTGCACTTCAAGCCAGATTGGCAAGGGTATTCTGGGCAGCTCAAATTCCCGTATGCGAGGGCTATGGTTTGACAGAAACTTCCCCCGTGATTTCAGCCTCAATCTGTAACCACAAAGATATCCGGATCGGTATGGTCGGAAAACTTGTCAAGGATGTAGAGGTTAAAATTGCGGCTGACGGTGAAATTCTGGCTAAAGGTCCAAACATCATGCAGGGTTATTATAAGCAACCGGAGCTGACAGCTGAAGTTCTTGAGCCGGATGGATGGTTCCATACAGGTGATATCGGTGAATTGGATAAGGATAATTATCTCAAGATTACTGATAGGAAAAAAGAGATGTTCAAAACCTCAGGCGGCAAATACATTGCCCCTCAGCCTATGGAGAATAAGTATAAAGAATCTCCTGTAATCGAACAGGTCATTGTAGTCGGAGAAAATAAAAATTATCCGGCAGCTTTGATTGTTCCGAGTCTACAGGGATTGAAAGATTGGTGCAAACACAAAGACATTCCTTACACTTCGGATGAAGAAATGCTCAAAAAACCTGAAATTTTGGACAAATTCCAAAAGGATATAGATGAACTCAACAAGTACTTTGGAAAATGGGAACAGGTCAAAAAATTCAAAGTACTCAATGCCCAATGGGGAGTGGATACCGGGGAATTAACGCCTACTATGAAATTAAAAAGGAAAGTTATTCATCAAAAATTTGCCAAAGAAATTGAAGAGCTTTATAAATAGGACATAAAATTCACAAAATCATATTTTGAATTTTTGAAGTAAAATCTACTATATCCAATTATATAAACTATATTCTGTAAATATTCAGAATATAGTTTTTTTTATGTCATTATTTTATCTGAATAATTTATTATGCATGCATAACTTTTTTCGTATTTAGTATGCATGCATACAATATTTTTCTTAACTTAGTCGTATTAAAAAGATACCTATGAAGCGAGAAGAAACAGTTGATTATCACATAAAGAGTGCTTGGCATGCCATATCGAGGATGTATAATCAAAAAGCTGTTCTGGAAGATTTTACTACAGCAATCGGTTTTGTATTGATCAATATCAATTCAAAAGAAGGTACTCCGGCTACCAAAATCGCTCCTTTGATGGGATTGGAAGCGAGAAGTCTGACCAGAATGCTTAAAAGTATGGAAGAAAAGGGTTTGATTTTTAAAAAACCGGATCCTGTTGATAAAAGATCAGTTCGGATTTTTCTCACCCCTGAAGGAAAAAGGAAAAAAGAAATATCTGTCAAGACCATAAAGGAATTCAATGAACAGGTAAGAGAAGTAGTCAGCGAAGAGGAATTGAATGATTTTTTTATGGTTTTCCAAAAGATTAATCAAGTGCTAGAAAATATACAATCAGAAACGATAAACCCCAATGCGTACGAAAATCTGTACGAACTCTAAATCCAATAATTTTATGAAAAGAACAATCAAGAAAGTAGCGATTTTGGGTTCCGGTGTGATGGGGTCAAGAATAGCCTGCCATTTTGCAAATATCGGTGTGCAGGTCTTATTGCTTGACATTGTCCCCAATGAACCCAATGATGAGGAAAAGAAAAAGGGTCTGACAGTTGAAGACAAAGCTGTCAGAAACAGATTGGTCAACACAGCCCTGGATAATACCTTGAAATCAAAACCTGCCTCACTTTTTGATGCAGCTTTTGTATCCAGGATTACAACAGGCAATTTTGATGATGACCTTCCCAAGATCAAAGATTACGATTGGGTAATTGAGGTGGTTGTAGAAAGATTGGACATCAAAAAATCACTTTTCGAGAAAGTAGAAAAGTACAGAAAACCCGGAACTTTGATAACTTCAAATACTTCAGGGATTCCAATGCACCTGATGTGCGAGGGAAGGTCAGAAGATTTTCAGGTCAATTTTGCCGGAACACACTTTTTTAATCCGCCTCGCTATTTGAGATTATTGGAAATTATCCCCGGACCAAAAACCAATCCTGACATCATCGATTTCTTGATGGATTATGGAGACAGGTTCTTGGGCAAAGAAACAGTGTTATGTAAAGATACACCTGCTTTTATTGCCAACAGGATTGGTGTTTATGCCATCATTTCAGGAATGCATGCCATTGAAAAAATAGGTATGGGAGTGTCAGAAGTGGATAAACTCACCGGACCTATCATAGGCAGGGCAAAGTCGGCTACTTTCAGGACCATGGATGTAGTTGGTTTGGATACTACCGTAAATGTGGCCAACAACCTGTACAAAACCCTTACCCATGATGAATCAAGGGATAAATTCCTTTTGCCCAATATTGTAAAAGTGCTTTATGACAATAAATGGTGGGGGGATAAAACCGGGCAGGGTTATTTCAAGATGATCCGTCACAAAGATGGCAGCAAGGAACTGAAAGAACTGGATCTGAAGACTTTTGAATACAAAGACGCCGAAAAACCAAAGTTTAAGGCTTTGGAAGCTTCGAAAGAAATCGATGACCTCAAAAAGAGAATCAAGTTTCTGGTCAATTTTGATGACCGGGCCGGAGAATTTTACAGGGCTTCTTTTTATGACCTTTTCAAATATGCCTCACACAGAATTCCTGAAATATCTGATGAACTGTATAGAATAGACCAAGCTGTATCCGCTGGATTTGGCTGGGAACTGGGTCCTTTCGAAACATGGGATATCCTTGGCGTAAAAGAGACGGTGGAAAAAATGGAAGCTGCCGGAGAAAAAGCAGCTACTTGGGTCCACGAGATGCTTTCAGCCGGAAACGATTCATTCTATAAGGTAGAAAACGGACAAAAGAAATATTACGATATTCCTTCAAAATCCTACCAGCCGATTCCAGGTACAGAAGAATTTATCATTTTGGATACACTCAAAGCCGCGAATAAAAAGCTTTGGGGCAATGCAGGTGCCACGGTTTATGACCTTGGTGATGAGGTCATCGGATTGGAATTCCATACCAAAATGAATGCAATCGGTCAGGAAGTGATTGAAGGTATCAATACTGCCATTAATATGGCTGAAAAATCTTATAAAGGTTTGGTCATTGGTAACGAAGGCGGAAACTTCTCCGCAGGCGCCAATCTTGCCATGCTGTTTATGTTTGCCGGAGATCAGGAGTTTGATGAAATCAACCTGATGATTGCAGGCTTCCAAAATACCATGATGCGGGCGAGATATTCATCTGTTCCTGTAGTAGTAGCCCCACACAATATGGCATTGGGCGGAGGTTGTGAACTTTCTTTACATGCTGATGCCATCCAAGCGCATGCTGAACTCTATATGGGTTTGGTGGAATTCGGTGTAGGTTTGATTCCTGCCGGAGGCGGTACCAAGGAAATGACCCTGAGGTTTTCCAATGAAGCAAAAGCAGGAGACGTGGAATTGAACAGGCTACAGGAATATTTCATGAACATCGCCACGGCCAAAGTTTCCACCTCAGCGGCAGAAGCAAGAGGCCTTGGATACCTTCAGGTGAAAGACAGCATCACTTTGAACCGCAAACGCCAATTGGCTGACGCCAAAGCTAAGGTACTAGCTCTTTATGATGCTGGATATACGCAACCTGTACAGCAGACCAATATCAAAGTTTTAGGCAAAACTTCCCTGGCCCTGTTTGAAGCAGGTATTACCGGAATGCTTTATGGCAACTACATTTCAGAACATGACGCCAAAATCGCCAGGAAATTGGGATGGGTAATGTCCGGCGGAGACCTTTCTTCCCCCACAGAAGTCAGTGAACAATACTTACTCGACCTCGAGCGTGAAGCCTTCCTTAGCCTTACCGGGGAAAAGAAGACCTTGGAGAGGATACATAGTATTCTGTTTAAGGGGAAACCGCTTAGGAATTAGATGCGAGACGCGAGAGGCGAGAAGGGAGAGGCGAGAGTTTAGAACCAAGAGACAAGAACCAAGAACCAAGACTGGTTTAGTTTAAAATTAGGGTTATTATAATTTTAAACAGGTAAAAAAGTTGAATAGAAAAGAATTGAAGCCTAAAATTTGAAAGAATATGAAACCTAAACATAATTTCAAAAACCTCAAGGTATGGCAAAAGTCAGTTGATTTGGCTGTAAAGGTTTACCATATCACAAAAGAATTTCCTTCTGAGGAGAAATTTGGTATGACCTCGCAAATGAGAAGGGCTAGTGTTTCAATTCCTTCAAATATTGCCGAAGGAACCGCTAAAAGCACTTCTAAATCTTTTGTAAACTCTCTGGATATTAGCCTTGGAGAAAGTTATGAACTGGAAACTCAGGCTATCATTGCCAATCTGGTAGGCCTACTGGATAAGGAACAATTCACATCTCTTGAATCTGATATCAGCGAAGTGCAAAGAATGATCAACGGATTTATTTCAACAGTGGAATCCAACCCATTTTGAAATCTAACCCTAGAATTTGAACCTCAACAAATCTTGGCTCTTGGTTCTTGATTCTTGGCTCTCAATTTCTCTTAGTTCAACAAACTTTAAATCAACAATAAACCTCATTTAGAAAAAAATATGGAAGCTTATATAGTAAACGGATACAGATCAGCGGTAGGAAGGGCCAAAAAGGGTGGCTTTAGATTTTACCGTCCGGATGATTTGGCGGCAGATGTGATCAAGCATTTGGTGGCCAATACACCGGGATTGGAAAATAAAATGGTCGATGACCTGATTGTCGGGAATGCTATCCCGGAAGCGGAACAGGGCATGCAAATGGGCAGGATGATTTCACTTTTGGCATTGGGCGTGGACAATCCCGGATTTATTATCAACAGGTATTGTGGTTCCGGAGTGGAAGCCATTGCCCTGGCCGTGGGTAAAATCAAAGCGGGCATGGCAGATTGCATCATCGCAGGTGGTACAGAATCCATGTCGCTATTGCCGATGATGGGTTATAAAACTGCCCTGAACTATAAAATTGCCTCGCAGACGCCCGATTACTACCTGAGTATGGGTCTGACTGCGGAAGAACTGGCAAAAGAATACGACATCACCCGCGAACAGGCAGATCAATTTTCTGTCAGGTCCCATGATAGGGCTTTGGCAGCCATAGCCGCAGGCAAATTCAAGGACGAAATTGTGCCCGTGGAAGTGGAAGAAACCTATGTGGATGAAAAGGGAAAAAAGAAAACCAGAAAATTTACCGTGGACACGGATGAGGGACCAAGACCAGGAACCTCGATGGAAGGCCTTGCCAACTTAAAGCCTGCCTTTAAAATGGGCGGTCAGGTTACCGCAGGGAATTCCTCCCAGACCTCTGACGGTGCCGCATTCGTGGTCGTGATGTCCGAAAGGATGGTCAAAGAACTCAACCTGGAACCCATTGCCAGAATGATGTCCTATGCCGTAGCAGGTGTGGAACCAAGAATCATGGGAATCGGGCCCAGAGAAGCTGTTCCCAAAGCCCTTAAGCAGGCCGGTTTGACCTTGGACAAGATTGATCTCATCGAATTGAACGAGGCATTTGCCGCACAGGGCTTGGCAGTCATCAAATCCTTGGATTTGGATATTGATAAAGTCAATGTCAATGGGGGCGCAGTAGCCCTTGGTCATCCACTCGGCTGTACCGGTGCCAAACTCTCCGTCCAACTCTTCAACGAACTCCGCAGACAAAACAAGAAATACGGCATGGTGACGGCTTGTGTTGGCGGGGGACAAGGAGTTGCGGGGGTTTATGAGCTTTTGAGGTAGAGGCGGCTTAGACCGCTGAGGTTTTTAAAACCTCGGTGGTCTTTTGTTCAGGAAAGCAGCGAAGTAAAAACCAGAAGCGTGGGGCGAGATGCGAGAAAAGCGAAGACGAATAAAAAGAATTCTCTTTTCCAAAATGATGACGGGGAATAAAAAGACCTTCGAGGTTAAAAAAAACCTCAATGGTCTGTGTCTCGGCTCTAATCTCTCGGTTCTCGCTTCTAAAGAATTAAAATGGATCTTTAAGTAATAGAATATATGTCAACTGTAACAAAACAATCAATCAACGGCGGTGAATTCCTGATCAAGGAAACCGCGGCGCAGGAAATCTTTATATTTGAGGAGTTTTCTGAGGAGCAGAAAATGATGGCGCAGGCCTGTCAGGATTTTATCGATACCGAAATACACCCAAGAATCGAGGATATCGACAGCATGAAAAACCCGGAGCTTGTTCCTTCCATTTTCCATAAAGCAGGCGAACTCGGACTTTTGGGAATTTCGGTTCCTGAGGAGTTTGGTGGTATGGGGATGAGTTTCAATACTTCCATGCTGATTGCAGATATCATCGGTGGTGCTGGATCATTTTCCACCACGTATGGTGCCCATACAGGAATCGGTACTTTGCCGATTTTGTACTATGGTACAGAAGATCAAAAATCCAAATACCTGCCAAAACTGGCCACGGGAGAATGGGCTGCCTGCTATTGTCTGACCGAACCGGATGCAGGTTCTGATGCCAACAGCGGCAAGACCAAAGCAACTCTGACAGCAGATGGCAAACATTACCTCATCAACGGACAGAAGATGTGGATCTCCAATGCCGGGTTTGCGGATATCTTTATCGTGTTTGCCAAGATCGAGGATGATAAAAACCTGACTGCATTTATTGTGGAAAAAGGTTTCGGTGGCATCACGATGAACGAAGAGGAAAAGAAAATGGGTATCAAGGGCTCCTCTACCCGTCAGGTGTTTTTCAATGACTGCAAAGTACCTGTGGAAAACATGCTTTCCGAAAGACAGAACGGCTTCAAAATCGCTGTGAACATCCTCAATATCGGCCGTATCAAATTGGGTGCGGGCGTATTGGGAGGCTGTAGAACCGTGGCAACTTATGCTGTCAAGTATGCCGGGGAACGTAAGCAATTTGGCGTGGCCATCAATTCCTTTGGGGCCATCAAGCAGAAATTGGCCGAAATGGCTGTCAGGACTTATGCCTGTGAATCCCTTTGTTACCGTGCCGGTCAGGACATTGAAGACAGGATGGAAGCCATAGCTTCAGAGGGGATTTCTGATGCGGAAGCCAAATTGAAAGCCTTGGAACAGTTTGCCATCGAAGCGGCTATAGCCAAAGTTCATGGGTCTGAGGTATTGGATTATGTAGTGGACCAAGGTGTGCAGGTCTATGGAGGAATGGGCTACTCGGCCGATGCCCCGATGGAGCGCGCTTATAGGGATGCCCGTATTTCCAGAATCTATGAAGGTACCAATGAAATCAACCGCATGCTGATGGTAGGCATGTTGCTGAAGCGGGCCATGAAAGGGGAAATCAATCTTTTTGAACCTGCTATGGCAGTATCACAGGAACTGACTTCCGTACCGAGTTTTGAGACCATTGATACCTCTGAGCTTTTTGCCGCTGAAAAAGAGGTGATCAAAAAACTGAAGAAAGTGTTTCTGATGGTGGGTGGAAAAGCCGCGATGGCATTGGCAGACAAAATCGAATCCGAACAGGAAGTGATGATGAACCTGGCCGATGTGATGATAGAGATCTATGCTGCCGAATCTGCTGTCCTCAGGACAGAAAAACTGGTCAGTCTCCGTGGCGAAGAAGCCTGTCAGCCACAGATTGCGATGGCGCAGGTGTACCTCTTTGAAGCAGTGGAAAAAATACAGACTGCTGCGAAAGAGGCCATTGCATCCTTTACCAAAGGGGATGAGCAAAAGGTCATGCTGATGGGCTTGAAGCGCTGGACCAAAACCGACCTGGTCAATACCAAGGAGCTGAGAAGACAGATAGCGGATTATATGATTGAGAAGGGGAAGTATCCTTTTTCTTGATCGATTAGAATGGGGTTTCAACTTATAGTTGATTTCCCGCGAAGGCGCTAAGACGCAAAGGAAAGCCTCCAGAGATGGGGGCTTTTTTTGTGGACAAAGTCCAGCCCAGCACTGATAGTTTGGGATCAAAACAATGTAGGCTTTGTTGTTTCTTTGGGTGATTACAGATTGGCTATCAATCGAAATAAACGTTTAAGTTTGGTTTGGGGTTTTTAGAAGTGTCTGAATTCATGTATTTTACATTCTCATTTTATTGCAGTTTTGTGTATAACCGTAACTATTTTTCTTATGCAACAAAGACTCATAGAAGTAGAAGTAATCGGGCGTAAAATTATTTTGAAAATGCCCAAGAATGACGCTGATATAAACTTTATCAGAAGCATTCAGTATGCAAGGTGGAATAAGGAAGGCTTTTTCTGGGATGTGCCCCATTATCCCGGCAATCTTGAAAGGATCAAGCAATACTTTGGAGAGCGGATTTCCATACTGAAAGAACATGAACAAATTGAGGTAAAAATCATAGGTAAAGAGCATAAGATCGGTAAAAATGAAGTTTTAATTTTAAAGAGCAGGTCAGGTAGACTGAAGCTGATTTTTGGTTTTCATGCAGGATTGATGAAGGTTATTAAAACTATTCCCTATTATAAATGGGATTCCAAAAATAAATGGTGGACCGTTCCCTATTCAGAGCAGTTTTTAGAGGAAATAAAAACGAAGATTAAGGAATTCGGGATGGCAATGAAATTTGAGGAAGAAGAAATGATAAGTGGGGTTGTCCCCAAAATTTCTCCATTGGATATCCCAAATTACAGAAAATGCCCTGAGGAGTATGTTCATAAGTTGGAGGAAAGGAGGTATAGTGAGGGAACAATTAAAGCCTATGTTCCTTTGTTTGAAGAATTCATTAATTTTTTTTCAAATATTTCTCTTGAAGAATTGGGCGAAAAAGAGGTTATGGAGTTTTCGAGATATTTAGTGACTGAGAGAAAAGTTTCTAGCTCACATCAAAACCAAGCAATCAATTCTATTAAATTTTATTTTGAAAAAGTACGGGGTGGTGAAAGGAAGTTTTACCATGTGGATAGACCTATAAGGGAAAAGATATTACCTGAGGTATTGAGTGAAGAAGAGGTGTCTGCGATTCTAAAAGCAACAAAAAACTTGAAACATAAAGCAATCTTAATGACTATTTACTCCGCAGGATTGCGGATTGGAGAACTTACCAAATTGAAGATTAAAGATATCGATTCTAAACGGATGCAGATAAGGGTAGAACAAGCCAAAGGCAAGAAGGATAGATATACCATTCTTTCACAAAGGACACTGGAAATATTAAGACTATATATTAAACAAGAGAAGCCTCATGAGTATTTGTTTGAAGGTCAGAAAAGTACCAAAGAGTTTCCTGTTAAGTATTCAACAACAAGTATTTCTGCAATTCTGAATAAGGCACTGAATAATGTGGGAATTAAAAAAAATGTAACTGTACATACCTTGAGACATTCCTTTGCGACCCATTTATTGGAAAGAGGCACTGATTTAAGATATATACAAAGTCTTTTAGGCCACGAAAGCCCTAAAACGACACAGATATATACACATATTACCACTAAGGGTTTTGACCAAATAAAAAGTCCATTAGATGGTTTAGATTTATAAAAATTCTTTTAGTTTTATAGGACATCTTTCCACAATATTACGGAAAGCACGCCTTATTGGCATGCTTTCTCCAATAATAGAAGAAAGCAAACCGTTGAACTAAACCTCCTTCGTCGGTAGTTTTTCTGTATTCCATCATAAAGGCCTGATTTTTAACAATATGTATTAAATTTATTCCATGTTCAATCTTTAACTAATTTAATCATGGAAAAAAAAGTTTGCGCCAGAGGATGTATGAGGAGATGTCCTACAGACATTATTCTCCCAGAAGCATCAAGACCTATCTTAGCCTGGTATCTGTAGTATCAGCTCATTTTGGAAAAAGTCCGGATCTGATCAGTATCCCCGAATTAAAGGACTACCTTTTTAAAAGGATCAGTTTGGACGGACTTTCGGTATCAAGCATAAACCAGACAATCAGTGCCTTTAAAATACTTTTCAAAGACGTGCTTGAAAGAGATTGGGATACTATCAGGATCAAACGGCCAAGACGTCCCAAGCTGCTTCCGGTTGTATTCTCAAAGGAAGAAGTGTCGCTTATCCTTAAGAGTATCAGGAACAGAAAACACTATTGCCTGATCGCTCTCACCTACGCCTCAGGACTCAGGATGGGAGAGGTAATCAACCTGAAACCCTGCGATATTGACAGCGACCGGATGCAGGTCAAAGTCAGGGGCGGAAAGGGTTATAAAGACAGGTACACACTTCTTCCGGAGCAGTTACTGGTAAAGCTCAGGGATTATTTCAGAGGCTACCGTCCACTTACTTACCTTTTTGAAGGCCAAGAACCGGGAAAGCCTTACAGTGAGACAAGCGCCCGCTGTATACTCAAAAAGGCTATGAAGAAAGCAGGGATAAAAAAGCAGGCGTGCTTCCATACCCTTCGCCATTCTTTTGCCACACATCTGCTCGAGCAGGGAACCAATGTCAGGATTATCCAAGAGCTGTTGGGACACAGGTCCCTTAAGACCACTACGGTTTACCTGCATATAAGCAACCTGACCCCCGCGCAGATCAAAAGTCCCCTGGATGAGCTTTGATGGAGGCTGTTAACAAGAGGAATGGTGGGGCTGAACTCTCAACAGTCCTGGATTCCCAAAAGGAGGTCTTCCTATCGCAGAAGCATCTGTGCCCTGATCAGAGAAAGGCCTTTAACGACATCCTCCATTGCCGGACATCACAAATGGGCTCACACAGTCTCTGTTGTGACTCCTGCGGTACGGTCAAAGTCTGCTATAACAGCTGCAGGAACCGCCACTGTCCGAAGTGCCAGTACATCAAGCAGCAGCTTTGGGTGGAAAAGCTAAAGTGCAGGCTTCTGCCTGTCAGGTACTTTCACGCCGTGTTTACGGTTCCTGAGTTTCTCAATCCATTGTTCTACATCAACCAGAGGTTCTGTTACAACCTGCTCTTTGAATGTTCCGCAAAAGCAGTAAAGAAGACGGCCCTGAACCCGGCATTTCTGGGAGTCGAAAGCGGCTGTCTGTCGGTACTCCACACTTGGGGCCAATCCCTGAACTACCACCCCCACATCCATATGCTGGTTCCTGCAGGAGGCCTTGACAGTGACGGGATGCAGTGGCTGTATGCCGGTAAAAAGTTCTTCGTTCCGGTAAAGGCCCTTTCGTCCGTGTTCCGGGGACTGTTCATGGAAAGGCTTTTGGGCGCACTGGAGGATAACCTTCTCAGGATACCCGAAGGTCAAAAAGAGCTGTTTGCCGATATCAAAAGTCTGAAAAAGGAATCTTACGCAAAGATGTGGAATGTCTATATCAAGAAGACTTTCAGGGGGGCGGGCCAGGTGGTCAGCTACCTTGGCAGGTATACCCACAGGGTAGCGATCAGCAACAGCCGTATTCTGGATACAGATGGTGAAACCGTAAAATTCAGGTGGAAGGATTACAGGGACAACAAAACCAAAACCATGTTGCTTGCCTGTTCCGAGTTTGTCAGGAGATTTATGCAACATGTACTGCCAACAGGCTTCTACAAAATCCGCTATTACGGCATCTTGGCCTCGGCCAACAGCAACACCAAAATGAATGAATGTTTCAGGCTGTTGAACATAACAAGGGAGGTGTCATTTTACCATGGGCTGAGCACCTACGAGGTGATGGAGGAGATTTTCGGAGAAGAGATGTTCAGGTGTACCTGCTGCAAGAACGGAAGGATGGTCTTTGCCCCGCCCGAAGGAAAAGCAAATGGTCCCTGAATGAAAAAGCAGGGATGAAGTTCTTTGGAAATATGAAAGAAAAACAAAACAGAGGTTCTGTTACAGGGAAAGGTATGCCCGGTCCCAAACAAAATTTCCGAGGAAAAAAGCGGAATCCGTCCAAAACTTCAGGACAATGGTCCAAAACCAGACAAAACCTTCAAAGCAAAGCAGATAAATACCCATAGGTGTAGCACGGCTTAGTCCAACTATGTTTTAAACGCAATCTTGAAACGCCAATTTATTTTGGCTATTTTTTTGGCTAGATTGCGTCTAAAACACTTTACGTTATAGCCCATTTTAAAAGACGACACAGTTATGACAGATATATCAACACTTGAACAATTGACTAAAGAAAATCCACTTGACTATGGATATTGGAACGACCTTGGTATTGAGTATAAAAAGCAAGGACGACTAAGAGATGCAATCATTTCATATTTGAACGGGGTAAATGCAATTTTTCAAAACATTTATCTGCAACTTAAAAACTCAAAAGAAAACGAATTTTTCGGACTTGAGAGCTTGGGTGAGAAAGCTAACCATAAATTTTGGTTAGACAGGACGATTGACTGCATAACAGCCTACGCAAAGACAGAAGGCATTTCAAGTATCCGCTTTCCAGACGGACAAACAGCAATCAAGTTTTCAGACAAAATAACTTACGGTGGACTTCTTTACTTTGACCAAGACAAAATAAGATATGTTCTGCCGAACCTCATTCACACCTTTGCCGACTGTTTAACTTGGAACAAAATTTATGCAACCTATCTGAACAACATTGGAGTTGCTTATGCCGAAATGGGTAACAATGATAAAGCAAGAGAATATTTTAGAGAAGCAATCGCATTCACACCTAAAGGAACAGATTATCCCCATCCAATAATTGGACTTAACGAATTAAACAACTAATAAAATGAGCGACCAAGAAGATATTTTTAGAAAATTTGCTGAAGCTGAAAAAAGAGCAGGTGAAAATGTTAACCCAAATGACTTGTTGACAAAGCAGGAAATACACGAATTTGGCATAGATATTATTTACAAATATTCTCAGCAGGAAGGATATGAAATAGTTGATGGGACAACAGACCTAAACCTAAATCCACAACTCGTTCTTAAGAAAAACGGACAACTTTATTTTGTAATGGTTAAAACAGGTCCAGCAGATGGAACACATTTGACTTATGACAAAGATTTAGCGTTGCAAGTTTTTAACAATGCTAAACCTCATAATGCAAAAGTTTTATTTGCAGGTGTTGGGTTGAGATGTGTAGGTTATGGTTTAGCATTAGTAAGAAATAAAGGTTTTCAGGTTGACTTTCGTGGATTTGAAGACGTTGAACTTGTTTCCCTCAAACCGGAAGAGTTATTGGCATTTGACAACTATAAAAGAATAAAATGGAACCTTGACGAAAATCAGAAACCTAAAAACGAAGTAGTAGAAAGGGTAAAACGTTGGGTAGCAGAAAATGAGAATTCAATTATTGTAAAGAAACTACGGAACAAAGAAGTGATAAACATTCCAGACCTAAACGTAAACTTAGACTACCAAACTGTGACAGACCTTATGACATTGTTTCCAAACCAAATCTTTGACGAGAAATGACAAGAAAAACGGGCTATAACAGGCGTTTGGCTCAATGGCGGGTGACGTGGTTAATTGAACATTCTACCTCGCATCAACTTTTGTGGTGTATTGACAGTTTTGTGCTCCGAAATCCGCCACTGCGCCAAGCGCCAAAACGTGTGTGACTTGAATCAGCCCTCTTAAGGCTGAATGCTTTGAAATGGATGGAGGACTATTGGGTAACCAATAGAGAGGCCCTCCGATGGCGGTTTACCGAAACAGCTATCAAACTACCTTACGCTGCATATCTGGGAAACCAATATGTGGTGAGCGGTAAGGAAAAACGGGGACATTGATCCCCGTAGGTGAGTACTGATGGAGCTGAATGAAAATGAACCAGTGACGAAGCCTCGATAAGGCAAATTACGATGTGAAAAATAGGTAGTTACGTTTGTACCTATGACAAAGTGTGGCGGACGATCGGATATACTGGCCACATCGCATCCGGGGTTAAGCTGGCAGGAACGCAGTACAGGCCATTTCAAGGAACAAGTGAACTCTATGCTGTCAGGCCAAATCGAGAGAGGAAACCTGCACCTGTGGTTGGGTGAAGCATAGGGGGCAGACCTGCTCGTAGTAGCGATGAAATTTCTGTAATGGGAATGGAGTGAAGGAGCAGGCATGTTTAGTTTCAAACCAGTTTACAACCAAGATAATTGGGATGACAGACTACTATGAGACAAAATCGCAACCAATTACCAAACTGATGGTATGGCAAGCGTACAAGAAAGTAAAAGCGAACAAAGGAAGTTCGGGCATAGACCGAATGAGTTGGGAGGACTTGGATAAAGATCTATCCTCATACCTCTATAAGTTATGGAATCGACTGACCTCGGGTAGCTATTTTCCTTTGCCAGTCAAACAAGTGAAGATACCCAAGAAGGACGGAGGTATTCGCAAATTGGGTGTCCCCACCCTTCTAGACCGTATCGCACAGCAAGTAGTAAGGGCGTATTTGGAGAGACAACTTGAGCCACTGTTCCACGAGAGTTCATTTGGCTATAGACCAAACCGTAATGCTCACCAAGCAGTGAAACAATCAGAGCGAAATTGTTTTGGGCATGACTTTGTGGTCGACCTTGATATCAAAGGGTTCTTCGATAATATCAACCATGGCCTGATGATGAAAGCACTGAGATATTACTGTAAGGATGAATGGATAGCCTTGTACGTCTCCAGATGGCTAAATGCAGGCATCATGGCAGATGGGGTTTTCGAGGAGACAAAAGCAGGCACACCTCAAGGAGGCGTAGTGAGTCCATTACTTGCGAATCTCTATCTGCATGTAGCTTTTGATGAATGGATGCGGAAATATCATCCTGAGAAACCATTTGAACGGTATGCAGACGATGTGGTGATACACTGCAAGACAGAGAAGCAAGCACAATTCATGTTAAGACAAGTACGTCAGCGGATGAAGACCTGCTTCCTAGAGTTGCACCCTGAGAAGACCAAGATTGTGAACCTACGAGGTTGGTCAGATACTAAGTATCCCCGCAAGTATGATTTTCTTGGATTCACGATCAAGGCATCGATGCAGACCATCAAAGGAAAGGGGATGTTACTACCTGGAACATTTGTGAGTATCAAGTCCAGAACTTCAATACTCGGCAAATTCAGGGAAATGCAAATCCATAAATGGCGCAAACCCATAAAGGAAGTAGCCAATCGTTTGAATCCTGTCATCAGAGGACTGCTCAATTACTATCATAAGCTTAGAGGAGAATCCATACGTGAGATATGGAATCAACTCAACCACCGGTTACTCAAGTGGGTGAAATGGGAGAAAGGACTTTTCAAATGGGCGGCAGTCAGATGGCTAAAGCAACAATACAAGTCTACCCCAAACCTGTTTGAGCATTGGAAATTGGTTCAACCTTAGGTAAATTAGAACCGAAGCGACTTATAAACATGAAGAGCCGTGTGAGGTGAGAGTCTCACGCACGGTTCTGTGGGAAGGTGAGGGTGAAATTCCCTTGCCTGACCCGATTGTGGTGCATATAAAGAAACAATCGAACAATCAATGAACGAATTACAATTAACAGGTGGAGCAAGAGTGGGAATGGCAAATGCGACATTTCCATTTGCGACCTTGAAAGTGAATAAAGACCGCTTGGAATTAAATGCTTCAATAGTTGGAAATCTGACATTTCAACCTACCGATATAATTTCAATCGAACCTTATACAATGATTCCAATTCTCGGACAAGGAATAAAAATTAATCATAATGTTTCGACCTATAAAGAACGTGTTATATTTTGGACTTTTAAAGACCCGAATTCGGTCGTTCGACAAATCCAAGAAACAGGGTTTTTAAGTAGTGAAAACCAAACAAATCAGAAAATTGACAGAACGATAATTGAAAAACAATCGAAAGGTGGATTTCCAATCAAAAAAGGATTCGCAATCGGAGCAATAGTAGTTTGGAACTTGCTTTTTCTAACTGACATTATTCCGTTTTTTCTTGGCGACAAAGAAGGTTTTCCCATTGGAAACGGAGTTTTGACAGCTGTTGGTCTTTTGTTCTTGACTGCTCTTTTTAGTCTAATTTCGTCTGACTTTAGGCGATTGATTTTAAAGGAAGGACGAGGATTGAGTGATATTAAGAAATTTGCAATTTTCGCAATGATAATAAGCGGATTTATGTTGTTGCAATTAGGTATAATGACAAAATTTATGAACTAAAAAATACGCACCACAACAACGCATATAGCTTATGGCGGGCGAACGGCTACCAGCAAGGTTTTCGCTTAGTAGCCAGCTTTGGTTTCGGTGGGCAGGAAAGTGCTTTAAAACCGCCACAAGCCATATGCCAACCGTTGAACTAAACCTCCTTCGTCGGTAGTTTTTCTGTATTCCATCATAAAGGCCTGATTTTTAACAATATGTATTAAATTTATTCCATGTTCAATCTTTAACTAATTTAATCATGGAAAAAAAAGTTTGCGCCAGAGGATGTATGAGGAGATGTCCTACAGACATTATTCTCCCAGAAGCATCAAGACCTATCTTAGCCTGGTATCTGTAGTATCAGCTCATTTTGGAAAAAGTCCGGATCTGATCAGTATCCCCGAATTAAAGGACTACCTTTTTAAAAGGATCAGTTTGGACGGACTTTCGGTATCAAGCATAAACCAGACAATCAGTGCCTTTAAAATACTTTTCAAAGACGTGCTTGAAAGAGATTGGGATACTATCAGGATCAAACGGCCAAGACGTCCCAAGCTGCTTCCGGTTGTATTCTCAAAGGAAGAAGTGTCGCATATCCTTAAGAGTATCAGGAACAGAAAACACTATTGCCTGATCGCTCTCACCTACGCCTCAGGACTCAGGATGGGAGAGGTAATCAACCTGAAACCCTGCGATATTGACAGCGACCGGATGCAGGTCAAAGTCAGGGGCGGAAAGGGTTATAAAGACAGGTACACACTTCTTCCGGAGCAGTTACTGGTAAAGCTCAGGGATTATTTCAGAGGCTACCGTCCACTTACTTACCTTTTTGAAGGCCAAGAACCGGGAAAGCCTTACAGTGAGACAAGCGCCCGCTGTATACTCAAAAAGGCTATGAAGAAAGCAGGGATAAAAAAGCAGGCGTGCTTCCATACCCTTCGCCATTCTTTTGCCACACATCTGCTCGAGCAGGGAACCAATGTCAGGATTATCCAAGAGCTGTTGGGACACAGGTCCCTTAAGACCACTACGGTTTACCTGCATATAAGCAACCTGACCCCCGCGCAGATCAAAAGTCCCCTGGATGAGCTTTGATGGAGGCTGTCAACAAGAGGAATGGTGGGGCCGAACTCTCAACAGTCCTGGATTCCCAAAAGGAGGTTTTCCTGTCGCAGAAGCATCTGTGCCCTGACCAGAGAAAGGCCTTTAACGACATCCTCCATTGCCGGACATCACAAATGGGCTCACACAGTCTCTGTTGTGACTCCTGCGGTAGGGTCAAAGTCTGCTATAACAGCTGCAGGAACCGCCACTGTCCGAAGTGCCAGTACATCAAGCAGCAGCTTTGGGTGGAAAAGCTAAAGTGCAGGCTTCTGCCTGTCAGGTACTTTCACGCCGTGTTTACGGTTCCTGAGTTTCTCAATCCATTGTTCTACATCAACCAGAGGTTCTGTTACAACCTGCTCTTTGAATGTTCTGCAAAAGCAGTAAAGAAGACGGCCCTGAACCCGGTATTTCTGGGAGTCGAAAGCGGCTGTCTGTCGGTACTCCACACTTGGGGCCAATCCCTGAACTACCACCCCCACATCCATATGCTGGTTCCTGCAGGAGGCCTTGACAGTGACGGGATGCAGTGGCTGTATGCCGGTAAAAAGTTCTTCGTTCCGGTAAAGGCCCTTTCGTCCGTGTTCCGGGGACTGTTCATGGAAAGGCTTCTGGGAGCACTGGAGGATAACCTTCTCAGGATACCTGACGGGCAGAAAGAGCTGTTTGCCGATATCAAAAGTCTGAAAAGGGAATCTTACGCAAAGATGTGGAATGTCTATATCAAGAAGACTTTCAGGGGGGCGGGCCAGGTGGTCAGCTACCTTGGCAGGTATACCCACAGGGTAGCGATCAGCAACAGCCGTATTCTGGATACAGATGGTGAAACCGTAAAGTTCAGGTGGAAGGATTACAGGGACAACAAAACCAAAACCATGTTGCTTGCCTGTTCCGAGTTTGTCAGAAGATTTATGCAACATGTACTGCCAACAGGCTTCTACAAAATCCGCTATTACGGCATCTTGGCCTCGGCCAACAGCAACACCAAAATGAATGAATGTTTCAGGCTGTTGAACATAACAAGGGAGGTGTCATTTTACCATGGGCTGAGCACCTACGAGGTGATGGAGGAGATTTTCGGAGAAGAGATGTTCAGGTGTACCTGCTGCAAGAACGGAAGGATGGTCTTTGCCCCGCCCGGGGAAAAAGGAAACGGTCCCTGAATGAAAAAGCAGGGATGAAGTTCTTTGAAAAGCTGAAAGAAAAACAAAACAGAGGTTCTGTTACAGGGAAAGGTATGCCCGGTCCCAAACAAAATTTCCGGGTAAAAAAGCGGAATCCGTCCAAAACTTCAGGACAATGGTCCAAAACCAGACAAAACCTTCAAAGCAAAGCAGATAAATACCCATAGGTGTAGCACGGCTTAGTCCAACTATGTTTTAAACGCAATCTTGAAACGCCAATTTATTTTGGCTATTTTTTTGGCTAGATTGCGTCTAAAACACTTTACGTTACAAGCAAGCCTAAAAGACGACACAACAAGAAATGGAAATTTGGCAATACATAGAAATTTTAAGACGACCTAACAAGACTTGGTTTTTCTCAAAGGACAACACCGAAGAGAAAATTAACGCCTTGACTAAAATTGCCAATGACGGTTATCCAAGTCTTATTTACAGCTTGACAGAGTTTCTAAAAGACGACAATAAAGAAATAAGAGAAACCACTTGCAGGACAATTACTCACCTATTTAAAAAAATTGACAGCAAAAAAGGATATTACGATACTCTCAAACATTGCAGTATTTCAAAAAGTGATATTGACTTTTATGAAGCCAATTTTCCAAAGGAACAATATGTAGAGTTACTTGCAATTAGTTCATTAAATGGAAGTGGATACGTAAGAGAAAAAGCAGTTAAAAAACTTTCAAAGGTTGATAGTTCAAGAGCTATACAATTTTTAATCTATCGTTTAGCTGATTGGGTTTTGCCAGTTCGACAAGCTGCACTAAATGGAATTGACAACTACAAAACAACCAATTACATTGACAGCTTAATTGAAAATTTGCCAATTTTTGAGTGGCTTCAAAAGGTTGAGCGGACAGACCTAAGCGGAATTTATCAAGATATTTGTGAGTTCATTGCTTCTACAAACAGGACATATGTAATTGACAACTTCAAAAAATATCCAGACAAGCTAAGAATATTATTAGCAAGACATATTTCAAGTTCGCTCAGCGACAATCCACAAGAATTAAAACTGTTCTTAACCGACAAACATTTTTTGATTAGGAACTTAGCAATAAACCATTTTGACAAACTTGGGCAAACTGAAATCAAACAATTACTGAATGACAAATCAGCGAATGTCCGACTTCAAACACTTTATTGCTTAAAAGACCAAAACGACTTTAAAACTATTGTAAAGAAGTTTTTAGCGGACAATTCCGCTACAATCCGACATTTTGCAAGGTTTACGCTTAAAAAGTCAAACATTGACTTTGCTAAATTTTACAATGACAACTTACAAGAAAACAAACAAGTCATTGGGTCATTAATCGGACTTGCTGAAACGGAAGGTAAACAGTATTCGGAAACAGTTAAGTCATATCTGAAAGACAAAAAAATAAGAGTTGAAAAGACAGCGTTTTTAGCTCTTTGTAAACTTGATGAAGAAAGTGCTTATGACTTTGCATTTGCGAACCTTGACAGCCAATATCTTGGACTTAGAAACGTAATCATTGAATTTTTATCACATATTCCGAGACAGGAAGTTTTGACAAAGGCAAAAAGCATTTACGAAACAGGCAATTATGACTTAAAAAAGTCAATGCTAAAACTCTTCAACAAGGTTGGCGGTTGGACAGCAATTCCCGACTTGATGATTGGAACAATTGATGAAAACGAGAACATAAGACAATTGGCGTTTGGATATTTACAAATTTGGAGAACACGAGCAGTAAGACTATTCTCAACACCAAAACAAGGGGAAATTGAAAGAGCAAAACAGATTTTCAGCTTCGTAAACGAGACACATCAGGACAAACAATATTTTAAAACAAACCCGGTAGATGGACTTGACTTTTACTTCAAATAACAGAAGGCCAGCTTGTAACAGGCGTTTGGCAAAAAAGCGGGTTCAGTGCTTAAATGAAGCTTTGTGCTTCGTATCAAGTACAGTGGTGGTAGACAGTTTAGTGCTTCGAAATCCGCTTCTTCGCCAAGCGCCCAAACGTGTGTGACTTGAACCAGCCCCTAAGGGCTGAATGCTTTGAAATGGATGGAGGACTATTGGGTAACCAATAGAGAGGCCCTCCGATGGCGGTTTACCGAAACAGCTATCAAACTACCTTACGCTGCATATCTGGGAAACCAATATGTGGTGAGCGGTAAGGAAAAACGGGGACAATGATCCCCGTAGGTGAGTACTGATGGAGCTGAATGAAAATGAACCAGTGACGAAGCCTCGATAAGGCAAATTACGATGTGAAAAATAGGTAGCTACGTTTGTACCTATGACAAAGTGTGGCGGACGATCGGATATACTGGCCACATCGCATCCGGGGTTAAGCTGGCAGGAACGCAGTACAGGCCATTTCAAGGAACAAGTGAACTCTATGCTGTCAGGCCAAATCGAGAGAGGAAACCTGCACCCGTGGTTGGGTGAGGCATAGGGGGCAGACCTGTTCGTATTAGCGAAGAATATCCTGTAATGGGAGACGAGCGAAGGGACAGGCATGTTTAGTTTCAAACCAGTTTACAACCAAGCTATTTGGGATGACAGACTACTATGAGACAAAATCGCAACCAATTACCAAGTTGATGGTATGGCAGGCGTACAAGAAAGTAAAAGCCAACAAGGGCAGTGCGGGCATAGACCGGATGGGTTGGGAGGACTTGGACAAAGATCTAACCTCACATCTCTACAGGCTATGGAACCGAATGACCTCGGGGAGCTATTTTCCTGTTCCTGTTAAGCAAGTGAAGATACCAAAGAAGGATGGAGGTATTCGCAAATTAGGCGTACCGACTCTTCTTGATCGTATCGCCCAGCAAGTAGTACGCCAGCACTTGGAGAAACAACTTGAACCTCTATTCCATGAGAGTTCCTTCGGCTATCGTCCTAATCGCAATGCCCACCAGGCAGTCAAACAATCAGAGCGGAACTGTTTCGGCCATGACTTTGCAGTTGACCTTGATATCAAAGGGTTCTTTGACAATATCAACCATGACCTGATGATGAAAGCCCTGAGGCATTATTGCAGGGACGAATGGGTTGCGATGTACGTATCCAGATGGCTGGAGGCAGGAATCATGGCAGAGGGGAAGCATGTGAAAACAAGTGCAGGCACACCCCAAGGTGGAGTGGTGAGCCCATTACTGGCCAACCTTTACCTCCATGTGGCTTTCGATGAATGGATGAGAAAAGTTCATCCGGAAAAGCCATTTGAGCGGTATGCAGATGATGTGGTGGTACACTGCAAGACAGAGAAACAAGCGCAATTTATGTTAAGGCGAATAAGTCAACGCATGAAGAACTGCCATCTGGAACTGCATCCTATAAAGACCAAGATAGTAAACCTTCGGGGCTGGTCGGAGACCAAATATCCTCGGAAGTATGACTTTTTGGGCTTCACCATCAGAGCATCGATGCAAACTATCAAAGGACGGGGAATGCTACTGCCGGGTACGTTTGTGAGCATCAAGTCCAGAACATCAATACTGGGGAAATTTAGAGATTTAGGAATCCACAAGTGGCGTAAGCCTTTACGGGAGATTGCCCAGCGTCTCAACCCTATTGTAAGAGGACTGCTCAACTATTACCACAAGCTAAGAGGGGAACCCATGCGCGAAGTATGGAACCAACTTAATCACCGCTTACTCAAATGGGTAAAGTGGGAGAAAGGGCTGTACAAGATGACTGCAGTCAGATGGCTGAAGAAGCAGTACAGGTCAACTCCCAACCTTTTCGAGCATTGGAAATTGGTTCAACCTTAGGTATATTAGAACCGAAGCGATTTATAAACATGAAGAGCCGTGTGAGGTGAGAGTCTCACGCACGGTTCTGTGGGAAGGTGGGGGTGAGATTCCTCTGCCTGACCCGATTGGCACACATTTCAAAACGATACCCCACATTCAGAAACTTAATGAAAAAAGTGATCCAGTTAATCGGAGTAATTTTTCTCCTCATAGGAGGTTATTTTGCTGTTAAAGCAGGATATCATCTTTTAAATTATGAATTAACTTGGGGACTTAATCAAGGAACTTTTGGATATGCACGACCATATTGGGAAATAGTTGTTGAGTTTCTGTTTTGGCTTACAGTAATAATTGGTGGTTTAGGGTTTTTAACCTCAAAAAAGTTAGGTTTGAAGATAGGAAGTTATTCACTCATTCTTCCAATACTAACCTCCTCAGTTTTTTTAATTATCAGCATTTCCAAAAAGCTCGATTATTCAAATATCTTAATGGTTAATAATGAAAGCCGAAAAATGTCCTTAAGAGAACAATGGGAATACATTTATTCTGAGCCAATATATTTTGCAGTTCTAGTTTTGGCTCTTATCACAATAATGATTGTATCAAAGCACCAATTTAAAGTTGAAAATGGGTATAATAATTCATCCAAGAAAAAAATCTATTTAATGATTTTCACTTTACTAATTGTTGCATCATGTGCAGAAAAAAGGTTTGAAAACATTCAATATCAAAATGGCAATCAAATATTGAATGTGAATTCTACAAATAGAAATGGAGAAGCAATAGAGCCTGTTTTAATGAAAGCAATATCACCTGATACGGTTGAAATTGGAGAACTAATTGATGTTAAGGTCTTTTTATCGCAACCTAATTTTAAAATAGTAGATGCCAGTTTTGATTGTGAAGTTTCAGATATGTCATTAGCAGATACCACGAACAATAAAATAATTGGGTGTTCAAAAGGTTTATTTGTAGAGAATGATACCGTAAGAATTCAGTTTAATGTCGGAGGTGATTTTGGGGAGAAAGATTTTCCAGAAATAGTAATCCTCTCTAAAGGCGATGATAATGTTTACAGATATCATAAAGGGACATTTAACTACTTTGTGAAAAGATAAACGTGTGCCAACATCACCTTGGATACAGCGGGCGGTACCGAGTAACTATGAAAATCAGTATCTTTAAGGCGTTCGGAGTAAGCTTGAAGAATCCGGCTCCGAAAGCCCGCCGTCTCCAAGCTGAATCCCGTGTGACTTGAATCAGCCCTCTTAAGGCTGAATGCTTTGAAATGGATGGAGGACTATTGGGTAACCAATAGAGAGGCCCTCCGATGGCGGTTTACCGAAACAGCTATCAAACTACCTTACGCTGCATATCTGGGAAACCAATATGTGGTGAGCGGTAAGGAAAAACGGGGACATTGATCCCTGTAGGTGAGTACTGATGGAGCTGAATGAAAATGAACCAGTGACGAAGCCTCGATAAGGCAAATTACGATGTGAAAAATAGGTAGTTACGTTTGTACCTATGACAAAGTGTGGCGGACGATCGGATATACTGGCCACATCGCATCCGGGGTTAAGCTGGCAGGAACGCAGTACAGGCCATTTCAAGGAACAAGTGAACTCTATGCTGTCAGGCCAAATCGAGAGAGGAAACCTGCACCTGTGGTTGGGTGAAGCATAGGGGGCAGACCTGCTCGTAGTAGCGATGAAATTTCTGTAATGGGAATGGAGTGAAGGAGCAGGCATGTTTAGTTTCAAACCAGTTTACAACCAAGATAATTGGGATGACAGACTACTATGAGACAAAATCGCAACCAATTACCAAACTGATGGTATGGCAAGCGTACAAGAAAGTAAAAGCGAACAAAGGAAGTTCGGGCATAGACCGAATGAGTTGGGAGGACTTGGATAAAGATCTATCCTCATACCTCTATAAGTTATGGAATCGACTGACCTCGGGTAGCTATTTTCCTTTGCCAGTCAAACAAGTGAAGATACCCAAGAAGGACGGAGGTATTCGCAAATTGGGTGTCCCCACCCTTCTAGACCGTATCGCACAGCAAGTAGTAAGGGCGTATTTGGAGAGACAACTTGAGCCACTGTTCCACGAGAGTTCATTTGGCTATAGACCAAACCGTAATGCTCACCAAGCAGTGAAACAATCAGAGCGAAATTGTTTTGGGCATGACTTTGTGGTCGACCTTGATATCAAAGGGTTCTTCGATAATATCAACCATGGCCTGATGATGAAAGCACTGAGATATTACTGTAAGGATGAATGGATAGCCTTGTACGTCTCCAGATGGCTAAATGCAGGCATCATGGCAGATGGGGTTTTCGAGGAGACAAAAGCAGGCACACCTCAAGGAGGCGTAGTGAGTCCATTACTTGCGAATCTCTATCTGCATGTAGCTTTTGATGAATGGATGCGGAAATATCATCCTGAGAAACCATTTGAACGGTATGCAGACGATGTGGTGATACACTGCAAGACAGAGAAGCAAGCACAATTCATGTTAAGACAAGTACGTCAGCGGATGAAGACCTGCTTCCTAGAGTTGCACCCTGAGAAGACCAAGATTGTGAACCTACGAGGTTGGTCAGATACTAAGTATCCCCGCAAGTATGATTTTCTTGGATTCACGATCAAGGCATCGATGCAGACCATCAAAGGAAAGGGGATGTTACTACCTGGAACATTTGTGAGTATCAAGTCCAGAACTTCAATACTCGGCAAATTCAGGGAAATGCAAATCCATAAATGGCGCAAACCCATAAAGGAAGTAGCCAATCGTTTGAATCCTGTCATCAGAGGACTGCTCAATTACTATCATAAGCTTAGAGGAGAATCCATACGTGAGATATGGAATCAACTCAACCACCGGTTACTCAAGTGGGTGAAATGGGAGAAAGGACTTTTCAAATGGGCGGCAGTCAGATGGCTAAAGCAACAATACAAGTCTACCCCAAACCTGTTTGAGCATTGGAAATTGGTTCAACCTTAGGTAAATTAGAACCGAAGCGACTTATAAACATGAAGAGCCGTGTGAGGTGAGAGTCTCACGCACGGTTCTGTGGGAAGGTGAGGGTGAAATTCCCTTGCCTGACCCGATTGGACTCAATTCTAAAATGGCAAAGCAGAATCCTTGGATAATCGGAATATTGGGGTTTGGAGTTTTTCTATACCTAGCATGGAATAATTTTGAAATACCATTTGCTCCATGGACGAAAACGGCAGAGACAAAAGCTGAAATCACAGATAATGCACTTGGGTATGGGCCAATGGGGAGAGGATTTACTCAAATTATCACAATATCCTATCAGGTGGACGATTCAGTCTATTTTCAGAAGAAAAAACTTTCTCAGAGAATCGAAAAAAAGGAAATTGGATCAAAGGTCTTAATAGAATATGCTGTTAAAGATCCTGGCAATTTTGAAATCAAAGGTTTTTTGAAACAATGAACTAATATTTTTATCAAAAAACTTTATCTTCCTACATGGAAACAGTTGACTTCAATTCTGAAATAGTGGTCTTCAAACCTTCCAAAGGTAGTGATGAATTTGAAATCATTTTGGATGGGGAGCAGGATACGGTTTGGGTTACCGAAGAGCAACTAGTTGAGTTATTTGGCAAAGCTAGAAGGACGATTGGTGAGCATATCCGAAATATTTATAAAGAGGGAGAATTGGATAAAGAGTCAACTTGGCGGAATTTCCGCCAAGTTCAAAAAGAAGGAGAAGAAAAGTAAATGAAATTACATTGGTAGCATTGGCATTGGCAGTAGCACAAAGTCTACCTGATCAAAGGGATTTGATGATTAAACTGATAGTAAACCTAATAAAGAACTGAGTCCAACATCACCTGGGATCCAGCGGGCGGAGCCGAGTAAAATTGAAAATAAATATCTTTAAAAAGATAGGAGTAGGTTGGAAGGGAACGGCTCCGAACGCCCGCCGTCTCCAAGCTAAATCACGGTGGTGGTAATGGTAACAAGACACACCCAACAGTCAATATGACAGAAACGAAAGAGATATATCTTGAAAGTCTGAATAGAGCAATTCAATTCATTGAGAATAATCTTGACAAGAAAATTCTCTTGAAAGACGTTGCCGGAAAAGCATTTCTATCTGAATATCATTTTCATAGAATTTTTAAGTCTTTGACGGGTGAAACGGTAAAAGAATTTTTGCTGCGACTGAAAACTGAAAGAGCTGCAATACGATTAAAACATTCAAAAGACGACATCGGACAAATTGCTCTTGAAAATGGTTTTGAAAACCACGAAACATTTACTAGAGCCTTCAAAAGATATTTTCAGCTCTCACCACAAGAATACAGAGAAGCAATTCAAGAAGTAGTTGAAAAAAAGAAAAAAGATTACCTAAAAAAAGCTGTAAACCTGGATGATTTGCATGTTGAAGAACCGATTGTCAAGAACATTCCGGATTTACATTTGGCTTATATCAGACATACAGGTTCTTACGACAAAGTGGCATCTTCATTTCAGCGACTTATGCTTTGGGCGGCAACTCATTTGGTTTTGAAATTGACGCCTACAACATTAGGAATAGTTCACGACAATCCAGACCTGACAGATGAAGAAAAAATCCGTTTTGACGCCTGTGTAATTTTGAACAAACCTATTCAGCCCAAAGGCGAAATCGGTTACAAGAAGATAGATGGTGGAAAATTTGCCATTTTCCGTTATAGAGGGGCATACGAAAACTTTTATTCGGTTTATGACTACATCTATAATGTTTGTCTTTTTGAAAAAGGTTGGGAATTGGAAGATAAGCCTGCTTTGGAATGGTACATTAAATCGCCACAGTTTTTCAAACCTGAGAATTATGTAACGGATTTTTATGTACCCATCAAATAGCAAGAAACGTCAAATAAAGATAAATGGCCAAAGGTAAATTTGCACTATCATTCACAAAATCATAAAAAAAATGAGAAAAAAGATGATAGTCGCAGTTTTATCTATTTTGGCGCTTTTTGCTCTAGCATTTGCTATTGGTTTATTTCTTCCAAAACAAAGAGAATTTGTCAAAAAAGCAACCTTTAAAAGTTCACCTGAAAAGGTTTTCCAAATTGTCACAGATGTGGAAAATCAAGTATCGTGGCGAAGTGACGTTCAAGAAATCAATATTATTGACGAAGACACTTGGACGGAAGTCCCCAAAAAAGGAACACCCATCACTTTTAAAACAAAGCAGGAAATTCAAAATCAACTTTTTGAAATTGAGATAATTGAGCCAAAAAGTTTCGACGGTTATTGGATAGGTACTTTTGAGCAAACGACAACAGGAACAAAAGTTGTTTTCAAAGAAGTAATTAGTATTGAGAATCCATTTTTTAGAGTTATGAGTTCAATATTTGTTGACCTTGACCAAACAATGGAAGTTTATATGACCAATTTGAAAAACAAATTAGGAGAATAAAATGGCAAAGAAAAAAAGTTGGCTTGATAAACTGAACGCTAAAAAAGAGCCACAATTAAAACGAATTGAAATTGACTTTGCGGATATTCCAGCAGGTAGTAATATGTTTATCGCAACACCACAACTAATTGACAAGTATGTTAAGGAAATTGGGTTTGGAAAGCGGGTAAACACCAAAACTTTGCGGAAGGACCTTGCATTGGAACATAATGCTGATTACACTTGTCCTGTAACGACAGGGATTTTTTTAAGAATTGTAGCCGAAGCCAACTATGAAAAATTACAGCAAGGTAAGAGTTTGGAAGAAATTACACCATTTTGGAGAGTAATAGAACCGAATAGTACGTTAGCAAAAAAGCTTACGTTTGGACAAGAATTTTTGTTGCAACAAATTGACAATGAAAGCGAATGAGAAGAACCACTACCGTCAGCAGAACCTACACGCAAGTGGGGTTCAGTGCTTCTATGAAAGTGAAGAGCTAAACCATCCCGATAGCTCGGGACTGTACTTTTATTGAGGTTCAGTGCTAAAAATCCCCACCTGCGTGTAGCTGCAAACCGCCGTTAGAGATCATTGAAGAACTTTACTAAACCATAAGTAGTAAAACTTAAAACAAGAATTATTGTATGAATGTCGAAATACAAATACTTAGATCTAAAGACACAGACTGTTTTTCTGAATTGATTAAAGTCTTTGAAAAGGTTTTTGAATGGGAGAACTTTTCCCCTCCGACAAATTCATATTTACAAAGACTTCTTAACAACAAAAGTTTTTTAGTGTTTGTAGCAAAGGCAAACCATAGTTTACTTGGTGGACTTACTGCACACGTTTTGTATAGGTACGACACAGAAAGACCATCTGCTTAAATGTATGACATGGCAGTGTCGCCCCAATTTCAAAGAAAAGGAATTGGGAAATTATTAATTGCGACCTTAAACGACTATTGTAAAAAGAATGGATTCAGTGAAGTTTTTGTACAAGCTGAAACAAACGACCATCAAGCGGTAAACTTTTACAGAACTACCCCAAATACCAGCGAATTACAAGCAACACATTTTACATATTCGTTTGATGAAGTAAATGATAATGTAGAATAGAAAAGAACAACGAAAGGCTAACATATCAATGCTACTAAAAAAGCTACTTCCAAAATATCAAAAGTATCTACTTGGAATTGCTCTTGTATTATCATCTTTAGCAATTTCAATAAGGTCAAGTGGTGGAAAAATCAACTTTATCTTACACCAATACCCTGCTCTAATCTTCTTCATGGTAGTAGTTAGCTCTTTCTTAGTTGCTATCTATTTTAAAATCAATAATAAGAAAATTTTAAGCCTTTCAAATCAGATTAAGGAGCAGTCCAAAATAAAAAGTGACGGAGTTGATGCCCTACTTAATGAATTGACAGAGAGACAAAGGGAAGTGTATGACTTGATTATTTCGGGAAAGACAAATAAGGAAATAATGACCGAGCTATTTATCGAACAAAGCACGCTGAAATCACACATTAATCAGATATATAAGAAAATGGATATCAAAAGCAGGAAAGAGTTGAAATTAAAACCTTGATATTCAGTGTTATAATAAAATATCAACCCCATATCAACCCTAAATTATTTGTTCCGATCCATGCTAAAAGGAATATTTGCGCATCATAAATTTTCACTAAAATTAGATGTATATGAAAAGTAACTTATTGTACTTCGCCATGTTTCTGTTAATCCTTTGTGTGCCATTCAGGGGTAATGAAGAAGGTGTTCGTTGGTTATGGGCCGATATCACCTGGATACCTGTGACATTAGTATTTATCGCATTGATATGTATTGGATTCTACCTTTACACTAAAGAAAGAATGAACACATTAATAAAGAAAAACGAGTGCTAACAACTTGGATAAAGTCTGCATCTGTCGGCCAGACAGGCGGTAGGTATAGAATAAATGTTAAATTCAGTATCTTTAAGTTTGAAGTAGGCTGGAAGAGAATGGTTCCAAATGCCTGCCTGGCCTCAGGCAGTCTGTATCTCCTGGCTTTAATACAAAGTAAAATCCCATAAAATAATTGATATGGAAAAAAAGGACCTTTACAAATTGACAGACGAAGAGCTTTTACTCGAAAAAAAGAAACTGAATAAATCTAAAATTTTTCATGCATCATCCATTGGTTTTCTTGCCGGAATACTCATTTTCGGGTTTGTGGCCTGGATTTTATCGCCGGATAAAAAGTTGGGATTCCTCATTCCCATGGCAATTCCGGTTTTTTTTATTTACCGAATGGTTAAAAACCCAAATAAGAACAAGGATCTGGAAGATGTTCTGAAAGAACGTCGCCTGATGTAAGGAAGAAAAAATGGGTTTTACAAATATAAATGATACCCATGCAGGCGCCGGGCGAATTTGGGTACCTGGAAATGTTGAGTTTTCCTTGGGCACAAGGGGAAGGCAATATCAGTGGGGCCTTGTGCAAGATAAGAGAAATGAAACCTGGATCCGGCGGCACCTTGTTTTACTTTACCTGCAAGGATTGTGTTGTTGAAACAGCAAGAGGGGGGGAAAAGCAGGCGGTAAAGTTTTGCAGGATAAGGCTCCCTTTGGAGACCATGGTTTTTGCTCCATTGCTATGGATACCGAAGGAAACACGATTGGATTTCATTCAGACAATTGATCTGTTTCATTGAATTAAAAAAGCTTACCCTTTCTGAAGAAAAACCAAAATTACCAATTCGGGACAATATCCTGGCCAAGGACTATTATCTGAATTATTTAGGTCCGTAAAATTCCCAATCTCTTTGGATAGTCTTCTTTACACTTTGCAAAGACCTAATGGCTTCAAAAAATGGATTATAAAAGTATTGCAAAAAAAATAATAGATCTAAAAAATGCGGACCTGGCACTGAGAGAAAAACTTGTTCAAAACGGACAACTTGGCGAAGGGTATAATGAGGAAATGAAGGAATTGCACAACCGCAATGCCAGGGCATTAAATGACTTTATTGAGGTTATAGGTTATCCTACAATAGACAAAGTTGGCCCCGAAGCCAACGAAGCAGCCTGGTTGGTAATTCAACATGCTATCGGACTACCTAGGTTTATGAAAAAATGTGCAGCACTTTTGAAAACTGCTGTAATGAACAATAAGGCAGACCCTAAATATTTGGCTTACCTAACCGATCGGATAGCAGTTTTTGAAGGGAAGCCACAGCTTTACGGAACCCAGTTTGATTGGGACGAACAGGGATATTTAAGTCCAAATTTTTATGATGACTTGACCAAAGTTAATCAAAGAAGGGAATCCATTGGACTGAATAAGCTTGAAGACCAAACAGTAATAATTAGACAACGGGCGAAAATTGAAAATCAATTGGCACCCAGAGACTTTGAAAAAAGGAAACGGGAAATTGAAGAATGGAGAAAAAATGTAGGCTGGATAAAATAAAAGCAGTCAATTACAGTCTTAGCTGGCCTAAAACTTCTCCTTAAATCGTAGAAAATACATTCATTGTTCCTAATGGATGTCTTTGAACTAAAATATACCCTGTATTGGTTATTTTTTAGTTTATTTTTATTAAGTAGATTGAGAGCTCATTAGTAAAATTAGGATGGATAAGGGTAGGGGGCAGACTTTTCTTGGTGTTGGGTGCCTTATTCTGGAAAAATCGTAAAATAAAGCTAATTGTAAAGATTTAAGCAAAAATTATGGGCATAGACAATACAGAAGAATTATTGAAAAAGTTTGATTACACTTTTCTAAGGAAAAACGATAAACTGATAATTAAACTGGATTTTTCCCAAAGAATAATTATTGATTTCACTGATCCTGAAAAAATAAAAATTACAGATAAACTTGTTGGCTGGAATTTCTTGACCGGGATTATTGAAATGAGTATTAAAAATGCAACACTTTATAATTTCATTTGGACAATAATCATAGCAACAGTATTTGTGTACCTGGATCAATCTGAGGGATTGAATTTAGCTGCATTCTTTTTGGTATTCGTAATTTTTTGGGTACTGTTTTGGTTCATGTACTACTTGATAAAAGCCGAAAATCTCAAACGGATTTTAATTAGTTGGAATGCGTAGAATAGGCTAAATAAACACGTTTTTACCATATAGTTGAACCATAATCCCTGCGGATCCATCCTCTTCTTCAGTCCATGAAATTGCCGATGTTCTAAACCGCAAACCATTGGATATTAACCTGTAATTTGATTATACCAAGCCTTGTAAAACCAGCGCGGGTTAAACGTATTGCCTGAGGTTTGTTCTGGAAATTTTCAAGTTGGACTTATCGGAAACGCGAGATCGGATAATTCAGCCATCCGGAATTTTACCTCTATAATTTCATTTTCAGTTTTCCTTCCCCAAAAAAATTCAATGAATTGAACTTATATTTAGCTTTTAGGTAGGATGAAAATAGGGGAATGGCCGTTTTGCGGCTGCTAAAGAAAAACATTTATGACAAAACAACTTACAATCCTATTAATTGCGCTGCTTTTTATCATTATAGATACAAAGGCTCAAAAACATACCTTCGACAGCGTAGAACCGACCACGGTCACCAAAGAAATTAATAGAGACAATGGTCAGGTTTACAATTTGATAGTCACCTTGCCACTGGGGTACCAGGCAGAAAAAGAGTATAAAATCCTTTACTATTTGGATGCATGGTGGCTGGAAAATTTGGTTACAGGCTGCTACCGAATATTAAGCTTATCCAATAAAACCAAATCAAATAATTTGGAAGATGTGATTTTGGTTGGTATATCTTCTGTTGGTGATGAACGGGCCTGGAACCTCCAAAGAAATATGGACTTTACACCTTCCAAATTTAACTTAAAACTTAAATTCAATTTGGGAGAAGTACCATTGGATGAAACGACAACCGGTGGGGCAGAAGAATTTCTGCAATTTTTTAGGCAAGACATCATTTCATCTATAGAAAGCGAGTATAAGGTGGACAGCGCATCAAGGGGCATTATGGGACATTCCTTAGGTGGCTTGTTGGGTTTTTATTCCTATTTAAATCACAGCGATTTGTTTTCCAATTACATTTTGCTTGCACCTTCTGTTTGGTGGAATGATTCAGAATTATTTCAGGATAAAGCATCCATGATAAGCAAAAGAGAATCCCATATGTTTGCAGCAATGGGAACAGCTGAAATCAAAATGATGAAAGAACCAATGGGCAACCTGGTCGAGGAATTAAAATCGGAAGAGAACAGAAAATTAAAAATTACATATAGGCAATATGAAAACGAGGATCATCATTCCGTTTTACCGCAAGCCATTTATGATGGAATTGAATTGATTTACACCAGATCAAATTGAGCTTATCCTGTCAGCATCTAAGATCAAATTCAAAGAAATGAAGTTATATTTAGGATATGGACAAATTCTATTGGAGGTGCTTGAACCCTCTGATTTGTTTTAAACATCATAATTAAACACTGAAAAATAAAAAAAATCTAAATTTTTAAGTATGGAAGGCTTAATGATGGATTACCCGCTCACTACAAATACTATTCTTGAGTATGGAAACAGTGTTTATCACCAAAAAAAAATAGTAACCTATTTACCGGATCAAACCCGGCATGAATATAGTTTTGGTGATATGTATAAGCGCTGTAAAAAGTTGGCCAATGCATTGACCCATAGATTGGGAATCACAAAAGGTGACATGGTAGGAACTTTTGCATGGAACCATGGCCCCCACGTAGAATTATATTATTCCATATCCGGTATAGGGGCCGTTTGCCACACTATAAATATTCGATTGTCCAGCCATCAAATAGAGTATATAATCAACAATTCGGAGGATAAAGTAATTTTTGTTGATGCTACCCTGGTTCCCCTTTTAGAAAAAATAGCTCCATTACTGGAAACAGTACAGCATTTTATATTATTAAATGCACCTCAAGATTTTGTGACCACTTTGCCAAATACATTGCATTATGAAGAATTGCTGGCTGAGCAATCGGAAGATTTTGATTGGCCCAAACTAAATGAAAATGATGCTTGCGGCATGTGTTATACAAGTGGGACCACAGGTTTGCCAAAAGGAGTTTTGTATTCTCATAGATCTACATTTTTACACGCTTCTACAATTATTTCTCCAAATGCAGGAAATTTCAGCAATAGCGATACTGTGCTGTTGATCGTACCCCAATTTCATGTGATGGCTTGGGGTTTTCCATATCTATGTCTCCTGTCTGGCTCAAACATTATACTGCCCTCTTCTAATTTACAGCCTGAAAGTATCATTAAAATCCTTGTTGAAGAAAAAGTGACCAAAGCGAATGGTGTTCCAACAATTTGGTTGGGCGTATATCATGCAATGAAATTAAATCCACCCAAGGAAAAATTAACCCTCAAAGAATATTTGGTCGGGGGATCCGCACTGCCAAAAAGCCTTATTGAAGGTTTTGAAAAAGACTTTGGAATTAAAGGTGTACAGGCTTGGGGAATGACCGAAACCTCTCCATTGGGAACTGTAAGCCGAATTCAGTCAAAACACGAGCATTTATCTGAAAATGAAAAAATGGAAATCCGTGCGAAACAAGGTATTGCCTTTCCGGGCATAGAATTAAGGATTGTTACCGATGATGGGGCTTTTGCGCCAACAGATGGCAAAACCATGGGTGAACTTCATGTTCGAGGAGCTTGGACCCTTGCCTCTTATTTCAAAACAAATAACAGTGAAAGCTTTACAGAAGATGGTTGGTTTAAAACAGGGGATGTTTGTACCATCGATAAAGATGGATATATGGAAATCAAAGATAGAACCAAGGACCTGATAAAAAGTGGCGGTGAATGGATCTCGAGTGTCGCGGTGGAATCTGCATTGATGGCTCATCCTAAAATCAGAGAAGCAGCTGTAATTGCGATACCTGATGAAAAATGGGTAGAGAAACCTTTGGCCTTATTAGTCCTCGTGGACAAAAATGATAAAGTATCTACGGAAGAATTGATGGATTTTTTATCCAGAGACTTCGTGAAATATCAGATACCCAAAGATTACATTTTTATCCATGAAGTACCAAAAACCAGTGTGGGCAAATTTGATAAAAAAGAAATCAGAAGATTATTTGCGGAAGGGGAACTTGGCCCAAACTAACTCAAATGTACCCCTCCCGCCTTTGATTTCCAGATAACCTTGTTCCCAATATCCTTCCAAAGCAGGTTCGCATCCGCAATGGATATTTCTTCAGTGGCTTATCCACTTATCCTTGAAATTCAAGCAATCTGTTGTTTAGGGGTGTGTGGGAAATTAGACTTCTTCTTCTACGCTATGGCCTTCACATTCACTTCAATATTTCCTTTCACTGCATTTGAATACATGCAGTTTTTATGGGCCAAGTCGGCCAATTTCTGAGCTTCTTCCAGGGAACCTGCCTTTGGAATCCTTACCAAAATATCAGCTGCCAAACCATAACCTCCGCTTTCTGCTTCCCCGCTATGTACCTGAACAGTGATTTCGGCATCATCGGTATTGACTCTCCTTGAGACAAAAGCCAAAGCTCCACCAAAACAGGAAGCATAAGCTGCTGCAAATAATTGTTCGGGATTGGTTTTTCCTCCGGTTCCTCCGATCTCTTTGGGCATGGCCAATTCTAAATCAAGCAAACCATCATCGCTATGGACATGGCCGTTTCGTCCGCCCTTATTGGTGGCTGTTGCAGTATAACTCTTTTTGATTTTTTCCATTATTTAAGGTTTGGTTTGAAGTCGTTGATCAATTTTTCCATGAATAGATTCAATTGATTGAACTGTTTTTCGTCCCAAGTGTTAAAAAATCCATTGATTTTTTCAGTAATATGTTGGGCTTTGCTTTGGAGGGATTTTCCTGGATAGGTCAGTTCAATCTCTACTTTCCTTTCATCTACTTCACTTCTGACCCTTTTTACAAGATTAAC